>NC_020888.1:1943214-2262857 GCF_000355675.1 Thalassolituus oleivorans MIL-1 | reverse complement strand
TTGCCATCGAGCAGGTGTTTATGGGGAGTAATGCCTCGTCTGCTCTTAAGCTAGGGCAAGCAAGGGGGGTCGCTATTGTGGCGGCTAGTATGCAAAATTTGCCAGTACACGAATACGCACCGCGCACGATTAAGCAGGCGGTAGTGGGGACTGGTGCCGCTGACAAAGAACAAGTGCAACATATGGTTCAACGGTTATTAAAACTTCCTGGTATTCCTCAAGCCGATGCCGCCGATGCCCTAGCCATTGCGATCTGTCATGCGCATACCACTGCCAGTTTAATCAGCCAAGCTGGGCTTACCCAATTTCGTCGTGGTCGGTCGCGTTAATCGAGCGCAAAACTCAATGATGCGTTGAGTCTCAGCGTCTTTTGCTGATAGGCTAGCCGCTTTCAGTCATCCCTTCGTTGTGTCGTCATCATGATCGGTCGTTTACAAGGTTTTATCATTGAGAAGCAAGCGCCAGAGCTGCTTATTGATGTTCATGGCGTGGGCTACGAAGTCCAAGCGCCGCTATCTACTTTCGCAGTACTGGGAAAGCTCGGTGATCCCGTCACTTTATATACCCACCTCGCAATTCGCGAAGATGCTCACCAGTTGTATGGCTTTAGCGATAAGAGCCAACGTAGTCTCTTTCGTACCTTGATTAAGGTGAGTGGTGTTGGTCCAAAACTAGGTTTGGCCATTTTGTCAGGAATGGACGTCAGTGCGTTTGCGCGCTGTGTTCATCAAGAAGACATTTCGGGTTTGACCAAATTGCCCGGTGTTGGCAAAAAAACCGCTGAACGGTTAATTGTTGAAATGCGAGATCGTTTAATCGAATGGCAAGCGCCAGCGCCGCTATGGGCGGCGGTTGAGCAAAATGAGCAAGCGGGTAAAAACCAACTACTGCAAGAAGCAGAAGGTGCCTTGGTTGCTTTGGGCTACAAGCCTCAAGATGCGAGCAAGATGCTGATGAAAGTGGCGGATACCTGCACCAGTGCTGAAGATATGATTCGCCAAGCTCTGCGCAACACCTTAGGTGGCGCATGATAGAGAATGATCGCTTTATTGCCGCAACACCATTATCAGGTGAAGAGCGCGTAGAAGAGCGTCAAGATCGCGCTATTCGTCCGCGTATGCTCGCCGACTATATCGGTCAGCCCATTGTGCGTGAACAGATGGAGATCTTCATCGGAGCCGCTCGCGCTCGTGGTGAAGCGCTTGACCACACTTTGGTTTTTGGTCCTCCTGGGTTAGGCAAAACCACCTTGGCTAACATTATTGCCGAGGAAATGGGCGTACAAATTAAATCGACTTCTGGCCCGGTGATGGAGAAAGCAGGTGACCTTGCTGCCATGCTGACCAATTTAGAAGAGGGCGATGTTTTATTTATCGACGAAATTCATCGCTTAAATCCAGCGGTTGAAGAAGTTTTATACCCAGCGATGGAAGACTACCAACTGGATATTATGGTTGGCGAAGGTCCATCGGCACGTTCGATAAAAATCGATTTACCGGCATTTACCCTTGTGGGAGCGACAACGCGCGCGGGCTTATTAACATCTCCTCTGCGTGATCGCTTCGGCATTGTGCAGCGTTTAGAGTTTTATAACGTTGATGACTTGAGCCATATTGTTGCGCGGTCGGGGCGTTTAATGGAGCTAGAACTCGATAACGCAGGAGCGCGCGAAATTGCTCGTCGTGCCCGTGGTACTCCGCGTATCGCTAATCGCTTGCTGCGTCGAGTGCGGGATTATGCCCAAGTAAAAGGCACGGGAATTGTTGATCAAGACATCGCCAATGCCGCGTTAAATATGCTCAATGTCGATGCTCAAGGTTTTGATCACATGGACCGACGCTTATTGCTGACCTTGATGGAAAAATACGATGGTGGCCCTGCCGGTGTAGATAGCCTTGCAGCATCCATTGGCGAAGAACGCGATACCATCGAAGATGTACTTGAGCCGTATTTAATGCAGCAGGGATACATCACGCGCACGCCACGTGGTCGTATCGCCACTAAGCTTGCGTATTTGCATTTTGGTCTCGATTTACCTAGCCGTTTCAACTCGGAATCGAACGATGTTTGAATGGCCGTTACGGGTATATATCGAAGATACAGATGCCGGCGGTATTGTTTATTACGCCAATTACCTTAAGTTTTTTGAGCGTGCTCGTAGCGAGTGGTTGCGTAATATCGGATTTGATCAACAGGTATTAATGCGAGACGCTATTCGTTTCGTGGTGCGCGAAGTGAATGTGAAATATCGTCAGCCAGCTTTGCTGGATGATGAAATCATCGCGACGGTTGAAGTCGCCGCGCTGGGAAAAGCGAGTATGACATTGAACCAGCGCATTGTTCGCCGGTCGGATAACCAGAGCCAGTTATCCTCTAGTGAGCAGATGTTAGCCGAAGGTTCGGTCAGTATTGCCTGTATAGATGAAAACGGACGTCCTAGGGTAATTCCTAAGGATGTCGCCCAACAAATTTCAATGACAGTGACAACTCAGGAGTCGTCGTGAACGAATCGATGTCTATTTTTAATCTGGTGATGAACGCAAGTTTTGTCGTCCAGCTCGTTATGTTAATGCTGGTGGTTGCCTCCGTTGTTAGCTGGGTCGTAATTGTACAGCGTACGCGCTTGCTATCTGCTAACCGTCAACAAAATCTTGAGTTTGAAGAGCGTTTTTGGTCGGGTGTTGATTTCAACGAGTTATATCGTGAATGTCAGCAAAGTGAAGTGCCGAGTCCGATGGAAAGCGTGTTTATGGTGGGTTTAAAAGAATTCGGCAAAATGCACAAGCAAAACAATAGCGATCCAGAGACTGTTATGGCGGGAGTGCAGCGTGCGATGCGTGTTGCTATTACTCGTGAAAGTGAAAACTTAGACAACAATCTTTCGTTCTTAGCGACGGTTGGTTCAACCAGCCCATATGTTGGTTTATTCGGCACTGTGTGGGGGATTATGCACTCGTTTCAAGGCTTGGCTAGCGTTAAGCAGGCAACGATTGCAACGGTTGCTCCTGGTATTTCAGAGGCCTTGGTAGCAACCGCTATGGGTCTTCTGGCGGCTATTCCAGCCGTTATTTTTTACAACCGTTTTGTATCTCAGGTCGACAAAATGGTGAGTAACTTGCACACCTTCGGCGACGAATTTTCTTCATTGTTGTTCCATCGTTTGCATAAGATTCAGCAATCAGCACGCGCAGGGGCAGCGGAGAAGTCGTAATGGAAACTATGCAGCCTGCACAAAAACGCCGCCCAATGGCGGAGATTAACGTTGTTCCTTATATCGATGTCATGTTGGTGTTGCTCATTATTTTTATGGTGACGGCACCTATGCTGGTGCAAAGCGTGCCCGTTGATTTGCCGGACGTAGACTCGACGCCAACAGAAATTGATCCAGACGACAGCACCATTATTATTTCGGTAAATGACCGTGGTTTGTATTTTATTGAGCGCGATGAGGCAACGCCGAAAGCGATGACATTGGCTGATGTAACAAGCTATGCCGACAAAGTTCATAAAGCGACGCCAGCGACTCGAGTATTGATTCGCGGCGATGAAAAAGTACCCTATGGGCGTGTCGTGTCGCTTATGGGAGGGCTGCAAGCGGCGGGTATTAATAACGTTGGTCTAATTACTGAAGCGCCAGATCCACAGGCGCGCCCATAGTATGAGCTGGAAAAGTCCGAACAGCTATCATCTGCCCGTTGTTGCCGCCGTATTGATTCATGCTTTTGCAGCATTCTTGCTGGTGGCTGAATGGCGACGCAGCGAGCCGCATATGCCAGAGCCTGTTCCTCAGCATCTTATTGCCAATGTCGTACAGACCGAAAATCAGGCAGTAAAGCAGCGTGAGAAAGAACAGCAGAAGAAAAGGGATGATAAGGCTAAGCGCGAAAAATTAGCCCGAGAGAAAGCTGCAAAAGAAAAAGCGGCGAAAGCAGCTCAAGAAAAAGCAGCTAAGGAAAAGGCCGCAAAAGAAAAGGCCAACAAAGAGAAAGCCGATAAAGCTGCGAAAGACAAAGCAAATAAAGAAAAGCTAGCAAAAGAAGCAACGCTTAAAGAGAAGGCGGCGAAAGAAAAATCCGCAAAAGAGCAAGCGCAGCGCGAAAAAGCAGCTCAGGCAGCAGCCGAGCAGGCTTTACTAGAGCAAATGGCGCTAGAAGAAGCCTCAGCAGAAATGGCTCGGCAAGAAGCCGCTGCTAAAAAGGCTGCCGATATTGAAAGATCGAAACAAATTGCTGCGGACAGCCAAACTCAGATTCGTTTAAAAATCGAATCTGTCTGGCAATACCCTCCAGCGGTTCAGCCTGATCAAGAAGTGGTTATGAAGTTAGTTCTAGTACCAACTGGGCAGGTTATACAAGCGCAAGTGGTTAAGGGCAGCGGTAATGCGGCGCTGGACCGTTCGGTAGAGCAGGCGATATATAAAGCGTCGCCACTACCTGTGCCGCAAGATATTCGAGTTTTTGAACAGAACTTCCGTACATTTACAATGAAATTTAGACCGGAGAATGCATCGTGGTAAAGCGCTATAGTTGGTTGTTGTTTTTATTTGTGATGAGCACGGCACGAGCTGAGTTAGTGATTGAGGTAACTCAAGGTAAGCAAAGTGCAATTCCGATTGCTGTTGTGCCTTTCGAATGGACCGGTGCGATTGCATTACCCGAAAATATCAGTCAAATCGTCACCAATGATTTGGCCAGCTCGGGCTATTTTAAAACCTTATCTAGCGCCTACATGATTAGTCAGCCAACAGAAGTTGCTGATGTTATCTATGCAGATTGGTCGCGTTTGAAACAAGATTTTGTGGTGATTGGACGTGTGACGGCAGCCGAAGGCGGGTACGCCATCGAATTCCATGTACTTGATGTTCATCAGAAAATTGAATTGCTGCGTCACCGTGTGAAGGCTACGGCTGGTCAGCTACGTGATTTAGGCCATTACATCAGTGATTATATTTTCAAGCGCTTAACGGGTGTGCCGGGCGTTTTCTCTACGAAATTAGTTTATGTCACGACCAATCGTGAGCGTACCGCCTTTAATTTGAACTTTGCTGATGCTGACGGGGCGCGCGAACAGCTAATTTTTAAATCTAAGCAGCCGATTATTTCTCCTGCTTGGTCACCTGATGGTAAAAAAGTGGCGTATGTCTCGTTTGAAAATGGGCGTAGTGAAATTTACTTCCAAGAGTTAGCCACAGGTAAGCGCGAAAAAGTCGTCGCTTTCAGCGGATCGAATAGTGCGCCATCATTTTCACCTGATGGAACTAAATTAGCCTTTGTTCAGTCGAAGCTTGGTAATCCGGATATTTACGTCATGGATTTGAACACCCGTAAGGCAACTCGTATGACGAGCCATTACGGTATTGATACTGAGCCACAATGGTTAGCCGATGGACGCCATATTGTATTTACGTCCAGTCGAGCGGGAGGTCCACAGATTTACAAACTGGACACTAAAGACCAGTCGGTTGAACGGATTACCTTCGAAGGCAGTTACAATGCACGTGCACGAGTGACTGCAGACGGTCGCAAAATGGTATTTGTGCATGGTAATGGCGACTCATTTCATATCGCTTCCCAAGATTTAGAAACGGGAACGGTAAGAATATTAACGACAGATACAAATTTGGATGAATCACCTAGTGTTGCACCTAACGGAAGTATGGTAATTTATGCCGCAAGTGAATCAGACCGCAGTATTCTGGCCGCTGTATCCGTGGATGGAGAAGTTAAATTTCGCCTTCCGTCAAAATATGGTGACGTTCGGGAACCAGCGTGGTCACCCATTTTAAAATAATCTCCTCTTAACTACTCGATTGGGAAAACTGTTATGCAAACAACAGCACTATATAAAGCTTTGGGTTTGGCCTTTGGCGCTCTTTTGGTTACTGCTTGCGCAAGCAAAGGTGACATGGAAGAAGGCGCGGGTTCTTCAATGACTGCGACTGAACAACAAGCGAACGAAGCGGCTGATGACGCAGCAACTCGTGGTGTTGAAACAGCTTCTCTCAGTGGCGAAGCTTTGCAAGCAGAAGCAAATGCTGCACAAGCTAAGTTAATGGAAATGACTGTTTTCTACTTCGATTTCGATCAAACCACGATCAAAAGCGATAGCAAAGCAGCATTGTCTGCACACGCAGCGTATTTAGCCGCTAATAAGTCAGCTCGCGTTGTATTAGAAGGTCACGCTGATGAGCGCGGTACTGTTGAATACAACCTAGCTCTTGGCGAGCGTCGTGCAATGGCTGTACGTCGTTATTTATTGGCTAATGGCGCTGCTGCTGGTCAATTAGAAGTTGTTAGCTTTGGTGAAGAGCGCCCAGCAATGATGGGTCATGACGACAAGAGCTGGTCTAAAAACCGTCGCGTTGAAGTGAAATACCAGAGCCGTTAATGAATAAAACAGTCCTCACACTGGCGCTGGTCGCTGTTGCGGCCGCCGCAAGCGCTGATGACGACTGGGTTTCAGTTGGTGCTACCCGTGTGGTAGCACCTGCTAGTTCAACCCCTGTCGATACTACTCAAAGAAACTTTTCTCCTTCCATAACTCAATCCGTTGCCGCTCCAGCAGCAGATAACACTCTCGTTTCCGAACTGCTGACTCAAATAGAGCAAATGCAGGAGGAGATCGCGATGTTGCGTGGTCGAGTAGAAGAGCAAGACAATCAAATTCAAACCATTCAGCAAGAGCAGCAAGATCGTTATTTAGATCTTGATCGTCGTATTGCTGCCCTGATGGTTGCAGAACCCGTTATTGACGATGTGCCTAAAGTCGTCGCCACTAGTGGCTCAAATGTCGCGTCCTCAACGCCAAGCGTCGCGCCTGGTGATGCTTACAAGGCTGCGATGACACTGGTGCGTGAAAAGAAGTTCTCAGAGGCTGGTGCTGCGTTTGATACCTTCGTCAGTCAGTATCCTAGCGATCCTTTAGTGCCAAACGCTCGATATTGGTCGGGTGAGGTGAATCTGGTGGATGGCCAACTTGATCGTGCGGCAGAGCGTTTTCGCACCGTGATTGGTGATTTTCCTGATAGTGCCAAGGCGGCTGATGCGGCTTATAAGCTTGGGGTAACGATGCATCGTAAAGGTGATGATCAGCAGGCCCGTATGTGGCTACAGCAAGTGATTGATCGTTATGCTGGAAAAGCTGATGGTACTGTGTCGTTAGCTAAGTCTTATTTAGGTAAAATTGGCCAGAAAGCGCCATAAATCCCAGTGTTTTTGGGCGATTTATTCGACGATCGCCCCTTTGAATTCCCCGTAATTCCTTACCTAAGTCCCTGATAGTGAAACTTTTTTTAAAAAAAGTCTTGCGGGTTTCTAAAAATTAAGTATTATATGCGCCTCTTCCGGGTCGTTAGCTCAGTTGGTAGAGCAGTTGGCTTTTAACCAATTGGTCGCTGGTTCGAATCCAGCACGACCCACCACTATTATCCTCTGCGGATAATTAGGGAAAAGGAAGATCTAAGTTGCTGAATTTGTTGATCTTTTAATTTATTTTGTTAAGATGCACAGCAGCTAAGGGTCGTTAGCTCAGTTGGTAGAGCAGTTGGCTTTTAACCAATTGGTCGCTGGTTCGAATCCAGCACGACCCACCACTTATTCTAAAGGGGGAGAAAGTTTACTTTCTCCCCTTTTTTTATTTGTACTACCCCTCGCTTTTATTTGTTTAAAACAGTGTTGTGATAAAATGCGACGGCCTACCTCAGCGTCATGTTTTGCTGAGATATTGAGTTTAATGATACGAGAGCATTATGTCTGTTGTTACTAATGAACAATTGATTGTCCGCGATTTTTGGGCGAAACCTTCTGGTGATATGGACCCAGCGTATCGTGACGCCTTAATTGAAGAAATCCGTGAATTGTTAGTAAAAGAAGATGCCGTGATCGTCGCTCATTACTATACAGATCCTGAAATTCAAGCCTTGGCAGAAGCAACTGGTGGTTGCGTATCAGATTCTCTTGAAATGGCACGATTCGGTGCTCATCATCCCGCCAGCACATTGTTGGTTGCTGGTGTGCGTTTTATGGGGGAGACTGCAAAAATTTTAAGCCCAGAGAAGCGCGTATTAATGCCAACTCTTGAGGCTACTTGTTCTCTTGATATTGGCTGTCCGGTTGAGGAATTTTCTGCGTTTTGCGATCAGCACCCAGATCGTACCGTCGTAGTGTATGCCAATACATCGGCAGCAGTGAAAGCGCGTGCTGATTGGGTAGTGACCTCTAGCATTGCATTGGATGTCGTTAATCACCTAAAAGACCAAGGCGAGAAATTAATATGGGCGCCTGATAAACACTTAGGTGATTATGTCGCCCGTGAAACCGGCGCCGATATGTTGCTTTGGGATAGCGCTTGTATTGTACATGACGAATTCAAAGCTAGGGCTTTGGAAGATCTAAAACGCGTTCATGCTAATGCCGCCATTTTAGTTCACCCAGAGTCACCAAAAGCAGTGGTGCAGATGGCCGATGTTGTTGGTTCAACTAGTCAGTTGATTGCCGCAGCTAAGAATCTGCCAAATGACACTTTGATCGTTGCGACTGATAAAGCTATTTTTTATAAAATGCAGCAGGCCGCTCCGGATAAATTGTTAATCGAAGCGCCAACAGCGGGCAATGGAGCAACATGCCGTAGCTGCGCTCATTGTCCTTGGATGGCAATGAACGGTTTAGAAAATATTCGTGATGTATTAAAAAATCACGATCAAGAAATCATTATCGAAGAGACGCTGCGCCAGCAGGCAGTGGTCAGCTTGCAACGTATGTTGCAGTTTAATCCAGTACCTGTGGTCTGATCGCTTTTCCTTTTGGTTGAGAGTTGTGCATCCTCAGTGCAATTATTGCAGTGATGTGGGACTCTCGGTCATTGCTTTTAAGCGTTCTTTGAGCGCTGCCTCCTGATAAAAATCATGACGTTTACGCGCTTCTAACAGCGCCACATCCATTTGTTTTAACGCGTTGCTGCGTTGCCCGCTAAAGTACAAATATTCAGCCAAAGCGCGATGCGCAACAATCGGTTGATTAGCCTTGTAGGCTACGTTACTCAACTGCTGCCATGCACTTGGTTCGGTTGGGTAGAGTTCGGTTTGCTTACGTAACAATTGGCTGGCTTCGGTTGCGCGCCCAGCCTCCACCAGTAATGGTGCATACGGTTTTACTAAAATTCGATCATTGGGATTCAGGCGCAGAGCATCGTTTAATACTTTGATGGCTTGATCATTATTGCCATTGAGTGCGAGCAGGCGTGCTTCTAGTGCTATGGTCGCACTATGTTGGCGCCAAGGGGATTCTATTTGCTCAATCTGAGCTAGGCCCTTGTCTGGATCACGGTTGTTGAGGTAGATATTGGCGAGGTTGTAATGCAAAGCCGCGTTTTTAACACCGGTTGTTCTGCTTAGTTCTTGAATAAATTGTTCTTCTGCCTTGCTATCTTTTAGTTGGTAACGGCGGCGAGCATCATTGCGTAACACGCTAAATTCGAAGCTGGCTAAGCGTGGTCTCGCTGGGTATTGTTCAGCACGGTTGGCAGCATCAGCAACACGACTAGAGGTAATTGGGTGAGTCAGTAAAAACTCGGGCGGGGCTTCGCGGTAGCGGTTGGCGTTCAACATGGCTTCGAACATGCTTGGCATTGCTTGAGGATCTAACTCTGCTCCTGCTAAGGTCAGCATACCTAAGCGATCGGCCTCGCGCTCAAAATCACGACTATACGCTAGCTGGTTGTGTATGCTGGCGGCCTGACTTGTCACTAATCCGGCAAAGCCTGCATCGGGATTATTGGTGGCGATTAATAAAATACTCGCCAGTAGCGTTGCTAGAGCGATGGGGTCACGACGCTCGGCATTTTCGATCTGCCGGGAGAAATGGCGCTGACTTAAGTGAGCCAGTTCGTGTGCAAGCACCGCGGCAAGTTCGTCGGTGTCATTAGCGTACAAAAAGATACCGTCATTAATGCCGATGATGCCACCAGGCACAGCGAAGGCGTTTAATTCGGGGCTATCGACGACAATGAATTCCAAATCCATTTCTCGCAGTTCGCTGTGTGGAACTAGGCGATATATCAGATCTTCGAAGTAGGTGAGTACTAAGGGGTCGTCTAAACTGGAAACTTGGGAACGAAGCTGCCTTAACCATAAGCGCCCAAGGTCGTGTTCTTGTTGCATGGAGACATAGCCAGACGCTCGGTCGCCTAGTGCCGGAAGTTCGCTGTCGGCAAAACTGACAGAGGAACCCATTAGCAAACCTGCGATCAGACTGATCGTTCGAACATTCAAGAAGTCGTTCCTAAAAATGATACGTTGGTTAGACACAAACCTTAGTAAGAGTTCGCATAGAATATCGCGTTCGGACAGTAACGTGCATAGCGCTCTGGCGGCACTTCCGTATAATGCACAGCCCAGTTTGGCAAAAGGTGGTAAAGGTGTCTAATTCTATCGCGTCTGCTGCTCAATTGGATGCTAGCGAGTTAATGTGTCCTATGCCGTTATTAAAAACAAAGCTGGCTCTGCGTAATCTTTCGGTGGGGGACGTGCTGCATGTCATTGCTACAGATTCTGGCAGTTGGCGTGATATTCCGCGATTCTTGCAGTTGAGTACGCACGAACTATTGGCTGCAACTGATGTTGATGGCCGTTATGAATTTTGGATTAAGAAGGGAGCTTAACTATGCTGAAGGTCGTTCGCGGCTGGATTGATCGCTATTTCTCTGATGAAGAAGCCTTGTTGTTGCTTTTCATTATCGGCGGTTTGCTGCTCCTAATTATGGCCTTGGGTTCGGTGCTGGCGCCGTTTTTAACGGCGATGGTCGTGGCTTATCTTCTTCAGGGCGCTATGAACTTCTTTAAGGGTCTTGGTCTAGGGCACTTATCGGCCACTGTGGTGGTATTCCTGCTGTTCTTGTCAATTTTGCTGACGCTGCTGTTGATTATTTTGCCCGCCACTTGGAAACAAACGACTCAGTTCTTTTATGAATTGCCGCGCATGGCAACGAAAGGGCAAGAGTTGATGATGTTGTTGCCAGAGAAATATCCTGATTTAGTAACGGTAGAGCAGGTTAAGCTTTGGACGCAGCAAATTCGTGATGAAATAGCTTCGATTGGACAGTTGGCGCTGACCTTCTCGGTATCGGGTATTACTGGTGTTATGGGGCTACTCATATACTGCGTTTTAGTACCGATTTTAGTTTTCTTCTTGCTGAAAGATTCCACCAAAATCGTTCAGTGGTGTACCGCCTTTTTGCCAACCAAGCGCAATTTATTGAATAACGTTTGGGCAGAAATGGATGTGCAAATTGCAAATTACATCCGCGGTAAAGCGGTTGAAATCATTATTGTTGGTGGCGTGAGTTATGTAGCGTTTGTCATTATGGGAATCAACTATGCAGCACTTTTGGCGATTGGCGTCGGCTTGTCGGTATTGATTCCATATATTGGTGCGGCAGTGATCACGGTGCCTATTGCGCTTGTTGGTTATGTGCAGTGGGGGTGGACCAATGATTTTATTTATCTACTCACTGTGTATGCCATCATCCAAGGTTTGGATGGTAACGTGCTAGTGCCTTTGCTATTTTCAGAGGTGGTAAATTTGCATCCGGTCGCGATTATTGTCGCCGTTCTTGTTTTTGGTGGCCTTTGGGGATTCTGGGGTGTCTTTTTTGCCATCCCCCTAGCAACTTTATTCAAAGCGGTGATACGAGCTTGGCCCGCGGGCACAACGAACGCGCCAGTATAGAGTAACTGACTTGTCACATAATGGTTGCGCCAGTAGTATTGCGCCTCTGAATTTTTCGCTCATCGCGACCCTTTTTATTGGGAGTAGTGTTTCATGATTACCGGCAGTATTGTTGCGTTGGTTACCCCTATGCATGCCGACGGCCAAGTAGACTGGCAAAGTCTCGATCGCCTGGTGGATTTCCATATAAACGAAGGTACTGATTCCATCGTTGCTATGGGAACTACCGGTGAGTCGGCCACTCTCACAACAGAAGAACACATTGGTGTTATTGAAGCCGTGGTCAAAAAGGCTGCGGGTCGTCGTCCTATCATTGCGGGTACTGGGGCGAACAATACCGCTGAAGCGATTGAGTTGACCCAAGAAGCAAAACGCGTCGGTGCGGATGCTTGCTTGTTGGTGACGCCTTATTACAACAAACCGCCACAGCGTGGTCTGATTAAACACCATGAGGCCATTGCGGCTGCCGTTGATATTCCACAAATTTTGTACAACGTACCTGGCCGCACAGCGATTGATATGCTGCCAGAAACCATTGCCGCGTTAGCGGATGTTGAGCAAATCATCGGAGTTAAAGAAGCGACTGGTGATTTAGACCGTGCGCGTAAGCTGATTGATCTGGTTGGTGACCGCTTGGCGGTATACTCAGGTGATGATGAAACAGCCTACGAACTGATTTTATTGGGTGGTAAGGGGAATATCTCGGTTACTGCCAACGTTGCGCCGCGACTAATGCATCAACTTTGTATGCTGGCATTGGACGGCAAAGCCGATGAAGCGAAAGCACT
Source organism: Thalassolituus oleivorans MIL-1 (assembly GCF_000355675.1). Lineage (NCBI taxonomy): Bacteria > Pseudomonadati > Pseudomonadota > Gammaproteobacteria > Oceanospirillales > Oceanospirillaceae > Thalassolituus > Thalassolituus oleivorans. The sequence continues at coordinate 2,250,346 of NC_020888.1, read as the reverse complement.
TAATGATTCATTGATGTCTTTGCATAACGCTATGTTTGTTGAAGCAAATCCAATTCCAGTGAAGTGGGCTTTAACACGCATGGGATTGATGCAAAATGGCATTCGATTGCCTCTTGTTGAATTGGATGAACGTTTTTATCCAAAAGTAGAACTGGCTCTGTCAGCTCTAAAACTGATTTAACGGAATACTATGCGAATTCTTTTCCTGCTTGTGCTGGCATCTTTAAGTGGATGCAGCTGGATGTTCGGAGACACTTTTCGTGACCGAACCAACGATTATCTGAAGGCAGAGGAAGCGCCTAGTACTCAGTTACCCACGGACATGGCTCCTTTGGTGGAAGATCGTTTTGCTATTCCTGACGCGCCGCAATCTGAGACGTTAGCGAGTGGCGAAGAGCCGAAAAAGTTTAAGGTGCCAAAGCCGGATCCAATGCCTGATGAAGCAGCGATGGACGATGAGTCGGCGACGTTAAGTCAGTACCGCGATGACAGTTTGAATCCGCGTCTTGAGCGAGACGGTGCTGGCAGCCAAATTTTGCGCTTAGATAGTGGCTTTGCTAACGCATGGTCGAAAGTAGCGGATGCGTTAACAGAAACCTCATTTAAGCTCTCTGATCTCAATCGCAGTGTGGGTACGTACTATCTTGAACTGCCAGCACCTGTTGCCGAAGATGCCGAGAAGAAGAGTTGGTGGGGACGTTTGTGGAGTAGCGACGAGCCAGAGTTTGTGACTTACCAACTGAAGATGAATCGTGCCCGTTTGGGTGTGTATTTATCCCTCTTGTTAGATACCGAAACTTTGGCAGACGATGCTCTGACCAAAGAAGTGCTGACTGAGATTAAAACCCAGCTAACGAAGTGAAATACGCATCGTTAGGTAGTGGCAGCAAAGGAAACGCCACGATAGTTCAGCAGGATGATGTGTGCGTACTGATTGACTGTGGCTTTTCTAAGCGCTCGCTGATGCAGCGCTTATTAGAGGCTGGTGTCGATCCAGGTCAGCTGCATGCCTTATTTGTTACTCATGAACACGGTGATCACGCACGCGGGGTTGTTGCTGTTTGTGATCATCTCAATATTCCCTTTTATGCATCCTTTGGTACTGCCCGAAAAATGGACTGGGTTGGACACGACCGTTGGCGGTGCATACGAGCAGATGAAGCGGTTCGTGTTGGTAGCCTAGAAATTATCCCTGTTGTTGTTCCTCATGATGCTCAAGAGCCACTACAATTCGTTTTACAGAATGCAGATGGCCACAGGCTTGGTATACTATCGGACCTCGGCTCGCTGACACCGCATTTAGTCGATGTGTATCAGGGCTGTCATGGCTTACAAGTTGAAGCAAATCACGACCCGCAGCTATTGCAAACAGGGCCATATCCGCCTAGTTTGCGTGCTCGCGTTGCTGGTGCATTTGGTCATCTTAGTAACCAGCAATGCGCAGAATTTATACGACGGGTAAACTGGCCCGGCTTGCGCCACATAACGGCAGGGCATATCAGTGAAAAGAACAATGACCGATATTTGGTAAGCCAAGTATTGGCCGAGGCAATCGGTTGCGAGCCGCACGAAGTGACGTTGCTCGAACAAGATATGATATCCCCGTGGTATCACCTCAATGACCAGTAATTATTGACCAGTAACGAATTTTGAAATTATTTCCGGAGAACCCCATGGAAAAGCGCGAATTACTCTACTCAGGTAAAGCAAAATCTGTGTACACCACAGATGATGCGGACTACATGGTACTGGAGTTTCGTAATGACACCTCTGCCTTCGACGGTAAGAAAATCGAACAGCTTGACCGCAAAGGTATGGTGAACAACAAGTTCAACGCCTTCATTATGACCAAGTTGGCAGAAGCGGGTATTCCTACTCACTTTGAAAAACTACTGTCTGATACTGATTCTCTCGTAAAACGTTTGGACATGATTCCTCTAGAGTGTGTTGTACGTAACGTCGCTGCGGGTAGCTTAGTACGTCGATTAGGCGTAGAGGAAGGTATTGATTTAGTGCCACCAACGTTTGAATTGTTCTTAAAGAATGATGCGCTGGGTGATCCTATGGTTAACGAATATCATGCGCGCTCTTTCGGTTGGGCCGAAGAAGAAGAACTCAACAAAATGAAAGAGCTAACCTTTAAAGTGAACCAAGTGTTAAAAGCTTTGTTTCTTGATGGTGGTATGTTGTTGGTCGACTACAAGCTTGAGTTTGGTTTATTCAAAGGTGAAGTGGTGTTGGGTGATGAGTTTTCTCCAGACGGTTGTCGTTTGTGGGATAAAGAAACTCGTGAAAAACTCGACAAAGATCGCTTCCGCCAAGGTTTGGGCAATGTGATTGAATCGTATGAAGAAGTGGGTCGCCGTATCGGTGTTCAGTTCTGATCGAGCGTTTAATAAAATCTTAATCATTTGTGGGCGATAAAAGGCCCGCAAATGATTGGCAAAGTTTCCAATTGTGTGCAAACTAAGGCAACTGGTTTAGACCGGTTCCGTAGGAACAGATCACAACAATAGGAATATTCTGATGAAAAAGACGGCCATTGCAGCCTTTATCGTTGCGCTAGCACCCGTTGCATCCCACGCAGATTTATTGTTCACCGTTGGTGCTAAAGCCAGCGTATGGAACGCCGAACCAACAGGCCAAATTGACGACGACATTTCTGTTGATAGCAGCAATAACGGTTTAGGTCTCGACTCTGAAAATGGCACTCAGTTGACTGTGTTTTTTGAACATCCAGTGCCTATGCTACCGAATATCAAGTTAAAGCAAACCAGCTTAGACCTTTCTGGTGACGGTACTCTTGCTCTTTCTACTAGTTTTAATGGTCAAGCGTTCGCAGGACCTGTAACGAGCGATCTTGATTTGTCCCATACCGACGTAACCCTATACTGGGGCTTGCCGTTGCCACTTCCATACGTCGATATTAACTTTGGTTTAACGGGCCGTATGTTTGATGGTTATGCTGAAGTTAGCAACACACTGTCTGGTACTGAGCGTGTTGATTTAGATGCCACCGTTCCTATGGTTTACGGTGCAGTAAAAGTGGATACGCCTTTTGGTGTTTATGCTCAAGTTGATGTGAATTACATTGGCTACAGCGGTAATACTCTGTCAGATATTTCTTATGGTTTAGGTTACGACCTTCCAGTGCCAATTGCGGATATCGGCCTAGAAGCTGGTTACCGCTCTTTAAGCATGAAAACAGATGAAGATTTAACAGATATCGCGACAGATGTTGATGTGTCTGGTCTTTATTATGGCGCTTCGGTTTCAATCGGTTTTTAAGATTTGAAGCGAGCTAAAAAAACCGACGTTAACGTCGGTTTTTTTGTTTAAGGCTTAGACTCAAGTGCCGCTGCGTTTTCGGCACGATCTATTCGTTCTTTTATATCTGGGTGGGTATGCAGTAGTTCCTCCCAGCTATAATCATCGCTGTCGGCTTCTGGATCAACACCATGGGATGCCGCGAGTGATCGCATGGCTATAGCGAAATCATTCGCAGAAATACCAATATCTGGTGCGTGGTTGAATGCAAAGTTATCGGCTTCAGCTTCCATGTCGCGACTATAAGCATTTTGTAATAAACCTACGCCCGCACCGATCACGGCCTCTCCGGCACCATCAATGTCACCAGCCAGCATGGTATATATAACAGCGGTAATCGTGCTTTGGGTGATCATTTGCAGGCTATGTCGATATTCAATATGACCAATTTCATGCAATAGCACGGCTTTTAGTGCATTTGGTTTGTCGGTTAGTAAGGTAATTAAATCGTCGGTTACAACCACAGTACCATCAGGAAGAGCAATTGCGTTGGCACCGATAGCGCTATCTCTAAATAATAGTTGATAGTGTGGGTGTGCTAGAGGCAATGGATTGATTACGGCAAACCATAAGTCATTGATGCTCGCTTGCTGCTCGTCGCTTATCGAGGTGTCATCGAACATGCTTTTGTCTAAAAGGGTTAGGGTATGCTCACCTAAAACGTCTGCGACACCGGTAGGTAAGTGGGGTACAACAAGTGCGGTTGTCGTTGGAACTGCGCGGGTGATAATCCACCAAAAAATAATTGGTACCAGAATTGTCGCGGCAATGATTGCGACTATGTGTGATTCCAACCATTCAATGAAGCGCGACCCTTGGCTCAATGATGGCCAGCGAAAATATACATCGTCGGGTGTAAAAGTTGCCTTATCTGCAAAAATTAGATCTACGGGAAGGCCAGGAATCGCACTGCCAAGGCTAACTGAATCAGCCGTTGCGGATCGAATCGGCGCATCATCTAATAGTTTGTGTAACCTGATGTCGCCGTTATCTAGCAGAGTAAGTCGCGTTTGTTGACTAGCGGACTCGCCAGCCAACAAATATAGTCCGGTTAACGTTCTCATTAAATCAATGAAACGTCTGCATCGAACAATCCAGCAGCTTCTTCGCCAAATGCACTATCAGTAATACCAACAGTATTAATCAGTTCGTTCATCTTAGGCAGAACTTGCACTTGGGTGCACTTCGATAAATAGTCCAATTTACGTATCAGAGCGATTGGGTGTCCTAGGCCGATAGTGAATATTAAGATGATTGCATTTGATACGGTCAACCACATGTAAGGAATAACTTTAACCGAGGACGAAAAACGAGCGACGTTTTCAACTTGTAAGTTATTCACTACATGGTTGCGAATCATGGCGTTAAACAACGCCATTGATAAATAGCCAGTTAAAAACATAAGGCCGTAAAGTGGCAAGAAGATGGAAAGTATGAGCTGCTTAGAAGCTTTTGGGTCTTCGCTTTTGAATGCGGTGAAATCGACGCCAGAAAAGATTAGTGTTGCCCCGATGGCAATGACCGCGATACTCAATAAGAAAGCTGCCAGTGCCGCCAGATAGTACTGTCCTGTACTGGTGTTAAGACTGAACTTCTCACCGCCGAAGGTAATATTGTTCATCATAAATAATTGAATGCGGCGCATTACCCAAGGCATCGCTAAATACAAGGTGAATATCGATAAAATCGGTAACACAATGAAGTTAATGAGCGCATCGGTATAAGTTCCAGTAAAAGAGAAGCGAATATTACGATAGGCCGTCATATGAAGTGTGAAGCGAATGCCTTGAATGATTAGCCACGGGAGGGCGAGTAATAATACGCCGTATAAAATTAGGCCAGCTATCGGAAAAAAGTTAGCGATTGTGCTTAGGGCAACAAAAGCGATAACCGCAATAAAGCGGCCTCTAAGAATTTGCAATGGTGTTGCTAGGTAAGCTAAACGATGCCCATCAACCTGAGTGTGCCCGTAAAGGTACTGAGTATTGCGTACTTTCGCCCATGCGCTGTAGATACCTAGCGTTACTATCGAGAGCAGTAAATTGACATGCCACAGTTTAAAGTAGCCAAATTTAGTCGCAGAAAATTGCACAGGAAGTGATGGGGCAGACGCAATGCTTGCCCCATTTATCGGATTTGTCATTCTAACATCCTTGTTTAGGCTGGTATTAAACCAACTAGGTAATAATTTTTACAATAATAAATAATATGTCGGGTTATGTCTTTTAAAAATTATAGGGCATCACGCACAAATTCGGCCAGAATGTTGTCAGTGTCACGATTACCAATAGCTATGCTAATAACATCGGCTCGTACTCCATGGATTGCATGCTTGCGATAATTGGAGTCTAAATAGCAGCGATCAAGAGGGCAAAAGCGGAAACCTATTTGCATTGAAAGGGAACGACTGCTGGTTTGTGGATAAGCAACTTCTGGTGGAACATGCCAGCTGATGTCATCAAACAAGCCTGGCTCCCAGCGCCAACTATTTTGCAAAGTTACTAAAGATTCGTAATCTTTAAAGTTGAGCACAGCAGCGACCCAGCGTTGCCCATCTTCGCGCTCAACCAACTGGGCCATTTGATTTTCTTCTTTTTCGTCTCGCAGGGTAAACTCAAGCACAGATTTGGCTTTTTGTCCTGGCTGGTAGAGAGCATTTTCGTCGGGAAATATCGGGCTGTAAACTTTACTGCTCGGTAAATTACGCATGCCAACAATGGTGAAACTTTGTTTATCTTCGCCGTAATTGTAACGAGCTGCTTGCAGCTCAAATTCAACAAAATACGTTTTTCCTGCAGTGAGTTGGGCACCGTGATTCTCAAACAGTGATGTGATGTCGATGCTGGTTAAATTACGATCATTTTCCCAGGCGTTGTGTGCGTCGTTAAGACGAGTTTGAATTCGAGTGTCGCGTTCAGCGGCGAGCTTTTGTGCTTCTCGTGCTGCTTCTTCTGCGCGTTGTGCTTCAAGCATTTGTAGGCGTCGAAGTTCGGCGGTTGATTGCCCGCTGCAGCCTGCAATAAATACCAGTATGAGAGATAGCGAAATAATGCGTAGCATGGTGTGTCCTTGATATCTTCTTTTGCTGAGATTATACCCATTCTTCGCAGTTATGGGGTTTTAAAGCAGGCTAACTTTTGCATGATATTCCTTTATTCTTTGTTATTGTGGCCTGAGTCGCCAAACGGTGGACAAAACTTTGAGCATATGACACGCTTCAACGTGGATTAAATAGTCATGGTGATTTGCGTGCGATATCTATTTATTGCTTTAGCAACCCTATTAGTGGCATGTCAGCCGTCGAATATGGCCGGTGTGCCCGATAAAGAGTTGCGCCAGCGTAATTATAAATGTGCAATGGCTAGTGGGCTTTCGCCTGCGGAAATCCAAGTGTGTAAAAACATTCGACGCGAATGTGATGAGCGTGCGAGTAAGGGTAATTACGTCTGTTAAGGGTTATCGTCTAGAGTCGGCAAACAATCCTTTACGTTTATGGTCATAACCGCCGTAGGAATTGCTGCTTGGCTGTAGTAGGGTATTCGCCTTTATAATCTCTTCTTCAGGAAAGAAACATGAAATTATTAAAAATGGCTCCAGCGTTATTGTTGGGTACTGTATTGTTGACCGGTTGTGGTCAGGAGGAATCTGTGAAGTTAGAAAGTGCCGCTGATCAGGCAAGTTATGGTGTGGGTCTGAACATTGGTCGTCAATTGTCTCGCGAACCATTCGAGATGAATGCTGAAGCAGTTATTGCAGGTATTCGTGATGCGATTGGTAATGTAGAACCAAAATTGAATGAAGAAGCGATTCAAGCTGCATTCCAAAAAATCACCGAAGAGCAAGAGCGTAAGCAGCAAGCATTGAATGATGCAGCTGCTAAAGCTGGTCAGGATTTCTTAGCCGAAAATGCTAAGCGCGAAGGCGTGAAAACGACTGAATCTGGCTTGCAGTATGAAGTGATCACCGCAGTGGCTGAAGGTGCGACTCCAGCAGCCACTGACCAAGTGCGTGTTCATTACCATGGCACTCTAATCGACGGTACTGTATTCGATAGCTCGGTAGAGCGTGGTGAGCCTGCTCAATTCCCAGTGAATCGCGTAATCCGCGGTTGGGTTGAAGCTTTGCAAATGATGAAAGTGGGTGAGAAGTGGAAGTTGTTTATTCCGGCTGACCTAGCTTACGGCGCGCAAAGCCCAAGCCCTAAAATTCCAGCTAACTCTGCTTTGATCTTTGAAGTTGAATTGTTGGAAATCGTTGGTCAAGATAAAGAGTAAGTTCTTTATTCTGATCTAAAAAATGCCTCCTTTTGGAGGCATTTTTGTTTTTACAGTACCGTTATATTTGCTAGGCGAAGGATTCGCTACTTTCAGCGTCGGCGTGGTCTGTTGTGGCGGTTTGGTATAGTCCGCAATTTTGCAAATGTGAAACGGTTCTTTTTAAGGTGGCGAGTTGTTTGTCATTCAATGCTTGTTGGTGTTGGCAACGACGACACTCAAATGTTTTGCTTTGTAGCAAGACAGACGCAGGGTTTGATGTATAGAAGTTACATTCCGGACATGGAATCGGGTATTGAACAAGAGGAGCAACAGAAGACATAACAGCCACAACATAATAATTTGTTGGGTGGTATTTATACACGATTTTGGAATGTTTTTTAAGACTAACTGAGCAGAATGTCAGCTATAAAGAGTTGGTCGGGGTAGAGAGATTCGAACTCCCGACATCCTGGTCCCAAACCAGGCGCGCTACCAGACTGCGCTATACCCCGAACTTGCTGTTTGTTGGCTCCCCGAGTTGGACTTGAACCAACGACCAATAGATTAACAGTCTACTGCTCTACCGACTGAGCTATCGGGGAACTTCGTAACAGCGAGGCGTATATTACGGAGCGTTTCGTTTTTCGTCAATGGCTTTTTTCGATAAAAAACAAAAAGTTGGGGCTGTATCGTCGAAATGATGAAGTTGTGAGGCGAATAAGCAATTCGCCTCACAATTTTCCTGCTTCCTGACTACATTTTCATGTTTTCAGGAGAGTGTGCGATCAGTCTTTCTTAAACACGTTGTTGTACACGTAGTTTGTTGCTTCAACAAAACCGTCGATGCTACCGCAATCAAAACGACGGCCTTTGAATTTATACGCCAGTACGCAGCCATCTTGAGCCTGTTTCAGTAGCGCATCGGTAATCTGTACTTCGCCATTTTTGCCTGGCTTTGTGTTCTCAATAAGTTCGAAGATGTCCGGAGTCAGGATGTAACGACCGATAATCGCTAGATTGCTTGGTGCATCTTCTTTGGCTGGTTTTTCAACCATGTCGGTAACACGGTACAGACCGTCTTTCATGTATTCGCCAGCGATTACGCCGTACTTGTGTACCTCATCTTCAGGTACTTCCTGAATAGCGACGATAGAACAGCGGAACTGCTTGTATAGCTTAACCATTTGCGCCAATACGCCTTCTTCGCCTTCGTCAACAACACATAAGTCATCGGCAAGAACAACGGCAAAAGGCTCATCGCCCATCAGATAACGACCAGAAAGGATGGCGTGGCCTAAGCCCTTCATGTGATTTTGACGTTTGAAGGCAAATTCGTTTTCGTCGATAAGCTTACGAATAGAGGTCAGCAGCTCTTCTTTGCCGCTACCAGCGATTTCGCGCTCTAACTCATAGCTGATGTCGAAGTGGTCGGCAATGGAGCGTTTACCGCGACCAGTGATGAAACCGATGCGGTTCAAACCCGCGGCTGCTGCTTCTTCAACGCCGTACTGCACCAAAGGTTTATTAACGATTGGTAGCATTTCTTTAGGCATAGCCTTTGTTGCAGGCAAAAAACGTGTGCCATAACCGGCAACAGGGAACAGGCATTTGCGAATCATATTTTTCTATCCTTGTCTGATACAGATGAGAAGGTGGAGTTTGCATAGATTATGTCAGATTTGTTGCGGTTTTACGTCAACCCTAAAGGGCGTTCACCGTGACCAACAGCTCTTATGCTAAAACGTGCGTGCATTATATCAGCATCGCTCTGATTCACTATGGTGCAAAGATAATGCCGACGGTATAGAACCTGCTTGTCTACACTAGTAATACGACTATTTTGTGACAGGCGTTAGGTTGAGGGGGAACCCAAAGCATGACGTGGTCTACAGAGGCGTCAAATGGTACTAGCAGACTTGGCATGGACGTGACAGGATCTCTACGAGATGTTTTAGCACCATCAAGCAATTAGATTGAGGCGAGTTGTTATAGCGGCGCCCTGAAATTGAACAGCGGAGGTGAACGATGCACATTAATGCACCATATGAGCTGGTGTTATTTGGCGGGCTTGGAGATTTAGCATTACGTAAGTTAATGCCGGCGCTATATCTACTGTATCGAGATGGTCGTTTACCCAGCGGACGTATTTTCGCCGCCACTCGCCAAACACTAGAGCGCGAGGATTTCTTAGGGCGTATTGAAAAAGCGCTCAAATCACATCTGCCATCTGAATATTTAGAATTAGCAACGTGGGAAGGTTTTAGTCAGTGCCTGCATTGCTTGACGATTGATCTTAATAGCGCGCAAGGTTATCTCGATCTCGCTACGACATTGGGCAGCGATGATCCAAATCGTGTGTATTATCTAGCAACAGGTTCCGATCTTTATACTCCTATCTGCCAAGGGTTACACGATAGTGGGTTGATCAAAAGCAACAGTAAAATCGTCCTCGAAAAGCCCATCGGCCATGATTACGAATCGGCATCTGCCATTAACAATATCGTTTCTGAATATTTTGACGAATGTCAGATTTATCGTATTGATCATTATTTAGGTAAAGAGACGGTACAAAATCTAATGGTGCTGCGCTTTGCCAATTCATTGTTTGAGTCGCAATGGAATCAGCATTATATCGATCATATACAAATCACTATTTCAGAATCTATTGGAGTCGAGAAGCGCGCCGAGTTTTATGAACAAGTGGGTGCAATGCGCGATATGTTTCAAAATCACCTGCTGCAATTGCTGTGTATCACGGCAATGGAGCCTCCGGCTCGGTTAGATCCGGATTCTGTACGCGACGAAAAAGTAAAAGTATTGCGCGCCTTAAAACCGATTGTTGGCAATCACATTAGCGATAACGTTGTTCGCGGCCAGTACGATGCCGGTGTTGCTGAGGGCAAGCCAGTTCCACGCTATCGAGATGAGCCGGGCGTACACCCTAAAAGCATGACTGAAACTTTTGTCGCGGTAAAAGTCGAAATTGATAACTGGCGTTGGGCGGGGGTTCCATTTTATTTACGTACAGGTAAACGTCTGGCTGAGCGAGCATGTGAGATTGTGGTGCATTTTAAAGAAATACCGCACTCAATATTTCCATTGCAACATAAAAGCACTATGGCTAATAAATTGGTGTTTCGTCTGCAACCGGATGAAGGCGTGCGCTTAATGTTGTGCGAAAAACGCGTAGGCCCAGGTATGAATGTGCGACCAATGAATTTAAGTTTAAATCCTGCAAATCATAAGCAAACCCGAGTGCCAGAGGCTTACGAACGCTTGTTGTTCGATGTGTTGAGCGGGAATGCGACTTTATTTTTACGTGATGATGAATTACTAGAAGCGTGGCGTTGGGTTGATCCTATTTTAAGCTATTGGGAAGAAATCGAACAACGTCCAGAACCCTATACTTCTGGCTCTTGGGGTCCAGCGGCAGCCACATTGCTGTTAGCGAAAGAAGGGCGGTTATGGGACGAAAATAGCTAAATATACTGTATTTATCTTAATCGGTAGAAACAGTTGAGGAGTTTAGAATGAGTGGTAATCGATTTAAAAGTTCGGATGTATTAGCCAAACAATTAGCGGATGATCTTGCTGAGCGCATGGCTGAAGCAATTGAAGTTCGAGGCCGAGTGTGTATCGCCGTCAGTGGAGGAAGTACGCCAATCCGCTTTTTTGAAGAACTGTCCACACGAGATATCCCTTGGCAAAAAGTATTAATTACATTAGTTGATGAACGTTGGGTTGATGAAGACAATGCAGCGAGTAATGCCCGTTTAGTACGCGAGCATTTATTGAAAAATAAAGCGGCGAGCGCCTACTTTTTACCCTTAAAAAATCGCGCGAAAGATCCGGTCTCTGGGTTTATGGAGTGCGAGAATAAATTGCATGAATTGATGGTACGCCTAGATTTTGCTGTGCTAGGTATGGGTAACGATGGGCATACTGCTTCTTGGTTCCCTGATTCCGATGCCTTAAGTAAATGTCTAAACGAAGGTGGTGCCGCATGGTGTTGTCCGGTTATTGATGAGCCTATTGAACTTCCGCGTATGACGCTCACATGGGGTCTTCTGTCTAATTGTCGTCACCTGTATCTGCATTTTGAAGGTGCTGATAAAAATGCCGTATATGAGCAGGCAACGGAAAAAACAGAACGCCAAAATATTGCGGCAATGCCAGTGAGAACCTTGCTGTACCAATCTCAAGTGCCTTTGAGTATTTACAGGAGCGAATAATGCATCCCGTTATTGTTAGTGTCACCGAGCGAATTAAGCAGCGTAGCCGACAAACTCGTGCGGCCTATTTGCAACGCATAGCCGATGATTTGGCGAACGGCCCTGTGCGAGGACAGCTTAGTTGTACTAATTTAGCTCATGATTATGCTGCGGCTCCAGACAACGATAAATTGATTTTAAAGTCGAGTCATCGTGGTGCAAATATTGGAATTGTTACGGCGTATAACGATGTTTTATCGGCTCACGCGCCGTACCAAGGTTATCCCGATATATTGAAACGAGCTTTGCTCAAGGCTGGGCATGTTGGCCAAGTAGCCGGTGGTGTTCCAGCAATGTGCGACGGCGTTACGCAAGGACAAACCGGTATGGAGTTGTCCTTGTTTAGTCGTGATGTTATCGCCATGAGTACCACTATTGCGTTGTCACACCAAGTTTTTGATGGCGCTTTAATGCTCGGCATCTGCGATAAAATCGTTCCCGGTTTATTAATGGCGGCGTTACGCTTTGGTCATATCCCTGCGGTATTTGTTCCGGCTGGGCCGATGCGCAGTGGTATTAGTAACCAAGCTAAAGCAAAAGTAAGACAGGCGTTCGCTGCAGGAGATGTCGGCGAAGAGGAATTGCTCGATAGTGAAATGAAGTCTTACCACAGCAGTGGCACCTGTACTTTTTATGGCACTGCTAATTCCAACCAAATGCTGATGGAAATTATGGGATTGCAGTTGCCGGGGTCTTCATTTGTGAACCCCGATGATGCTTTACGCCAGCCATTAACCGAATTAGCGGCGCAGCGCGTGAGCGAAATAACGGCATTGGCGCCCGATTATACTCCGATAGGGCAAATGGTTGATGAACGTACCATAGTCAATGGCATTGTCGGCTTACTGGCGACCGGCGGCTCAACGAATCATAGTATTCATTTAATCGCCATTGCGCGCATGGCTGGTATTCAAATCGACTGGCAAGACATGACAGATTTATCGGATGTTACGCCTGCTTTGACACGAGTTTATCCTAACGGAAGTGCGGATATTAATGCCTTTCATCAAAGCGGAGGCATGGCATTTTTAATGCGCGAACTCGCGGATGCTGGACTACTTCATACCGATGTAAAAACCATTATGGGTAATGGATTACATCACTATTTTCAGGAACCATGGCTCGACGATCATGGCGTTATTCAATGGCGTCCAGCTGTCAGTGAAAGCTTGGATTTATCGGTATTAGCCCCTGCACATGCGCCGTTTATGCGCGAGGGTGGAATGAAGCTAGTGCACGGTAATTTAGGTCGCGCCATGATGAAAGTATCGGCGGTTCCTGATGATCGTTGGGTTATCGAAGCGCCTGTTCGAGTATTTACCGATCAAGAGCAAGTGTTGGCAGCTTATAAAGCAGATCAATTAAATTGCGACGTTATTGTTGTGGTTAAAGGGCAAGGGCCGCGGGCAAACGGTATGCCGGAATTGCATCAGCTGACTCCCGCACTAACTAACTTACAAGATAAAGGCTTTCGTGTTGCCTTAGTAACCGATGGACGATTATCCGGAGCGTCAGGGAAGATTCCAGCCGCGATACATCTATCCCCTGAGGCTCTCGTTGACGGCCCTCTGCACATGGTCAAAGACGGCGATGTTATTCGCTTAGATGGACACGCAGGAACATTAAACGTATTAACCGAGGACTTCGCACAAAGGAATATATCAGCCTTTGCGCCTTTGGATGTGAGCAGTTCAACGATGGGTGTGGGCCGAGAATTATTTACGGTATTTCGTCGCAACGCCGGTTCTGCCGACGAAGGTGCGATTAGCATAGGATGGGAGTGAAGGATTATGTGGGATTTATGGTTAGAGCGCGCAAAACCTGTGATGCCTGTTATCGTTATTGATGATTTAGACACGGCCGTTCCTATGGCTCAAGCCTTGGTCGCAGGAGGGGTGCGTTTATTGGAAGTTACCTTGCGTACTGCGCACGGATTGGAGGCCATTAAAGAGATTAAAAACGCGGTGCCCGAAGCTATCGTAGGCGTAGGGACAGTGACCTCAAGTAAAGATTTAGAAAATGCTCTAAAAGAGGGCGCGGAGTTCGCAGTAAGCCCCGGATTTACCCGCGATATTTTAGCCTGTGCGCGCGAGTGGGGCGGTCCATTTTTACCGGGTGTATTGACGCCGACAGAGGTTATGCAAGTTCGTGACGCGGGCTTTATGTGGCAGAAATTCTTTCCAGCAGCAGCGGCTGGCGGCGTGGATATGCTGAAATCCTTAGGTGGACCATTTGCCGATGTGCGTTTTTGTCCGACCGGTGGAATTGGCCCTGAAACCTATCACGATTATTTAGCTTTAAAAAATGTCTTTGCCGTGGGAGGAAGTTGGTTAACGCCGAAGGAGGCAATGTCGGCACGAAACTGGCAAGCCATTACGACTATCGCTATCGCTACCTAAGGATGTTGAATGTCAGATGCTGCGCTCGGACAGTTCGCTTACCGTTTAAAACGGATTTATGGAAACTCAACAGACGTCGATGCACTCGCTAACGACCTTCTGCGTGTCTGCCAAAACTATGTTGAAGCAAATCAGCGCACGTTACTCCAAGTGCCGACCAGTGCAGATTCTCCGCGCTGGTCTGAACAAGACGTTATTTTAATTACTTACGGCAATAGTATTCAGGCGCCCGGAGAGGTGCCTATGCAAACACTCGCCAAATTTTTGTCTGAGCGCTTGTCCGGAACGGTCAACGCTGTGCATATTTTACCGTTTTTTCCCTACAGTTCGGATGATGGTTTTTCGGTAATTGATTATCGCCAAGTCAATCCGGAGTGGGGTACTTGGGATGATGTTGCGAGTATTGCTGCGTCGTTTGATTTAATGGCCGACCTAGTCATCAATCATTGTTCACGTGAAAATTTGTGGTTTGTTGATTACATCGGTAATCATGAACCCTATTCGGAATACTTTATCGAGGTTGATCCAAGTACGGATGTTTCTTTGGTCACGCGCCCACGCAATACGCCGTTGTTGACTCCTGTGCATACCCATCGAGGTGTTCGCCACGTATGGGCGACTTTTAGTGAAGACCAGATAGATTTGAACTTTGCCAATCCCAAAGTATTGCTCGAATTTATTCAGATTTATTTGTTTTATATTGAACGCGGGGCACGCTTTATTCGACTCGATGCCGTGGCCTTTTTGTGGAAACAAATTGGTACGCGTTGTTTGCATTTGCCGCAGACTCACGAGGTGGTAAAACTGCTGCGTGATGTCGTCAATTTTGTAGCTCCTGAAGTCGTCGTAATTACTGAAACCAATGTGCCAGTTGTCGAAAATCTAAGCTATTTTGGTGAATCTGACGAAGCGCATATGGTATATCAATTTGGCTTACCTCCTTTGGTATTGCACGCTTTAAATCGAGGCAATTCATCCTTTATATCGGATTGGGCTGACTCTATTCCTGTATTGCCTAAAGGATGTACGTATTTAAACTTCACGGCATCGCATGATGGCATTGGGGTTCGTCCTGTGGAGGGGATTCTACCTGAGCGGGAGGTACAAGATTTAATCGACTGCATGCATCGTTTTGGTGGCTTTGTGAGCATGAAAGCGAATAGCGATGGTAGCGAAAGCCCATATGAAATAAACATTACGCTATTCGATGCGTGTATGGGGACAAGGCGCGGGGTTGATCATTTTCAAGTTCAGCGCTTCTTATGTTCTCAAGCTATTATGTTGGCGATGCAGGGCATTCCTGCACTGTATATTCATAGCTTTACTGCATCGGCGAATGATTTAGCCCATGTGGAGCAAACAGGACGTACGCGATCCATCAATCGTAAGGTTTGGGATAAAGACGAGCTAGAATATTTGTTATCGAATTCGGTAACGGCACAAGCGGAAGTTTTTCACGAATTGAGTCGTATGATTCGGATTCGACGCAAACAACCGGCGTTTAGCCCTGATGCTCGCCAAGATGTGGTGAAAATTAACTCTGACGTATTTATTTTAAAGCGTACCAGTGTTGATGCTTCGCAACGTATCTATGCGATATCGAATGTGACGGAGCGGATACTTAAATTGCCGTTAGCGGCATTGGGATTTTTAGAAAATGGCTTGATGGATATTCTTGCGTTGGAACCAACGACTTTGATCGACGAGCTAGTCTTGTACCCCTATCAAACGGTTTGGCTTACTCAAAGTGTTTAGCCAATAAAAAAGGCAGTCGCGTTTTGTAACGGCGACTGCCTTTGACGATTTGAGCTAGTTTATTACGCTATGCGGCGTGTTTTAACTCAGTGCCTCTTCTTTCGCACTTGTGCTGGTGACGGCAGGTTTGACTTCTTCTTTCTTTTTACGGAATGGTTCGACCAGTTGCTGCCAGTAGTTGTGAAGCGGATAGCCCGTTTCGTCACCTAAGCCGATTTTGGTCGGCATGTCACGATCTCGCGGTAAATAGAAGGTACCGAACATGTGGTCCCAAATAGTAATAATAGAGAAATTCTTAGCTTCTGACATTTTGGTCGAGTGATGCCAGCGGTGATTTTCGTTGGTCGCGAAGATGTAGTTAAACCAGCCGTGACGTAGATCAACGTTCAAATGGGTAACCGTACTTAGAACCGAACCAATAATCGAAGCTGCGATAAAAGCTTCGTGGCTAATACCCGTAAGCATCACGAAGAAGAGCGGAACGTAGCGGCGGAACATGGCATCTACAGGGTGCACACGGTACGCATTCATAAAGGTTACTCGATGTGCGCAATGGTGAATGGCGTGGAAGTTCCAGAAAAATGGAACTTCATGCGCCATGCGGTGAGTAACATAGAAAAAGAAGTCCATGATCAATAGGCCAAGTACTACTTGTGCCCAGTATGGCAAGCTAGCTAAGCCAAACTCAGCATCGATAATGCCGTAGTGGATCAACAAGCTAGAAGACGATAGGGCAAAAACAACACCGACACCCCAAGTCTGGATGGTGTTTACGAGGCCGATTGTTACCGAGTTAGAAATGATATCCGTCAGCAGCTCGTTCTTTTCTAACGGTGCTTTCACCTTAGGTGCAATCAATTGGAAGGTTAAGCTTACAACGTAGAATGGCAGTACAAAATATAGGAACAATTTACCCATATCGTCGCCGATAAGGTAGATAGCCACGAAGGCCAGTATAAGTGAGATGTAGGTAAACGTTCGAGTTAGTAGCCAATGAAGTGCTTTCATCGCTCTCTCCGCGGTAGTTAATAGTTATTATGGTCTTAGTCTATCGTATCTGATGACTTTAATAATAAGATAAATCAGGCCAAGTCGATGTTTTGTGTTGGGAGATAGAGGAAAAATAGAATTGTTGTGCTAAGAAGCCAGTCCATGGCTCTATTCGATACAAATTTGAAGGTTAAAGATCATCCTCATCGTCATCTTTGAGCCGTTCTTGGCGTTCTTGTTCTTCCGCTAGTACAGCTTTGATCTCTTCTAACACTGCATCGACGTCGGCTTCTTCGGTTGGCCCATCAAAGTGTCCGGTGAGCTCAATATCAGGATGCAAGTCTCCTTCCTCGTACAAGGCCCACATTTCTTTTGCGTATTGAGTGTCCAGTAGTTCCGGCGCGAACTGACCGTAATAGCTGCGGATTTTATTCACATCGCGAGCCAGCATGGCTTCTGCATTGTTGTTCGCGGCAGCATCCACGGCTTGTGGAAGGTCGATAATAACGGGGCCATATTCGTCGACTAAAATATTGAACTCGGACAAATCACCGTGAACGATACCAACGCACAGCATACGAACTATGTATTCAATGACTACTGCATGATCTTCAATCGCTTGCTCGGCCGACATAGTCACTTCGCCAAGGCGTGGCGCGACATAGCCATCTTCGTCGGTTATTAGCTCCATCAGCAGTACGCCATCGATGCAGGCATAAGGCGTTGGTACTCTAACGCCAGCGTCGGCCAATTTATAAAGCGCATCGACCTCGGCATTGTGCCACGTCGCTTCTTGTTGCTTACGACCAAACTTGGAGCCTTTTTCCATCGCCCGAGCACGACGGCTGTTGCGTGTTTTTCGCCCTTCTTGGTACTGCGCAGCTTTTTTGAAGCTGCGTTGAGCGGCTTCTTTGTATACTTTTGCGCAGCGAATTTCAGAGTCGCTGCGGACAACGTATACATCGGCTTCTTTACCGCTCATAAGGCGGCTAATAACTTCATCGACAAGGCCTTCGTCGATTAGGGGCTGGATTCGTTTCGGAGTTTTCATGTCGCCTTTTTACAGGATTCCTAATAAAAAATATACGGCCAGTAGGGATACTGTATGTGGGTCAGAGTGGAAGTGTGAGCTGATCATCAAACAAGGCTGCAGTATATAGCAGCCTTGTGTGATTTTGCCCTAGGCGTTGTCTTCTTCGACCGCTTCGTAAATACGGTCGAGAATGTCAGGCACCGCTGAGATTACTCGGTTCCAGCTAGGGATAAAGGGAGTTTCCATGGGGTTGGCTAAGAAATGTTCGCCCGCATTCATGATGTTTTCTGCAAACAGCTCTACCGCTTTCTCTTCGCTGTGGCGATCAACGGTTAGTCCATTCATACGCGCATCATTGTAATAAGTTTCAATAAAGTCTAAGGCAATCCGGAAGTAGGTCGCCTTGATACTGCGGAAGGTTTCGGTGCTGAATACTTCGCCTTGGGTCGCTAGTTTGCGGAAAATAGCTTTGCAGATATCGGTGCTCATTTTCGACAAGCCGGCCGCTGCATCATCTGGGGATAGTGGTTGGTGTTTATGATCGTAGTTATCTGCGATATCTACTTGGCAAATACGATTAGTCGAGTAGTTGCGACGCATTTCAGATAGAACACCAATTTCTAAGCCCCAATCACTTGGAATACGGATGTCATTTAGCACGTCGGCGCGCATCGAAAATTCACCTGATAATGGATATCTAAAGCTATCTAAGTACTCCAAGAAGTCGAGAGAACCATACACTTTTTTCAGTGCGCGAATTAACGGCGTTACGAGTAAACGGCTGACACGGCCATTGAGTTTTTGATCGGCAATGCGTGCGTAATACCCTTTAGCGAACTCATAATTGAAACCAGGATTTGCAACAGGGTAAATCAGACGGGCAAGTAGGCTGCGGTCGTAGGTGATGATGTCACAATCATGTAAGGCAACGGATTCTGCACGACCTGATGCCAAGACATAGCCATAGCAATACCAAACGTTACGCCCTTTACCCAGCTCGGTGGGAGCTAAACCTTGCTCGGCCAACATCGCATCTAGCTTCTTCAGGCGCGGGCCATCGTTCCATAAAATACGATGGTGTTGCGGTAATCGTGAGAAAAAATGCTTAGCATGTTCGAACTCGGCTTCGGTGGCGCGATCAAGACCAATCACAATTTCATTGAGATAAGGCACTTGGGTAAGTTCTGTGATGATGTTATCAAGCGCTGGGCCTTCAAGTTCGGAGTACAGCGATGGAAGTACTAACGACATTGGTCGAGTTCGAGAAAAACTCATCAGTTCTTTTTCTAAGTCTTCTAACGGTCGATCGACTAAATTGTGTAGCGTAGTGATGATGCCATTCTGATAAAAATCAGCCACTGCGAGTCTCCTTCAGCAGTTGTTCTAATAGAGGTAATAGTGTCTGGTTCCAGCCCTTCGGACCATGACTCGTTGCGTACTGCACAGCACTATTATTTATTTTAAGTGTCGATTTCTTGCCTGGAATAACAATTGGATAGTCGGCCGCTTCTAACATGGCTCGGTCGTTATCGCTGTCACCCAAAGCAATTACAATAGGGTTAGCTTGCCACAATTCTTGATAGTGGTGGCGAAAAAAGATTACGCCTTCGGCTTTATCAACTTGCGACATAACGTGAAGAAAACGTCCCCCTTCGAGAAGTTGTAATTTGTGTTCAGTAAGGGCTAGCTTAAATGCTACTAATTCAGCTTCGCTGCCTTGCCATAGAACGGGCTCTGTACCATCACGAGACTTAGCGCTATGGGCGTCTTCGATAGAAAGCCCTGTCAGAGCGGCTACCTCTGTAGCTGGCATATCGTTGAAGCCTCGAAAGTGAAATCCCTGCTGACGCAATTGATGAAGCACTTTCAATATGGCGGAGTAACGCAGTCCTATAAACTCGGTGTTGTAACCTGTCCCTTCTGCTTTGGGGATGAAAATAGCGCTGCCGTTTTCACACACAAAAGGATCGTGGTTATCTAACGTCCGTCTTAGCTGATAGACCTCATTATAGGTCTTACTGGTATTGAATATTAACGGAATCTGATGGGTGTGAAGCCAAGTTAATGCGGGTTTGGCTGCCGCAGTGCTGTAGTTATCATGGTCCAGTAGTGTTCCATCCAAGTCGGTCATGACCACGATTGGTAGGGCAGGACGAATGGATTCTTCTATCATGCAAGCCTCCCGTCAGTCTGTATCACGCTGTCGACACAGTGCTGATGATTGATGGTAAGTACTAAGTCAGCATAACTCGGAAGTGAACTTAATGCCTCCTCTGTCAGCCGCTGATAGTGTTGAATAAAACGGGCTAGCGCTATTTCATCCAAGCTGCGGTCTTCACCGTCACCGCGGCGATTACGAATATTCTCTTCCTCCTGTTGGGTGCGCCAGCGGCTAACCGCTTGCATATCAGGTACTTTGAGCATGACCAATGTATCAATGGCATTGAACCAGTCGTGGTAGTGATATTTCAGCTGCTCGTTAACCCAGCGTCGCCAGTGTCCGCCAATGTCTTCTTTTTCTTCTAAGTCATTGATTGGCTGCTCTAATGCTTGTTCTGGAACGGCCTGACAGCCAACACACCAACCCTCAAACAGAATCATGTCGATAGGACCTTCTATTTGATGCCATTGATCTTCTGGCAAGCGATCATCGGATACCTTATCGAACGCTGGAATGGCTACTTTATGGCCCGCGCTTAAGCGCCGTAATTTGCCGAATAGGGTTTGTCCTAGTTCATAATCATGCGTGCCCGGTACGCCACGAGTAATTAATAATGGGTGAACAGTAGCTGCAAGTTCTTCGCGTTCGGCGTGAGTTAGGTACAAATCGTCAATGGAAACGATAGCGACGTTCCAGTTAAAGGCTTCTTTATAGATTTTGGCTAAGGCTAAACTGAGAGTGGACTTTCCTGAACCTTGCCCGCCATGAATGCCAATAATGGGCGGCAGTGCTGCATATCGCTTCTTGCTAGCGAGCCATCCTGCAAGCGGCAGCCAAACCTCTTGCCATTGGCATAACCAAGTCTTCGGAAAGTTACTCAAAACGACACTGGCTTGATCCAACAAGGCCAGATCTTCGGAGTCTTGGGCTAATTCCGCAGGCCAAAGGTTTTCATGTGTTTTCATAGTGACTGTCCGTGACGGTTTCCCTATTGATACTTCGGACTTGCAGTCTCTGTGCCAGTACTCGCCGTCCCGTCGGCTTCATGCGATCATGGCATTTGGTAAAATGAGTTTAGATTATTGATGCATTATATTGGTGCGTGCAATGACTAATGAATATGATTGCACTTATTTGGTGCGAAAGGAGTGTTAAAATTATGCAACGTGTTGCTTATCAGGGAACTCAGGGTGCTTATTCGCATTTAGCGTGCAGCCACGTTTTTCCCGAATGGGAAGCCGTTGCTTGTGAAGACTTTTTTTCTGCCATGAATATGGTTAGTCAAGGTTTGGCCGACCGCGCCATGATTCCACTGGAGAATTCTACGGCGGGGCGTGTGGAAGAAATCTATCGCCTGATACCTAAGACCCAGTTGTTTGTTACTGCCGAGCATTTTGAGCCTGTTAATCATTGCTTATTGGCTCTACCGGGTGTTCGATTAGAAGATATTCGCGAAGTATCTTCGCATCCTCAAGCTTTGGCGCAGTGTTACCAGCGCCTGCATAGTTTGAATATTAAGGCTGTTGCAGCGGTCGATACGGCTAAGTCTGCACAAGTATTGAGTCAGGGAAATAATCGTCAGGCGGGAGCGATTGCTTCAGCATTAGCTGGCGAGTTGTATGGCTTGGATATAGTGCAAGAGAACTTTCAAGATGTGACCGGCAATACCACTCGCTTTCTCGTTTTTAGCCAACGAGAGGAGCATCAAACCTTTATTCCAGATGCTAAGTACATCACTAGTTTATTGTTTTCTGTACGGAATATTCCGGCTGCTCTTTACAAAGCATTGGGCGGTTTTGCGACGAATAATGTCAATATGATAAAGCTAGAAAGCTATATGGATGGTGGCACTATGCACGCGAGCCACTTTCATGTGGATATTCATGGGCATCCACAACAAACCAACGTTGCTAATGCCTTAGAAGAGTTAGCGTATTTCGCACGCGAGTTGAGAATTCTGGGCAGTTATCCCGCTCATAGTCATCGCAGTCGAGCAGCTTTTATTTGATATAAATCGATCAAATAAGAGGCGTTTTCTTGTTCGGTGACCATTGCTGGCACAGGCGGTGGAGGGCTTCTTTGCGAATAGGTTTGCTGATAATACCGTCCATTCCGCTTTCTTTGGCTTGATCCTCTAGGTCTCGAGCAGGGTGGGCGGTTAAAGCAATGATGGGAGCTCGATGCCAATTATTGGTGGCTTCTGTTGAGCGAATATTAACGGTTGCTTCGAAGCCATCCATGATTGGCATTTCACAATCCATCAGAATTAAATCAGGCTTTTCGTGACTGAGTTTATAGGTCTCAAATAACTCCTGGCCGTTGTCGAACACTCGATAGGTTACCCCTAAGTGTTTTAGCAGGCCGCCGATCACTTTTTGATTTACAAAATTGTCCTCAGCAATCCAGATCACAGGTGGGGATTCATTTGAACAATGTTCTTGCTCAAGTAGCTGCTTTTGCTGCAATCGTAGTAGAGCATTCAATAATTCAGTGGTACGTAGTGGACGTTGCAATTGAATGTCTGAAGAGAAGCGTGACCAGTGCTCGTCGACTAACAATAGTGAGCTGGAATAACCGCGAGGGCGATTGTCGGGCGAATCGGTTATTAATACCACATTATTAGTGCTGTGCTGGTTTTCTGCGTGCATACCTAGCGCTAACAAAAAGTCGCTGACTGTACTCTGCTCGATTGGATTATTTAATTGTAAGTGAAAGTGGCTATAGCTTAATGAAGGGAGATCTATTTTGTCGGCAGGCATTACATTGGGTAGCTGCAGACGAAAGCTAGCCCCCTCACCAATGGAACTGCTAACTTGAATTTTAGCTCCCATGGCATCGGCTAGACGTTTACAAATTGCCAGTCCTAGTCCGGTTCCACCGTGGGTGCGGGAAGTCGAAATGTCGGCTTGAGAAAAACTATCGAATAACCGTGTAATGTACTCTTTGTCTATACCGATACCTGTATCTGTGACGGTTAGTATTAAATCATTATTAGCAATTTCTGCACTGACACAGACATGGCCATGTTGCGTAAATTTAATGGCGTTACTGATAAAGTTGAGCAATATCTGCTTGAGTCGTAATTCATCCGCGATGATAGTGCGGAATAAGGGAGGATGAATGTTTGCGACCAGTAATAACTTTTTTTCGCGGCTTTGACGACTGTAGAGCATTAAAGCGTTGTTGATCAGCTCGTGAAGGTCTAGCGGCCGGTGTTCTATTTGTAATTTGCCCGACTCAATTTTAGAAAGATCTAGAATATCATTGAGAATACTGAGTAAGGATTCACCAGAATCAGCGATGGTGTCGATATACTGGCGCTGTTGCTGATCTAAGAGCGTGTGCTGGAGTAATTCAACCATACCGAGTACTCCATTAAGTGGAGTGCGAATTTCGTGGCTCATCATTGCCATAAATGCCGATTTTGCGCGGTTGTCGGCTTCACTTTGATTGCGATTTTTTACGGCTTCTTGCAATCTTTTTTGCGAGTTTATCGATTCTTCTTGCGCTTTTAACATGGCGCGCTGGCTTTTAATTAAGGCCAAACGTTGTTCACCTAAACGCCAAACAATGGCAAGACTATGCACCAGAATTAGCCCAGCAGCACCAATATGAGATACATATTGCAATGGCAGTGACATAGGAATAATTCCTTGACGACTTAGGTCGTGCAGAATAATCGCCAAAGCCATTAAATACAGGCCGATAATATATAGTCTTCCTGAACCGCGTTGAGATAGTCCCGCCATCGTAGTGACTATGATTAACAGAATAGGAATGATTAGTGCCAGAGTCATCATCACTGAAATTGCGTCGGGGTAATCAGGTATTTGTGTGGCTATAATTGCAACTATTGATAATGCGATGGCCAAATTCTTCATCGCCTTTACCACCTTGGGAAAACGCGGCTTTGCGTCTAGAAATTCCGAAGAAAATAATGATGCAAAGAGTAGACAGAATGACGACATGAAGATGGTTGCTCGTTCTTCAAACCAAGGGAAATCTGGCCAGATATAGCGGTATCCCATACCGAATAAGGCGATAAAGAAAATCGTGTAGCTGGATAAAAAAGAAACAAAATACAGTATGTAACGACGTCGAATGGCAATGTAGAGTGCAAAGTTATAGATACCGATGGCAACTAAGAAACCAATATAAATGCCGAGAACGATGTCACGATTTTGCGAGTGATTTTTTAATTCAGCTTGTGTCCATAAGCTGAGCGGAAATTGCAACATACCAGAGTTCTCAATTCGAAAATACAAGGTGTAATTACCTGTGCTTGAGAAATCTAAAGGCACTTGAAACTCAAGATCATTAACTAAGCGTTGTTCATAAGGCAGGTGATCGCCCAGTTCGTATTGCCCTATGAGAGTGTCTTGCTGGAATACGAATACATCCAGTTTGTCGATCAGTGCATACCCAATTAACGCCGACCATTGATCATAAGGCGTTGGAACATCGACTTGCAGACGATACCAGATAGGATGACGTGTGATGCCAGGGTTGGGGATTTGTGCCGTTTGCGGCTGCCAGTCGAAAACTTGCTGCTGGATATCTTGCGGATTAGTTAATGGTGTGACTTCTTCCCAAGCGTCGAGTTGGCGTCCGAGTAAATTGCCAGAAATACTTGGTTCTAGTGTAAGAGCCTGCGTCGGTGCTGTTGTAACCAGTAATAATAAAACAAACAGCACAAGTTGCATTCGAACTTATCTCGGCAAAATTGATAGTTTAATCAGTTTATAGCCTGATTCTACCGCTGTCATCGTTTGGGCAAGTGTAATCTACCTGACTTTGATGGAACTAAGTGATGGTTATTGCGAAGCCTTTCTCTGATTTGCGCGGTAACTACCAGGAGTTACCCCCGTCCATTTACGATATGCCCGTTGAAATGCACTGCTTTCAGTGAAACCAAGGTAATCTGCAATGTCGCGAATGCAGGTATCACTCTGGGCAAGCAAGCGCGAAGCCTCTTGTTGGCGAAAGGCATCTTTCAATTGTTGATAGGATATTTGCTCTGCAGCAAGGCGGCGTCTTAGGGTGGCTGCCGATGTACCGAGAGTATCCGCGGCTTGATTAAGGCTAGGTAAGTTATTTGGCTGTGATTGTTGCAACAGCTTACGTACCCGCCCAGTCATGCTTTGATGCGGGTTTGGCCGTGCTAAAAAATCCGCAGGTGAGTGCTGCAAAAAAGCGCGTAAACTCGCTGGCGTTTGAATAATGGCTAAATCTAAAACACGCGCAGGTACGATTAATGCCGTTGCATCCGCATCAAAGTTAATTGGCGTGGCAAAAACCGTTTGATACAAGGCTGCATGTTGAGGTTTAGGGTATGCACAACTAACCGATAGCAATGGAATACCTTGACCTACAAGCCAGCTACTAAAGCGATGCCAGACCGCGAGTAGGGATTCACTGAGAAAACGATCCGGATCGAATGAAGGATTGTGTTCAATGACGATTCGAGCAAGGTGCTCACTCTTTTCTATGCGTATACCGGGCGCGCCAGCAACTAAGCTGTAAAAACGCTGTGCTCTATGTAGGGCATGATCAAGCGATGTACAGGAAATGACGGCCTTAGCCATCATCGCAAATGTACCAAAGCGAACAGGAGTCGGGGCAAAGCCCATGCACTCGTCGTTACAATGTTTCCAGATCGCTATCATTAACTGGCTATAGCTTTGGGCGTCTAACCCAGCTTTGCAGTTGTCGAGGGCATCGGTGCTTAGTCCGGCTAACCCCAATATTTCTTTGCGGTCAAAACCAAAATGAGTCGCTCCGCGAAGCGGCGGGTCAATAAATAAGCGAGAAATTACTTGGGCAGACATAACGCACAATGGTGATTAATTAAGTGCGCCACGTTAACGCCTGTTGATAGAAGTCACAATGGCCTTTGTGGCCAAATTAGCTGGGCCGGTGCTGATAGAGGGTTGTTTGATTGCGGCCACTTTCCTTTGCATGGTAAAGCGCCTTATCTGCGCTTTGTAACCATTCATGAGCACTATGAGTGTCTTTTGCTAATGAAGCTACGCCAAAACTAGCGGTTATCTTGGGGATATTTGGGGTGTCATTTCCGGAATTTAATAATAACACTGCGCGGCGGAGTTTCTCCGCCGTCGCCGTTGCTTGCTCAC
Organism: Thalassolituus oleivorans MIL-1; assembly: GCF_000355675.1. Lineage (NCBI taxonomy): Bacteria > Pseudomonadati > Pseudomonadota > Gammaproteobacteria > Oceanospirillales > Oceanospirillaceae > Thalassolituus > Thalassolituus oleivorans. The sequence continues at coordinate 2,224,020 of NC_020888.1, read as the reverse complement.
CGTTTTGGCCGGGAAGCAGCAGCCCGAAAACCTCACCACCGAGGCGAGCTGATAAACGTAGACCAACGGCTTTTTCGAGTAATTTCCCAATATTACTAAGCACTTGATCACCTTGCTGGTGGCCGAAGTGACCGTTATAGGCACGAAAATTATCTAAGTCGAAGGTGACTAAGCTGCATTCATTTCCGGCTGCTTGGCATTCGTTAAATTGCTGTATTAACTGAGGTTCCCAACCAGCGCGATTCCATAAACCCGTTAACGGGTCTTTGCTTTGAATTTCGGTCAGTGTCTTATTCGCATTTTTCACGTCGGCACGACTGACAGCAATATCAGTTACGTCATAAATAATGACGCAAATATGATTTACCTGCCGGTCGAGAGATTCTAGTGGAATAATACTCGTGTTTTGGAACATAAACGCCGTACGGCCGGTGATCGGCCGCGAGTTTTTAAAGCGAAATAAGTAGGGGCGCTGCTCCCAAATGGTGAAGGTGCGAGTTTTTAGTTGAAATACCGGTTCGGATTTTTGCCGAAACCACGCTTCAGGAATTTCTTCAAATAATTTAAAGAGATTTTGTCCTTTGGCCTTCTGCGGACTGATGGCGCTATGACTTTCCATAAAGCCATTCCACACATGGATGTTGTAGTCGCGATCTAACACGACTAGCCCAACATCAATATTTTGTAGTATATCCATCAGCCAATGGATATCGCCGATTTCAATATGGGTTTCGCTCATGCATTAGTCCAATAAGAAATCAATTTTTTGATTGAGGCGTGCTACAGAATCTTCGGTAAACAGCAGTAGCAGGTCGCATTCAATGTTCACATGTTCGATGGTGTAGTGGATTTCGATTGCCAGCGTACGCTGCCATTGTTGATTGCCACTTTTTAATATGTCATCGACTTTACAGTGCTGCCCTAAAACGACGGGATGCCCTTGGGTAAAGTGAATTTCTAGTTGTTCGCCGATACCATGAGTACAGGCACCAATCAAAATTGAACTCACATCCATCAGGAGTTCCAACTCGGCTTGGCGGTTAAGTGGACCGGTGTAACTCATAAGTTTGGCGAGGTCGGCAAAACTGGTGTCGTTGAAGAGTAGTAATGCTTCACCAGCAATACCGGAACCAATAAACCCTTGGCATACGGCTGAGACAGCGGAATCGGTTTCGGCATCTTGAATTGCCATATGCAGGTCGCTGCATTCAATAATATTGACCCTTGGAATGGGCAGCACGACATAGGCGTCTAGCAGTCGTGCTAGGCGATCGGCAGCTTGCCCCATAGCAACGTTGGTCAATTCTTGATAACAGTCGCGTTGATCTTCGTTGAGTATTTCGTGCGCAGCACTCATATCAAGCCTCAGTCATAATGCCGTACTCAACCAGCACTTGGCGGGCCTTGTCGGCATCTATGGGTTTCTTGATAAAGGCCATAGCACCGAGTTTGCGAACTCGCTCTTGTGCATCAGGTTGAATATCGCCAGATACGACGATAACCATTGCCGGTAAATCGCGTTGTCGGATGGTTTCGAGCACTCCATATCCATCGAGATTTGGCATCGTCAGATCAAGAAATACCACTTCACCGAGCCCTTTGCTGATGGCTTCTACACCTTCAACGCCGTCGCAGGCGAAGTGGACTTCTACGTCCCAACCGCTCGGAATCGCTCGCGCCATTTGTTTACGAGCAAAGCTGGAGTCGTCACAAATAAGTATGTTGATCGTCATAGATTGGATTCAAAGTTGCAAAAGCATGAGTAAGTAATAGTTGCCCCTAACCATATGGGCAACTTTATTACGGTAACTTTTTGCAGTCTGTAACGACTATGAATCGTAAGTTTGGCGCAAGCCTATGGAAGAATACGTCAATTTGCTAGTCACGGCGGTCATAGACCACAACGAGCTGACGACTTAGGGCGAGCAGGGCGCCATCTGCTGAGAAAATACGCGCTTCTGTATGTGCGTAGCCGCCGTGGGCCTCACGTATGTCAGCTTCGTAATACAACCAGTCTTTGCCTTCTATGGGTTTGGCTAAATCGGCTAATGGTGTGATCATTTCAACGTTCCAAGTAACGCTGGCACAAGGTGCAACACGCTTTAGCTTTTGCAAGGTTGTCGGCGGCCAAGCATCAATCAGCGCGAGTAAATGTGCATCGGTAATTTGGGTATCGCAATCGCTAAACCGCATCCAACCATGAACATGGTCGTGTGGACTGTTGGTAAATGGGATACCACCGCTAACATAGGTAAAGTCAATGTGCTTAACGAATTCGGGTGTCATTCCGGCAATGTAAGGTAGCTTTTGCCCCGAACCAGCCTCGCCGCAATTTTGGTTGGCTGGACTGACAACGATGTCCGAGTTCCGCGTACTGCCATAACAGGCATTGATGACGGTGCAGCATTCGTCATTTTGGTGTACTTGGGCTTGCCAATGGCTCACCGAACGGCCTTGGCGTAAAGATTGTGTTGCGATATTGAAAGGCACTTCCGTTTGTAAGGGACCACAAAAACTAACGCTGACAGAGCGTAACGGCTTGTCACTATCGGAATCTATTGCAGCTTCGATAGCGGCTAAAGCCAGTGCTGCAGACATTCCACCAAACGTGGTTTTACCTTGTCCCCACGACCCATCTAATGTGATATCTGCCTGAGTTTCTGCGGCCTGATAGTAATGATCAAATTTTTGCATAGTGTCTTACTCATTCACTGGGTCTGGTTTTCAATAACCCGTATTGAAGCAATAAAAATGAGCATAAGGCTAGTAGTGACTACATTGCTCAGATGGAAAAGATTGTTCTGAGCATTTATGTTAGTCATCGTGTGCGTTTTGTTCATTGTGATTAAAGGAAATTCGGGTATAACGACCCATATCGAAAGCTCACCATTTGCGCCACCACGATTCTTCTAACGGAGAACTGCTAGTCTGGTGCAATAACGCTTATTGGTGCTAGCCCGCATTGTCGGAGTAATTATGAGTAATATGCAGGAAAAACATATCGCCAATACGGAGAAAGCCGCGCGCTTCTTACCCGTGTTACCCCATTGTAAATTACTAGGAATGACCATTGAGTTTGTTGATGATCAAATCTTGGTGATGCGCTTGCCTTACAGCCCAAGTATCGTTGGTAATCCATTAACGGGTACGGTGCATGGGGGCAGTTTGACGACCTTAATGGACACCGCTTGTGGTACTGGCGTATTTACCTTTTTGCCTGGACATGAGTTGTGTCCGACACTGGATTTACGGGTTGATTATATGAAAGCCGCGACAGCAGGTTTGGATTTATTCGCCGTGGCAAAGGTGACCCGGATTTCGAGCAGCGTTGTATTCACTCGTTGCGATGTCATTCAAGGGAAAACTTACGCGGAGGCTGTTGCGAATGCAGAATCTGAAGGCTTAACAGGTGATTTAGTAGCAACCTGTGCCGCCGCCTTTATGCGTATAGGCCAAGCGATGGGGACAGCGAAATCGGGGGATGCAAAATGACATTTGAACAAGTATTAACCGCGGCGCGTAATAATAAAGATTATCGCGCCCTGATAGAGTCCATCCCTTATGCTCAGTTGATTGGTTTACAGCCGGTTGATCAAAGCCAGCGCACAGATGGCTTGAGCGCGCCGCGATTTTATTTACCCAAAAACCCGAATAATATCGGTAACCCAATTTTACCCGCGATACATGGTGGCGTTATTGGTGGCTTTATGGAAATGTCGGCGTCATTGCATTTATTGATGACGATGGACAGTTTGGCCATGCCGAAAATTATTGATTTTTCACTCGATTATTTACGGGCGGGCCGACATCAGGATACCTACGCTGAGTGTCAAGTTTGGCGTCAAGGTAACCGCGTGGCAAACGTCGCGATTACTGCTTGGCAAAACGATATTGATCAGCCTATTGCCACGGCGCGTGCGCATTTTCTGTTGGTGTAACGGATTATCGATGAGTGTTTCGTGCTCCTAAATTAGGGGCTTGTTCAACTTCCAAGGTCGTCGTACACTCCAAGCTCAACTCTGTCGGGGTGCCTGATCGGTTTTTTTAAACCACACAGGCTGAGATCGCAATTGCGGGTCCCGTTGAACCTGATCTGGTTAGTGCCAGCGTAGGGAACAGAAGTCAGCACAAAATCGCTTGGTTATTTTTCAAATAGCCTTTTGTGTGCACTCGCTGTTGTCAGTTCTTGGCATTATTACGGCGAGTCCCTTCTTTCTTCGTCGCTGCTGCGCCTGATCCTTTAATCAAGGAATCGAGCATGGCTAAACTACAATCCGAATACTCATTAGATACATCTGCACACTTGCGAGATGCGCCGCTATCCAATCAATCCTTTCCGGGATCTCATAAAATATATGTGGAAGGCGACGGCCGCTCACATAATGTGAAGGTTGGTATGCGTGAAATTGAATTAAGCCCGACAATTCATGCGAATGGACGAGTCGAGTTCAATGCCAAGCTACGTGTTTATGATACCTCTGGCCCATACACCGATCCAAAACAAATAATGGACGTTTACGCAGGGCTGCAACCACTGCGAAATGATTGGATTGAGAGCCGCGGTGATACTACCGAACTTCAACAATCAACGTCGGAATACGCTCGTCAGCGCGAGCAAAATATCGCACTTGAGGCATTACGCTTGCACCGTCGTAGGCTGTCGCGGCGAGCAATTTCTGGCGCTAATGTGAGTCAGATGCACTACGCACGCCGCGGCATTATTACTCCCGAAATGGAGTATGTAGCGATCCGTGAAAATCTCGGGCTCAGTTATCAAAGTTTGGAACAGGCCAAATCTGAACATCATTCAGGCCAATCATTTGGTGCCTGCATTCCTACCATGATCACTCCCGAGTTTGTGCGCTCCGAAATTGCTGCAGGACGCGCGGTGCTGCCATGTAATGTTAATCATCCCGAAAGCGAACCTATGATTATAGGTCGTAATTTCCGCGTTAAAGTGAACGCTAATATCGGTAATTCAGCAGTCACATCGTCTATTCCTGAAGAAGTCGACAAAATGATTTGGGCAACTCGCTGGGGCGCGGATACGTTAATGGATTTATCGACTGGCGATAATATTCATGAGACTCGTGAGTGGATTATTCGCAATTCCCCAGTGCCTGTTGGTACGGTACCTCTGTATCAAGCTTTAGAAAAAGTGGGTGGTATTGCCGAAGATTTAACGTGGGAAATATATCGCGACACATTAATCGAGCAAGCAGAACAGGGGGTGGATTATTTTACCATTCATGCGGGAGTACGCCTTGCTTTTATCCCTATGACAGCGAAACGTTTAACTGGGATCGTAAGTCGCGGCGGTTCTATTATGGCAAAGTGGTGTTTAGCTCATCATCAAGAATCTTTTCTTTATACCCATTTCGAAGATATCTGCGCCATTATGAAGGCCTATGATGTGAGTTTTTCGTTGGGGGATGGTTTGCGCCCGGGGTCCATTGCCGATGCTAACGATGAAGCGCAATTTGCAGAGTTACGCACGCTAGGTGAACTAACGAAAATAGCGTGGAAGCACGACGTTCAAACCTTTATCGAAGGCCCTGGTCACGTGCCGATGAATTTAATTCGCGAAAATATGGAAGAGCAATTAAAGCATTGCCATGAAGCGCCATTTTATACGCTAGGCCCCCTGACCACTGATATCGCTCCTGGTTACGACCACATTACCTCTGGCATCGGCGCGGCATTAATAGGTTGGTATGGCTGCGCCATGTTGTGCTACGTCACACCTAAAGAACATTTAGGATTGCCCAATAAAGAAGACGTAAAACAAGGGTTGATTACTTATCGAATTGCAGCCCATGCCGCCGACTTGGCAAAAGGACATCCGGCAGCACAGTTGCATGATAATGCCATGTCGAAAGCACGGTTTGAATTCCGTTGGCAGGATCAATTTAACTTAGCCTTAGATCCCGATACGGCCCGCGCTTATCACGACGAGACGTTACCGAAAGAAGGTCATAAAGCAGCGCATTTTTGTTCTATGTGCGGGCCTAAGTTTTGTTCGATGAAAATATCTCAGGAAGTGCGCGCCACAGCAGAAGATAATGAAGAAGCGTTAAAGAAAAAGGCTGAGGAATTCCGTCAGCAAGGTGGAGAGATTTACCTATCAACCCCGGGCCAAGATGAGGTGTTGTTATGATGTCTTTATCTGCAGACTCCAGTTGCCGAAAGTCGATGCAAGGGCGCAAAGTGATTATTGCTGGTGCCGGATTAATGGGGCGTTTAATTGCTTGGCGCTGCGCTCGGATGGGGGCGCAGGTTAGGGTATTTGATAGCGCGAGTGAAGCCCAGCCAACCAGTGCAGCACACACTGCAGCGGCAATGATTGCCCCCTTTAGTGAGCGTCCTTTGTGCGATTCTCAGGTATTCAATTTGGGTTGTCAGTCGCTTAATTTATGGCCTGAATTGTTAGAGTTGCTGAGTCAAGATTCGGCGATCGCGGTACGCTATTTACAGGCCGGTAGCCTGCTTGTATCACATCCAGCAGATAGCGCAGAAAGTGAACAATTTGCAGCACAGTTAGATCATCATCAACGCCAGCAACCACAAATTTACAAAGATGCTGTGCGACATTTAAACAAAGCCGATATAGAAACGCTGGAGCCGCATCTTGCCAACCACTTTCAAACCGGTTTTTGGATGCAATATGAAGCGCAGGTGGATAATCGTGCCTTGTTGCGCGCGTTGAGAGAAGCAGCCGAGCATTACGGTGCTCGATTTGTTTTTGAAAACCCGATTCACGTTAGCGATAACAGTTGGTTTTGTCAGGATGAGCTTTTGTTTGCCGATGACTACTTCGACTGTCGCGGTATAGGGGCGAAAAAAGACGTCGAGGGTCTGCGAGGGGTTCGTGGCGAAACTATATGGGTGACGTGTCCTGAGGTTGATATCAGTCGGCCGGTACGTCTGCTACACCCTCAATATCACTTATATCTCGTGCCGCGCGGCAATGGCGTTTATCAGTTGGGCGCCACTGAAATTGAGAGTGAGGATCGCTCTGCCGTGAGTGTGCGCTCGGCGATGGAAATGTTCAGTGCACTTTGGTGTCTGGCCCCAGCATTGGCAGAGGCACGCATAATTGCGTTAGAAAGCAATCTTCGTCCGGCTTGTTTGGATCATAAACCTTTGATCCAGAAAGACGGAAAAGTCGTTCGTATAAATGGTTTATTCCGCCACGGTTACTTATTAGCACCGGCATTATTAAATATTTTAGAAACCGAATTTAATTTTGAATTAGGAGTAGCGCAATCTAAATCGCTATTGCTAGGCGGTCATAGTTATTTTGCGGAGGCTGCTGTATGTCGAACCTGCTGATCAAAATAGTATTCAATGGCGAGTTAAAATCGGTTTCTTCTAAATTCACGTTATTGCAAATTTTAGAGCAAGAGGGTTATCCAATTCCGCCAGACTCTAAGGATGCGGAACGGAATGAAACTGAACACGGGAAACGTTATATCGCAGCAGTAAATCAACGTATTATAAGCGCGGATGACTATTGGCAAATTCGATTACAGCCGAATGATACGATTGATGTATTAGGAGTCATTACTGGTGGCTAATTTAGTAATTGCAGAGCAACTTTTTAATAGCCGATTATGGTTAGGTTCTTCTTTGTATCCTTCGCCTACTGTAATGCTAGAGGCGTTTGCCGGTGCTCGTCCCGGTGTGGTTACCTTATCGTTGCGACGGCAGACGGCTGGAGAATTACACAGTAATGATTATTGGCAAGTATTAAAAAATTGGGCAGTAAATAATAACGTCCTGCTATTACCCAATACCGCTGGTTGTCATAGTGCTAAAGAAGCAATTTTACTTGCGCATATGGCTCGCGAATTATTTTCAACTCCGTGGATTAAACTAGAAGTCATTGGTGATGAGCAGACCTTGCAACCTCATCCGTTTGAATTAGTGCGCGCAGCGGAGCAGCTGGTTAATGATGGCTTTAATGTCCTGCCTTACTGTACTGATGATCTTATTTTATGTCGTGAATTACTGGCTGTCGGTTGCCCTGCGGTTATGCCTTGGGCAGCGCCTATCGGTACTGGAAAAGGTTTGTTGAATCGCTATCAATTGCAAAACTTACGTCAGCGTTTGCCGGATGCGGTTTTGATTATAGATGCAGGTATTGGTAAGCCATCTCAAGCGATGGAGGCCATGGAGCTTGGTTTTGATGGCGTGCTATTAAATACCGCGGTAGCGCGTGCGATCGATCCTGTTGCAATGGCACAAGCTTTTAAAGCGGCAGTGGAAGGTGGGCGCATAGCATGGCAGGCTGGACTTATGGTCGAGCGCAGCGCGGCGGCGCCATCGACGCAGTCATGGGGATTACCTTTTGGCGGGCAGCCGCCGCGAGAAGATACATTATGAGTACGCTCGATACGCTATTACATCGCCCTCGTGTTTGGTCTATCGCAGCTTCTGACAGTTCGGGTGGGGCGGGAGCGCAAGCTGATTTAGCCATGACCCATGCACTCAATGTCGACTGCGTGACCTTAATTTCGGCAATTACTGCGCAAAATAGTGTCGGAGTTCAAAATCATTATTCATTGCCGGTAGAGCAGTTGGAGCAGCAATGGCAGTCGAGCTTAATCGACGGGTTGCCTAGCGCTATTAAACTCGGTTGGTTACCTCCGAGCGAAGAATTTAGAACATGGCTTTTAGCTCGATTGTCGGATGTGGCTTGTCCTATTATTTGGGACCCAGTAAAACAAGCCTCGGGCGACGGCTTGCCGACGCCTGATGATGATTTATTTTGGCGCGATTTATTGCCATTGATCACGGTCATTACGCCGAATTTAGTCGAAGCCCGATGGTTAATTGCCGACGAACAAGCGTCACTTCAACATGCGATAACGGCGTTGCATGCATTTGGGGTTGAAACTGTCTGTATTACCGGCGGTGATGATGTAAACGATAAAGCGGTATTAACCTACGTAAGTCATCAAGCGGAGACACTGCGTTCAGAAGAGCCGGAATGCCAAGTGCTCCCGCAATTCGCTATTAAACAAACTCGATTCGCTTGGCAGGCGCATGGCAGTGGTTGTCATTTTAGTGCCGCGTTAGCCGCCAATATTGCAAACCAACAACGGTGTTACGATGCCATTTTATTTGCAGCAATTTATGCGCAAGCGGCGTTTCAGAATGCATCTTATCGGGGGAGCGGCTATCACAATTGTTTTGCCATTAATCAATTACCCAGCATAGATGCTTGGCCTGAAGTTATACCGTTATCTTCATTAATGGCTAATGCTGTTAAATCATCACCAAAAGTCGGTAGTTTGGGCCTGTATGCGTTGACCAGTGAATTAGCGCATCTAGAGCAATTGTTGGCGTTAGGTGTGGATACCCTTCAATGGCGGGTAAAAGATCCAACCGCCGATTTTACTGCGCAAACGCGCACGGCTATGCAGTTATGCCGTGATGCTAATACGCGCTTCATTATCAATGATTACTGGCAGCTCGCCATTGAATTGGGTGCAGACGGTGTGCATTTGGGACAAGAGGACTGCGTTACCGCGGACTGGCAGGCTATTCGTAATGCAGGCTTGATTACTGGCATTAGTACTCACACTGAATGGGAAATTGCTCACGCCCGAGGTTATCAGCCCAGCTATATTGCTTTTGGGCCTGTGTATAAGCCGCTGTCAAAAACCTTACGATATCTGCCATTGGGCTGCGAGCAAATCGCCGTTTGGCAGCAGAGGTATGGTTCGGAACGAGCTTTAACCTGTATCGGCGGTATTACCGGAGATCAAGTGGCTGATGTTGCCGCTACGGGCATTCCCTCTATTGCCATTGTAACGGCCTTGTTGCCTGGGCCGATGCAAGTAGAGCAGCATTGTGCAATGCGTCAACATTATCCGCGACCTTAGACCTAGCCTAGCGTTTTGTGCGTCATGCACTGAATTCGAGCAAAACACAAACTTGCTCTTGAAATGCTTCTTCTTACCCCCACATTAGATTTATCAGATTTGATGTGGCTCTATTAAGGAGAAAGCAATGAACGCTGCAAGCAAAGAAACATTAGGATTTAAGACCGAAGTTAAGCAACTACTGCACCTAATGATTCACTCTTTGTATTCGAACAAAGAAATCTTCTTACGTGAACTCGTGTCCAACGCCTCGGATGCATGCGATAAATTACGTTTTGAAGCACTGCAAAACGATGCCTTGTTGGAAGGTGGTGCAGATCTAAAGATTGATATTCATTTCGATAAAGACGCACGTACCGTGACGATTGAAGACAATGGTATTGGTATGACACGCGACGACGTGATCAACCACCTTGGTACGATTGCCAAGTCGGGCACGGCTGAATTCTTAGGTAAATTAAGTGGTGACCAAAAGAAAGATTCACAACTGATTGGTCAGTTCGGTGTGGGCTTCTATTCTGCCTTTATCGTTGCTGATAACGTTGTTGTAGAGACACGTCGTGCCGGTGAAGATGCCGCAAATGCTGTTCGCTGGGAGTCTGCCGGTGAGGGTGAATTCAGCCTAGAGAACATTGAAAAAGCAGAGCGTGGTACGCGTATTGTTTTGCACCTAAAAGAAGGTGAAGAAGAATTCGCTGATAGTTTCCGCTTGCAGTCATTAATCAAAAAATATTCGGATCACATCGCGATTCCGGTATTTGTCCAAGCCGACGCAGAAGAAGCCGCTGGCGAAGAGGGGGAAGAAGCAAAAGCCCCTGAAGCCGTTAACCAAGCCAAGGCCATGTGGACTCGTAGTAAATCAGACTTAACAGACGAAGATTACACCGAGTTTTACAAGCACATTTCACACGATTGGAATGCGCCATTAACTTGGATGCATAACCGTGTTGAAGGTAAGTTAGATTACACCAGCTTGCTTTATATTCCGGCGAAAGCACCGTTTGATATTTGGAATCGTGATGCTAGCCGTGGTTTGAAGTTATACGTTCAGCGCGTATTTATTATGGATGACGCCGAACAGTTCTTGCCTTTATATCTGCGCTTTGTAAAAGGTGTACTGGACTCTAACGATTTATCGTTAAACGTATCACGCGAAATTCTGCAGCAAGATAAGCAGGTCGATAGCATGCGCTCTGCGTTGGTGAAGCGTGTACTGGATACCTTAGAAAAAACCGCTAAAAACGAACCTGAAAAGTATCAATCTTTCTGGGATCAGTTTGGTGAAGTGCTAAAAGAAGGCCCTGCTGAAGACTTTGCTAACCGTGAAAAAATCGCTGGATTGTTCCGCTTTGCTACTACGTTAAGTGAAGGCGAAACCGAGAATGTTGGTCTTGCTGATTATGTCGCGCGCATGCGTGAAGGTCAGAAGAAAATCTACTTTATTACCGGCGACAACCACGCAGCGGTTTCTACGAGCCCGCACTTGGAGTACTTCAAGCGCAAAAATATCGAAGTGCTATTGCTGACTGATCGCGTTGATGAGTGGATGGTCAGTCACTTAGCAGACTTCGACGGTAAGGTGTTCCAAGACGTCACGAAAGGTGAGTTGGATCTTGATGAGCTGGCTGATGACACTGAAAAGGATCAACAAAAAGCACTTGAAGATAGCCATAAAGATTTAGTCGAACGTATTGAAAAAGCATTAGAAGGCGAAGTGAAATCGGTGCGCGTGACCTCTCGTTTAACCGACTCACCGGCTTGTATGGTTGTTGGCCAGTACGACATGGGCGGTCATTTACGTCGCATGATGGAAGCTGCTGGGCAAAAAATGCCAGAGCCTGAAATCGCTCTTGAGGTTAACCCATCACATCCACTGATCGAGCGTTTGGACCAAGAGCAAGATGAAGAGCGCTTCGTCGACCTTGCTCGTTTAATCCATGCCCAAGCCCAGTTAGCGGAGGGCAGTCAATTGAAGCAGCCCGCTTTATACGTTGCTCGTTTGAACAAGCTGTTGCTAGATCTGATGAAGTAAGGCAATGAATCGGGTGGCGACGGCATTTAAACGCCGTCGCCACACTGTTATCATGCCTAGTCTAAACGCGACGTGATTGCTCACCGTCGCGATTTTTTATATTTGGGGAAGACGATGAAATTGACCATAGCAAAGATGGCGCGATTGTTCGCCGTTGGTGCGCTGACAGTAAGTGGTAGCTTGGTTCACGCTGGTGGTTCACTCGATTTAAGCCTGTCAGACGACAACGTTCGTTTGGCATACGATGCAACGCAATTGAGCACAGGCATGCACCTGAATGCCGCTGTGTTACACAACTCCAGTGATGGCGACATCATTTCTGGTGGCGTGCATGTGGTTGATGTTCGTAACAATCAGAGCGATCTTTACATTGGTGTTGGCGGTAACGCATACGCAGTGATTACTGATAACGCCGATGGTGCTGCAATTGGTGTGGGTGGTTTTTTCCGCTACAGCATGCCGTTTAATCGCGATCTCGCGTTAGCCGGTTACGCCTACTATGCGCCGCCAGTTATTTCGTTTTCAGAAGTCGAAAATATGGTCGATTCTGATATTCGTATTCAATATAACTTGCTGCCAACGGCCCACTTGTACACTGGATTTCGCTACACCAGCATTCAGTTTGAAAACGCCAATAGTCGTTACAAGTTAGGCGAAGGTTTACACCTTGGCTTTAAATTGGATTTCTGAGGACGCTTACTTGTCTAAGTGGATCGGTTTTACCAATCAAAAGTTATATCAAGTACGCTTGCTGCTAGAGCAGAGAGAGCGCTTGGACGGTCCTGAGGCCTTGCTTGATGGATTAGAGCAGGGCGCTCAGTACTTGTTGTACGATGCTTACGTTTCTTATCTAAACGAATTGGCTGAGATGGCGAATTATCGTCAGCCAGTTGCCACACTTGAAGATTTATTAGCACATACACCGCTCGTAACGGGTGAAATGAAAGAAATACAGTTTCTTCGTGCTGACAGTTTTTCGTGGCTGACTGCTATGCTCAAAGCAGTTGCCGAACAGGCGCAGCCAACTTCATCAAGGACTATTGAAGTCGACACCTTCGATCCGTTTGGTGATGCAGCAAGTTTAAATTCCATTACTTTGCTTCAAGATAACGCGTCACCTGCTAGCAAATGGTTAAGTCAGTTGAGTGATTTGATCGATGCTCAACGCGAGAATCGCCAAGAAAGCTAAATAGACAGTTCAAGGATTACAGTTACGTGCCACTTTAACTTAGTGTTAAAGGTGCATGCTGTGATAAACTCCCGCGCCCACTTTTGAGAGGCGGATATGGCACGCTTTTTTGAAATAGTTGAATTATCGAACGGTGACATTGCGTTGCGCCGTGCGGATGAACAAGACGGTGATGCACTTGTGTGTATCCACTTTTCTGAAGACGCTAAGGCTAGTTTACAGGCCCATCATATGGATGTGGCTCGCGTAATGCTTGAAGCCGGAGTGCGTAAGGTCGGTGAGCTATCTGGCATGGAAGTAGAGCGCGAAGATTTCGATGCGCCAGAACACCATCGTAGCTTGCATTAATTGCTTAAGTTTTAGCTTGCGGTTACGACGCCCAAAAAAAAGCCCCATCCCAATGGGGCTTTTTTATGTTTTGCATACAGTAATCGTTTTGATTATGACTTCATAGCGAACGGGTCAATACAACATGGCTGCCGCTATTGATCGCTAAACTGCGAATCTCAGCGCGATCCTCAGTACTAAGATCGCCACACCACTCGATAATCAAATGGCTTGTTTTCGCCTGCAGAATGCGTTGACAAAGGGTTAGTTGCGATTCGCAGTTGCTATCCAGGTGAACCACGGGGGAGTCACTAAGACCCACGCTTTTAAGCCAGTGCTTGTTCATGCTGAGATTTGGACTGAGCCACATTAACCAACGCTGATGGGCATTGCAGTGCGCTAGCATAGGTAAAAGTTGGAAGGGCTGAATGGCTCCACCTTCACTTACTATTACCTCCGTTAAGCTACCGCTGTTTGTGTGGCCTAACTTTGCGTGGTCAACCATGCGACCTAACGATGGTGTGATACTCGTACTCGCAGACATTGCTGGCTGTTCAATTTCAAAGCTTAACTGGCGCATAACAATCCCCTTAATCAAACGTACTACTTATCTAATCAATTAACTGCGACGAACCACACCAACGTACAGACCTTCCACGGCAAACTCCGTTTTTTTTAAGTCGACCTCAATCGGTTGATAGTCTTCATTTTCTGGGAATAAGGTGACGTGATTACGGTTCTTTTGATAACGCTTAACGGTCACTTCTTCACCTACCCGGGCAACGATAATTTGGCCATTGCGGGCGGTATCCATCTTGTGAACTGCTATGAAGTCGCCATTCATGATGCCAATGTCTTTCATGCTGTCACCGTGTACTTCAAGTAAAAAGTCGGCTTCAGGTTTGAAAAAGGATGGTGGGATTTCGCAATAATCGTTGATGTGCTCTTGTGCCAAAATAGGCTCTCCAGCCGCCACTCGACCTATGATAGGTAGGCCTAGATTCGCTTCTTCGACGATACGTAAGCCACGTGATGCACCAGGCATCATTTCGATAGCGCCTTTGCGAGCAAGGGCTTTTAAGTGCTCTTCAGCGGCGTTGGGCGACTTAAAACCTAGCTCTGTTGCTATTTCAGCGCGAGTCGGTGGAAATCCTGTCTCCTCTAATGAAGAGCGGATAAAGTCCAGAACCTGTTGCTGCCGTGCGGTGAGCTTAACCATGATGTTTTGTCCAAGCTGTTAATTCATACAGTAAGTGGAAATATATACAGTGTTTTTTGCTCTGTAAAGCCCCAGAAACCGCTAAATACTAATTTTTATCATTGTCCACTGTGCTCTTAGCTCGGAATTTGGCGGTTTCTTACTTGCGAATAAAGCGTTTTAAACGTATGTTTCAAACACTCGTTAGTTGGATGCTAGAGACATGGCACAGAAAGATACGGCGAAGTGCATATTGGATGCCGCCGAAGAATTATTCTCAGAGCGGGGGTTTGCTGAAACCTCCCTGCGTAACATCACGACCAAAGCCGGTGTCAATCTGGCGGCTGTGAATTATCATTTTGGTTCAAAGAAGTCGCTAATTCAGGCCGTGTTCGCGCGCTTTTTAACGCCTTTTTCTGAAAACCTTGCTGAAGCATTAGAAGCTTACAAATCTCGCCAAGCTGACGACGGCATTGAGCTGCATGGTTTATTGGTGTTGTTATCTGGTGTTGCCTTGCGCAGTGGCGGTACTCGGCCACAGCGTTTGGATATTTTCATGCGTCTGCTCGGTTTAGCATATACCCAAGGCCAAGGACACTTACGCAAATTCTTGAAGTCTGAATATGGCCCTGTGTTCCAACAGTATATGGCCTTAGTGACAGCGGCTACACCTGAGTTATCGGATGCTGATCGCTTTTGGCGAATCCACTTTATGTTGGGCGCTACCATGTTTACTTTATCGGGCGTTGATTCGTTAACTGCCATGGCGGAGCATGATTTAGGTGAACCAACCAATGTGGCGCAAGTCGTAGATCAACTCTTACCTTTCTTAGGGGCTGGTCTAAAAGCTCCGGCTCTGAAAAAATCGGTGTAGTTGTTTTTAGCGTCAGCTTCTTGGAGCGAACATGTCGGACGAATGTCTGATCGAAATATCTATTGAAGACCAGCTTCTGCGCTTTACCAGCGCAGGGCTATGTATTCAATATCCGGTATCGACAGCGCTGAATGGAGCTGGAGAGGCAGAGGGGTCTAATTGTACTCCTCGTGGATGGCATAAAATTAGAGCCTGCATTGGCGCTGAACAGCCGCTTAACAGTGTTTTTGTTGGTCGTCGTCCCACAGGTGAACGTTATTCGCCTGAGCTTGCTCAGCGTTATCCTAATCGAGATTGGATCTTGTCTCGTATTCTTTGGTTACAAGGGCAAGAAATCGGTCGCAATCGCTTTGGTAATGTCGATAGTGCACGTCGTTATATCTATATTCACGGCACACCGGATAGTGAGCCTATGGGGGTGCCGCTGTCACATGGTTGTATCCGTATGCGTAACCAAGATGTCGTTGATCTATTTGATCGTGTATCTGCGGGTACCCCCGTTTGGATTCAGGCACACAGTTTTAGGACTATCCCATGTCGCAACCTTTAATCATTCAAAATAACGCTATCGGTGTGGTTGCTGATATTGCGGGGTTTGAGCTAACCGCGAATGATAAAACCTTTTTAATGCAGCCAGAAATTTGCGGTTTAATTTTATTTAGTCGTAATTATCAATCGCCGCAGCAATTGCAGCGCTTAACCCAAGCCTTACATGAAATACGCCCTGATCTATTGATCAGTGTGGATCAAGAAGGCGGGCGAGTGCAGCGTTTTCGCGAGGGCTTTACAAGGTTGCCCGCGATGCTGAGTTTCGAAAATGACTACCTGAAAAACCCTGACCAAACCCTGCAAGATGTTCGAGATCTTGGTTGGTTAATGGCGGTAGAGTTGCTGCAACACGGTGTCGATTTAAGTTACGCGCCAGTACTGGATATTGAACGCGATTGTTCGCGGGTAATTGGTGATCGTGCTTTTGGTCATAACGCTGAAAGCGTTATGGCATTATCGCAGGCGTGGGTTAGTGGTATGCAAGATGCTGGAATGTGCGCTGTTGGGAAGCATTTTCCTGGGCATGGGGCAGTTATTGGCGATTCGCACCACGAGTTGCCGATTGATAATCGTTCTAGCGCCGAGATTAACGGTGACATTGCGCCGTTTAAGCATTTAATGGATCGACAGCAGCTTGTCGGCATTATGCCGGCACATGTGCGTTATCCTGCCGTTGATGCCGATAACACTGCTGGATTTTCAGCGAAGTGGCTACAGGGCTGTTTGCGCACTGAATTGCAATTTACTGGTGTTATTTTCAGTGACGACTTATCAATGGCGGGCGCAGCCAGCGGTGGTGATTATTTCCAACGTGCCAGCCTTGCTGCACGTGCGGGATGTAATGCTCTGCTTGCTTGTAACAACCGCGAAGGCGCCGAGCATATTGTGGCGGCAGTGCGCGAGCTACAGAGCAACGGTTATCAGAGCTTAAGCCTAGCGCAATTAATACCCGCCAGTTACGACATTGACCCAGAGCGCTATCAGGCCGTAAAAGCGCGCCTGTTATTGGCCGGACGCATTGCCTAGAAAAGTTAATCAAACGAATTTAAGTACGACGTAATAGAGAATTTTGATGCAAGACATTCCCGTAGTGACATCGCCAATGCAGCCACTGATTGCCATTATTGGTGGTACTGGATTGACCGAATTAGAAGGGCCTGAGTTAACTCAAACTCACGACATCAATACCGCGCTGGGTAAGCCCTCGTCATTGATTCAAGAGGGAACTTGGAATGGCCAGCGTGTATTATTTTTGGCTCGTCACGGGCATCCTCACGCTGTGCCACCGCACAAGGTAAATTATCGCGCAAACATACTCGCCCTTCAGCAACTTGGTGCGACCCATATTGTGGCTGTGAATGCGGTTGGTGGTATCCATTCTGAGATGGTTTCTGGCCGTATTGCCGTGCCGCATCAGATCGTCGATTACACCTATGGACGCGAGAATACCTTTTTTGATGGTGACTTCCGTCCTCTGGATCACATTGATCTTACTCACCCATACGATGAAACTTTGCGCCAAGCACTTATGGTCGCAGGAAAGCAAGCGGGCTTAAGCGTCAGTGATTTTGGTGTGTATGCCGCGACGCAAGGCCCGAGGCTGGAAACTATTGCTGAGATCGTGCGTCTTGAACGTGATGGCTGTGATTTGGTTGGTATGACGGGTATGCCCGAGGCGGCTTTAGCCCGTGAGCTTAATATTCCTTACGCCAGTATTTGTTTGGTGGTGAATCCGGCAGCGGGCAAAAGTGATGGCGAAATCACCATGGACGAGATTCGTGCTGTTATTGGCACTGGGATGGGTCAGGTGCGCGACATGTTGGGCGCGTTACTGGAGAAGTTTGCCCAAAGCTAATGCTTAATTGGTGGGCTAGGCTTGAGCTAAGGCTGCCCGTATGGGTGGCCTTTTTCGTTTGTTGTGGGTCTTTATTCGCCACTATTTCAAAAGCGTGGCCATAATCAACCGTTTCTTTTCGTTCTGTAAAGTCGGTAACCGACTGTAACAAAGTGTTGCCGCTCGGAAATATCTCTCATATATTGAACGCACTGTCAGGTATCGCCGGGAGGGTATTTGAGAGTAGGGCGTCCAAGGTGCTGTTGATCGCCAGTGATTAAAGATTCGATATTTATCAATAATTACTCGCCCAAAACGAAGTAAGCTAAATGCATAAAAATAATAATTACCGACACTAAATTTCACCTTAATAAGAAATGTTAGTGTCTCAGATCGAGGCCTCCACATGATTGCTAAGTCGCCACGTTTGTCTTGTAAGTTTTTTGCGATTAACCAAGTGTCTGTACCTATGTTGATAGAAATGCACACCATTTTTAATAACTACTACGAGAATGCCGATCTAGATACTTTCATTTTGGATATGAGTAAAAAGTCGGGTGTGTTTGTATTAAAAGATCTAACCAATAAGCGTATCGTTGGCTTTAGTACTTGGACTGAAATGCCAATTACTTATAAAGGTGAGCAGGCAATTGGTGTATTCAGTGGTGATACCATTGTCGAGGAGGCTTACTGGGGTAATAAAGCAATGCATACTGCATTTGCATTGCAGGCGGTAAAAACAAAATTAAAAAATCGTGGCGCTAAAGTATTTTGGTTATTGATCTCTAAAGGCTACAAAACCTTTTTGTTAATGACTAATAATGTTCCTGTACATTACCCGAGCATAAATCCAGATAACCAGCGTAATGCTGATTTAAAAGAAGTCGTCGATACGTATTGTAAGGCTTTATATCCATATGCTTATGACGAAAAAAATCAGTTGTTAGATTTTGGTGATAACTACCATGCCCTAAAAAGTCACGTTGCAACTATTTCGCCGAGTATGCGTGCCGAAAATCGCAATATTCAACTGTTCGAACGCTTAAATCCTACGTGGCAGCGTGGCACAGAATTGCCATGTGTCGCTGAGATTTCACTAGATTGTATAGTTTTCTTTTTCAAGAAACTGATGTTTGGTCGTCGTAAAGTTCGCGCAGAAAAATTCGGCAAGAGTTTGGCTTGATCTTTATCATTTGGTCGACAATGAACCTTGGGTTAGAGTGGTGCTGTTGCCACTCTAATCGAATAGGACGTCGTCATGGTTCCTCCCTCGGATACAGCAAAAAATCGCTTAATTGAAAGAATTTCGCAGTGGCGCGATGAGCGTTATCATGCTCAGCGACGCTGGAGTTTCGCTCATCACCTCGTTTTATTCGGCTCTATAATTGCCAGTGTTCTTGCTGGTACGCTGATTCAAATCAATATGACCCAGCATGCTTCTTTGCTAACGACGTTAGCCGCAGTATTGACTGCTATTGCTGCGTCTGGCGGATTTGAGCGTAAGTGGAAGAGTAATCGTTTAAGCCGTAGTCGAGCAGATCGAATGCTACTCGCGCTTGATGACGATGAAGCGGATTTGCATGATGTAAGAGCGCAATTAGCTCAAGCCATTGAAAAGCATGATATGGAAGTCGTTGGCGAGAAAGACGACGTCGATGATTAATCGCCTTTCTCTATCGTTAAGTGGTATTACTCGATCGGAGTAACCTTCACCACAATGCCTAGCATTGGATGGTCGAGGTAATGTAATTCGCCGCTGCGCATGCGGCGGGTTTGACGAATAGTGGATGCACGCAATGGAATGCTGTGGGGTTGAGCTTCTGATTGTTCACCGCTTGGCAGCCACTCGCCTGATTGGTCACTGCTGGGTAGTGTTAATACATCCAACGGCGATTCCGCTACATCATGGTAGTGCTGCACTAAGATATCGGTATTAAAGTGCAAATAGCGACTGCGATGCAGGCTAAATTGCCCGGTTATTTCGATATCCATGTCGCGCTTCAATTCAATATGTAGCGGGTGTGGTAGTGCCAATCCTTCTTCTTGAATCGGTTCAGCCCATACTTCATGCCATACCACTGTCATATCACTACGGTAGTTGATACGGTCGATGGCATCATTGAGTTCAGGTGCTGCTAACTCTAGTTGCTTAGCGGTTGGTACATCGGAAAAATCATATCCAGCCAGTAGCGCATTATAGCGCTGCTGGACTGCACTTGGGTTTAACCACCAAGTCATAGAGTTAATTGGGTCGATTAATGGCTCAGTCGTTGTCTCTGTTGCAAGATTTGAGTCGGTATCGCTAGCGATAGCGGCAGCCCAGTGCTCTTGCGCCATATTTGCCTCATCGAGATAGGCAACGATCATCACCTCCACGCGATACCACGGAGTAGCACAAGCCATAGAGGAGCATAACAACATGAATGTCGCGGGAAGAGCGGTACGCATTGTATTAACCACGAACTGAATCACGAATTAGGGTCCTTTTGCAGGTCGGTAAGAATCTGGTCGACGGTTTTGAATCGACTTTCGATAGTGTCCATTGGGAAGAAGAAACGCAAGGTATGTCCATCTTCAAGTCGGAAACTGGCCGAGCGTGTTTGCACTAGTTTAATCAACACAAACGGGTTGATCGAGGTTTCACTACCAAATTCGATCTTACCTTGGCTGGCAGAGGCGTCCAAACGCACGATGCCTAATGGTGTTAAACGCAATTTGAGTGATGTAACTCTAAATAGTTGCTTCGCTGGCTCTGGTAGCAAACCAAAACGGTCGATCATCTCTACTTGCAGCTCTTTCAACTGATGATCATCGGTCGCACTGGCGATACGTTTATACAGGGTTAAGCGGCTGTTTACATCGGGTAGATAGTCGCCTGGGATTAACGCTGGGGTATACATATTAACTTCGGCGCCATGTGGCATGGATAAGTCGACGGAAGGTTCTTTGCCCGAGCGAATGGCTTTTACGGCTTGTTCTAGCATTTCCATATAGAGAGTAAAGCCAATGGCTTCAATCTGCCCGCTCTGTTCGTCACCTAACAATTCACCCGCACCACGGATTTCCAAATCGTGGGTAGCCAGCATAAAGCCTGCGCCTAAATCTTGAGCTGCTGAAATCGCCTCTAAGCGTTTTTCCGCGTCCTTAGTAACCTTACGATCTACTGGCGTGAGTAAATACGCATAGGCTTGATGGTGAGAACGGCCAACACGGCCTCGCAACTGGTGCAGCTGCGCTAAACCAAATTTATCGGCGCGATCAATGATAATGGTGTTGGCCGATGGAATATCGATACCCGTTTCAATAATGGTGGTACATACCAACATATTGAAGCGTTTGTGGTAGAAGTCGCTCATCACGCTTTCTAGTTCGCGTTCTGACATTTGTCCATGAGCAATGCCGACGCGGGCTTCGGGAATCGATTCTGCTAAATCCCGGGCTACTTTTTCGATGGTTTTTACTTCGTTGTGTAAATAATACACTTGGCCGCCACGTAATATTTCACGCAGTACCGCTTCTTTAATGGTGGCGTTATCGCTTTGACGAACAAAGGTTTTAACACTTAATCGTTTCGCTGGCGGTGTGGCAATAATCGATAAATCGCGAATACTCGCCATCGCCATATTCAAAGTACGTGGAATAGGCGTTGCTGTTAACGTAAGAATATCGACTTCGGAGCGAAGCGATTTAATACGCTCTTTTTGCGTTACACCAAAGCGGTGCTCTTCATCAATAATCAATAATCCGAGATGTTCAAACTTCACATCTTTTTGCAGTAATTTATGCGTGCCGACAACGATATCGGTTTTACCTTCCACCATACGTTCAAGCGCGGCTTGGGTTTCTTTGGCGGAATTAAAGCGCGAAAGCACATCCACTTTTACAGGCCATTCAGCAAAGCGGTCAGCAAAGTTCTGATAGTGCTGCTGCGCTAGCAGGGTCGTGGGGACTAATACAGCAACCTGCTTACCACTTTGTACGGCTAAAAATGCGGCGCGCATAGCGACTTCTGTTTTACCAAAGCCCACATCGCCACACACTAGGCGATCCATAGGACGAATATCAGTCATGTCGCTAATTACGGCATCAATTGCAGTTTGCTGGTCGGGTGTTTCTTCGTATGGGAAGCCCGCGGAGAAGCGTTTGTAATCGTCATCGGGTTCGGTAAATGCAAAGCCTTTACGCGCTTGGCGACGCGCGTAAATATCCAATAACTCGGCTGCCGTATCGCGGATTTTTTCGGCGGCTTTACGCTTCGCTTGGCTCCATTTATCGGTGCCTAATTTATTTAACGGCGCATGTTCATGTTCTGCACCACCGTAGCGAGAGATTAAATGCAAGGCAGAAACAGGAACATACAATTTGTCGCCGTTAGCATATTCCAGTAATAAAAATTCGTTAACTTGGCCGCCAGCGTCGAGAATTTGTAGGCCCATATAACGACCAACGCCGTGATCCAAATGGACGACGGGGGCGCCTTCTTTTAATTCCGATAAATCACGAACGACTAATTCGCTATCAGTTTTCTGCTTTTGTCGGCGACGACGTTGTTGAATGCGTTGGCCAAATAATTGATTTTCGGTAACAACGAATAAATCGTCACCAATTTGTGCGCCTTGCTCTAATGGCCCAATAATTAAACCTAGCGGTTCGTCGCCGTCGATAAACTCTTGCCACTCAACGACATCTTGCGGATGAATATGAATGCGGCCTAACAGTTCGCGCAGCGCTTCACGCCTCCCGGCGGATTCGACGCAAAATAAAACCCGACCATTGGTGTTGCTCAACCAAGTTTGCAAGCGCTGCAGCGGTTGCTCTAAGCGTGAATCAACACTGACATCGGGCAGTGCTTGGGTATCGAAGTCGATAGCGCCCGAGCGCTTTGGCGCACCCTCTAAAAACCACTGAATTTGTGGGTAGTCGTTGAGTTTTTCAAATAGTTGGTTGGTCGCTAAAAATAATTCAGCGGGCGCCAGAATAGGGCGCAAGCGATCATAGCGCCGACTTTCATAGCGTTGTTCAACGTCTATACGAAATTGGCTTGCTGCTTCTTCTAAACGAGCATCGTGAATAATCAGCGTATTTTTCGGTAAATGATCAAAAATATTGCCAAGATCATCGCTAAAAAATAGTGGTAAGTAATATTCGACACCGGCTGGTGCAATACCTTGAGTGACATCGGTAAAGACGGGGCACGCTTTAGGGTCATGTTCGAAAAAATCAAACCAACGTGCTTTAAAGGTACGAATAGCGGCCGTGTTTAATGGAAACTCACGCGCAGGCAAAATACGTATGGCATCTACCTTGTCGATTGTGCGCTGGCTTTCCGGGTCGAACGTTCGCAGCGAATCAATTTCGTCATCGACGAGATCGACACGGAAAGGTAGCTCTTGGCCCATTGGATAAATATCCATAATGGCACCACGAACTGCAAACTCACCGTGCTCATAAACGGTATCGACACAGTGATAACCCGCGATTTCGAGTTGGCGACGGGTATGCTCAGGATCAAAATTACCACCGACATCTAAAACAAAACTCTGCCCTTGATAAAAGCTATTAGGTGGTAAGCGATGAAGCAGGGTAGTGACTGGAACAATGAGCACCCCTTGTTTTAGATCATGCAGTTTACTCAGTGTGGCGATGCGCTGGGAGACGATGTCTTGGTGTGGCGAGAAAACGTCGTACGGCAAGATTTCCCAATCGGGGAAATGCAGAACAGGTAGATGCGGAGCGAAGAAACGAATTTCTTCTTCAAGGCGTAAGGCGCTACCGGTATCGGTAGTAATTACCAGTGTTAGACCGGCCTGTTGCTGTGCTGCGGCGGCTATGGCTAATGCTTGGCTGGCGCCCTGCAAACTCCCCCAGAACCGACGCTCGGCAGCGCGATTATGAATTTCAGGGCTGAGTGGACTGACCATGGATGCTCCGCAGAAGGTGTAAAAAGGCGGCTAGTGTAACGAATGGCATACACACTGTTAACCAAAATGGTGATATTGGCAGTGCCAAACATTTGTGAAACCGATTGTATCTGGGCATAATGTGCCCCCGAATTTTGCCCACTGATTTTTAACGGAAGGTGAACCCGTGAGCCAAGACAAACACGACGTCTGTTTGCAGGACTGGATGGACCGTGAAGCCATCGCTGAATCTATGATTCCTCTTATTGGTACTTTGTATCGTAAGAAGAATATCGTTACTTCAATCTACGGTCGTCCGGTTGTTAACCGCTCCGTTATCGATTTGCTTAAAGCGCACCGGTTTGTGCGTCACATGGAAAAGCAAGCACTGTCAGTGCATGACACTTTCCCAGTTGTGAAAGCATTGCTGGAATTAGATGTTGCTCAAGCGCACATCGACATTGGTAAATTGGCGGTTAAGTTCGCTGCAGAAGCCAACGGTCGTGACGTTGCAGCATTTGTTGCAGATGAATTGAAAGACGTTATTGGCCATGCTGCTCCAATTTCTGAAGATCGCGATGTTGTTCTTTATGGCTTCGGCCGTATTGGTCGTTTACTCGCACGTATCATGATTGAGAAAGCGGGCGCAGGTAATAGCCTACGTTTACGTGCAATCGTGGTTCGTCGTGGTAAAGGTGATGACCTAGTTAAGCGTGCGAGCTTGCTGCGTCGTGACTCAGTACACGGTACTTTCCGTGGTACTTTGAGCATTGATCACGAAAACGAAGCCATCATTGCGAACGGTAACTACATCAAGATCATCTACGCCAATAACCCTGCTGAAATTGATTACACTCAGTACGGCATCAAAAACGCATTGGTGATTGATAACACTGGTGTATGGCGCGATCAAGCTGGCCTGTCTCAGCATTTGGAAGCGAAGGGCACTGCGCGTGTATTGCTGACTGCTCCTGGTAAAGGCGAGTTGAAGAACATCGTTTACGGTATCAACAATGGTGATATTGAAGCATCAGATAAAATTTTATCGGCGGCTTCTTGTACTACCAACGCTATTACACCTGTGTTGAAAGTTATGAACGATGCCTACGGTATTGTGAATGGTCACGTTGAAACTGTGCATTCTTATACCAATGACCAAAATTTGATTGATAACTATCATAGCGGTGATCGTCGTGGTCGCTCAGCGCCATTGAACATGGTTATCACTGAGACTGGTGCCGCTAGCGCGGTTGCCAAGGCATTGCCTGAATTGAAAGGTTTGTTAACTGGTAACGCTATTCGTGTACCAACTCCAAACGTTTCTATGGCCATTTTGTCATTGAACTTGAAGAAAGACGTTACCGTGGAAGAAGTTAATAACTATCTACGCGAACAGTCTTTGCACTCAGCGGTACAAAAGCAAATTGATTGGGTTAATTCTCCTGAAGTTGTTTCAACTGACTTCGTGGGTAATAGCCATGCAGGTATTGTGGATGCGAAAGCAACCATCGTTAACGGCAACCGCGTAAATCTGTACGTTTGGTACGATAACGAGTACGGCTACAGCCGTCAGGTTGTGCGTATTGCGCAGCAAGTGTGTGGTGTGGAATATCCGACCTATCCAGCACGTGGTTAATTTATAAACAATTAAATTAACTGAACGAATGTAAATTCGTTAATTTAAAAAAGCCGTTGCCTATGCAACGGCTTTTTTTTGTCTAAGCTTTGAACAATATTGGAAAAGGGCCACGACAAACGTCGTAATCGCGCCGTAATTGGCAGTATCACCGGTGGATTATTCGATGTGTGGTCTTTATACTTAGCGCGATTTTTTACTTGGGAAAGAAGTCCAAGTGCTTGTTTCCTGTGCAAAAAGATATTTTACGTTCCGCGAACCCAATTCGGGTCTTTGCTGTGCGTGTTTTTTTGCATCTATCAGGAGCATTCACATTGGAACTACACGTGATTAGGCGAGGCGTATGATCAATATCAAGAAGGGTCTCGACTTACCAATCACCGGCAACCCTGAACAAACCATTACAGACGGCCCAAAGGTGACGCAAGTTGCTGTTATGGGTCCTGATTATGTTGGCATGAAGCCAACAATGGCGGTTCAGGAAGGTGATCGAGTCAAGAAAGGCCAGGTGTTATTCACCGATAAGAAGACGGAAGGGGTGCAATATACGGCTCCTGCTGCTGGTGTGGTGAAAGCCATTAACCGTGGAGCGCGTCGTGTATTTCTATCTGTTGTTATCGAACTCGATGGTGACGAAGAAGAGACCTTTACGAGTTATACGCCAGAGCAATTAAATTCTCTGGATGCGAAAGACGTTGAAGCAAACCTAGTTGCATCAGGTTTGTGGACGGCTTTGCGTACTCGACCATATTCGAAAGTACCGGCACTGGGTAGCCGTCCAAAAGCGATCTTCGTGAACGCTATGGATACCAACCCGCTAGCAGGTAACCCTGAATTGGTCATCAAAGGACAAACTGAAGCCTTTAAAAATGGCTTACGTGCGTTGCGTCGCTTAAGCGAAGGCAAGTTGTTCGTGTGCAAAGCACCAGGTGCATCCATTCCTTCTGCGGGCGTTGAGCAGACGGAAGAGTTTGCTGGTCCGCACCCTGCAGGTTTGCCGGGTACTCATATTCATTTCTTGTACGCCGCTAGTGCTAATCGCACGGTATGGACTGTGGGCTATCAAGACGTCATTGCGATCGGTAAGTTGTTTACTACGGGTAAACTATTTACCGATCGTGTGATTGCGTTAGCTGGCCCGCAAGTGAATAAGCCGCGCTTAGTTCGCACGCAATTAGGTGCTTCGCTTGCTGAAGTGACTAAAGGCGAATTGAAAGACGGTGAAAACCGCCTGATTTCAGGTTCTGTGTTTGGTGGACGTACTGCG
This sequence comes from Thalassolituus oleivorans MIL-1, assembly GCF_000355675.1. Lineage (NCBI taxonomy): Bacteria > Pseudomonadati > Pseudomonadota > Gammaproteobacteria > Oceanospirillales > Oceanospirillaceae > Thalassolituus > Thalassolituus oleivorans. The sequence goes on along the minus strand of NC_020888.1, from coordinate 2,197,324 downwards.
TCTGGCGAATTGAACTTCTTAGGTCGTTTTCATAACCAGGTATCGGTATTGCGCGAAGGCCGTGAGCGCCCCATGTTGCATTACTTAACACCGGGTACTAACCGTTTTTCTGTGATGCCTATCTACTTGTCAAAATTGATGAGCAAGGTATTCGACTTTACTACTACAACCAACGGTAGTGAGCGCGCCATGGTGCCGGTCGGTTCTTACGAGCGCATTATGCCTCTCGATATTTTGCCAACTCAACTGCTGCGAGCGTTGATTGTAGAAGATATGGAAAGTGCTATTGCTCTGGGTGCGCTGGAATTGGACGAAGAAGATATCGCGCTGTGCAGCTTTGTTTGCCCAGGTAAGTACGAGTACGGTCCGATTTTGCGTAAAAATCTCACCCGAATAGAAGCGGAGGGTTAATTATGGGCCTGCGTAGTATGTTAGATAGTGCCGCTCCTCACTTCGAGAAGGGTGGCAAGTTTGAAAAAATGTATCCGCTATATGAAGCGATTGATACTGGCTTATATTCACCACCGAATGTAACCAATAATACATCGCATGTGCGCGATGGTATCGACCTCAAACGCATCATGATTACTGTGTGGATGTGTACTTTCCCAGCAATGTTCTTCGGTATGTACAACATTGGTTTGCAGGCGAACGATGCCATTGCAGCGGGTGCGGGTACAGCGATGGAAGGCTGGCGTGAAATGCTAATTGCTCTTTTGGGCGGTAGCGCACACAACGCAGCCAGTATCTGGGACAATTTTGTTTACGGTGCTGCTTACTTCCTTCCTGTTTATGCCGTTACCTTCATTGTTGGTGGCTTCTGGGAAGTATTGTTCGCAACGATCCGTAAGCATGAAGTGAACGAAGGTTTCTTCGTGACCTCGGTGTTGTTCGCTCTGACTTTACCGCCAAGCATTCCATTGTGGCAGGTTGCCCTTGGTATCAGCTTTGGTGTTGTGATTGGTAAAGAAGTTTTCGGTGGAACCGGTAAAAACTTCCTGAACCCAGCCCTTACCGGTCGTGCTTTCTTGTTCTTTGCTTACCCTGCCAATATGTCAGGTAATGCGGTATGGACGGCAGCCGATGGTTATACCGGTGCAACAGCGTTAGGTATGGCAGCTGAAGGCGGCGTAGATAACGTGGTTCAAGGTGGCATCAGCTGGATGGATGCATTCCTAGGGTTTATTCCTGGTTCTATGGGTGAAGTGAGTACATTAGCCATCATGATTGGCGGTGCTGTGTTACTCATCATGAACATTGCTTCTTGGCGCATTGTTGCCGGTGTCATGATTGGTATGGTGGCGACATCATTGCTATTGAACGGTATTGGCTCTGACACAAACCCAATGTTCGCATTGCCTTGGTACTGGCACTTAGTGGTGGGTGGTTTTGCTTTTGGTATGTTTTTCATGGCGACCGATCCGGTATCGGCATCGATGACCAATAAAGCAAAGTGGTACTACGGTGGCTTGATCGGCTTTATGGTTGTGCTCATCCGCGTAATCAACCCTGCTTTCCCTGAAGGCATGATGCTAGCCATTCTGTTCGCAAACTTGTTCGCACCTTTGTTCGATCATTTTGTGGTTCAGGCAAACATGAAGCGGAGGATTGCCCGTGTCCAGTAATAACGACAGCATTCAAAAGACCTTAATTGTAGCGATCTTACTGTGCTTGGTGTGTTCCGTTATCGTGGCGGGTGCTGCGGTAGGTCTGCGCAAAGAACAGCAAGCGAACAAGCTGCTGGATAAGCAAAAAAATATTTTATCTGCAGCCGGTTTACTTCACGGTGATAAAAGTATCGCTGAACAGTTCAAGCAAGTAACGACTCGTATTGTTAACTTAGAAGCAGGCCGTTTCGCAACGGACGCAGAATTAGCTGAAATTAAAGCGGCTGGCCTTGATCCGAAAAACTTCGATCAACGTAAGTCGTCAAAAACGCCAGCTTTGTCGCGTGCACTTGATGGCAATGAAGACCCTGCCAGCATCAAGCGTTTAGAAAAATACGCAGCGGTGTACATTGTGAATAACGATACTGGTATCGAAACCATCGTATTGCCTGTTCATGGTTACGGCTTGTGGTCGACCTTGTATGGGTTTATCGCGCTGAAAGGCGATATGGACACCATCGTTGGCTTAGGTTTCTACTCACATGCTGAAACTCCAGGTTTGGGCGGTGAAGTAGACAATCCTAAATGGAAAGCCCTCTGGGAAGGCAAAGAGCTATACGACGATCAAGGCAACGTTGCCATTACGGTTGTTAAAGGTTCAGCTGAAGCGGGTAATTCACACCAAGTAGATGGTTTGTCAGGCGCTACCTTGACCAGCCGCGGTGTTAAAAACCTAGTGCGTTTCTGGGTTGGTGACAAAGCATTCGGTAGTCTGTTAACTAAATTGAAAGAGCAGGGGGCCTGAGATGTCTGATATTAAAACTGTCCTCACGGAACCGTTATTCAGCAAAAACCCAATTGCTATCCAAATTTTGGGGATTTGTTCGGCGCTGGCAGTAACAACCAGCCTAAAAGTAACCTTGGTAATGTGTATTGCATTAACGGCGGTAACGGCATTTTCGAACTTTGGTATTGCCTTAATTCGTAACCATATTCCGAATAATATTCGTATTATCGTGCAGATGATTATCATCGCATCCTTGGTAATCGTAGTAGATCAAATTCTGAAAGCCTACGCCTATGATATTAGTAAGCAGCTATCAGTATTCGTCGGTCTAATCATTACCAATTGTATCGTGATGGGACGTGCTGAAGCGTTCGCAATGAAGAACGGTCCTGTATTGAGCTTCTTTGATGGTATCGGTAACGGTTTAGGTTATTCCGTTGTGTTAATCACAGTGGGTACTATTCGCGAATTGTTTGGTGCAGGTAAATTGTTGGGCTTCGAAATCCTACCATTGGTAACCGATGGTGGCTGGTATCAGTCTAATGGTTTGTTACTGTTACCACCGTCTGCGTTCTTTATTATCGGCGGCTTTATTTGGGTATTACGTACCGTACGTAAAGATCTAAATGAAAAAGCGGACTTCAAAATTTTGCCTAATACCGAACATTCAGGAGGCCACTAATGGAACATTATGTCAGCCTTTTAGTTAAGGCGGTTTTTGTTGAGAACATGGCACTCGCCTTCTTCTTGGGTATGTGTACTTTCTTAGCCATCTCAAAGAAAATTGAAACGGCGATTGGTTTGGGCATTGCGGTGGTTGTCGTGCAGACGATTACCGTTCCTGCTAACAATCTGATCTATACCTACTTGTTGAAAGAAGGTGCTTTGTCTTGGGCTGGTGAAGAATACGCTAGCGTTGATTTAAGCTTCTTAGGTCTGTTGACTTATATTGGTGTGATTGCAGCGATTGTTCAGATCATGGAAATGGTTTTAGACAAATACGTACCAGCTCTTTACAACGCGTTAGGTGTATTCTTACCTCTGATTACCGTTAACTGCGCCATCATGGGCGGCTCGTTATTCATGGTAGAGCGTGATTACAACTTTGCAGAAAGTACCGTTTACGGTATCGGTTCTGGCTTAGGTTGGGCACTAGCGATTGCCACATTGGCTGGTATTCGTGAAAAGTTGAAGTACAGCGATGTACCTGCTGGCCTGCAAGGCCTAGGTATTACCTTCATGACCGTCGGTCTGATGTCGCTGGGTTTCATGTCATTCTCTGGCGTATCACTGTAAGGAGTCGATTGTGGAACTTGAAATCATACTCGGCGTTGTCATGTTCACTGGGATCGTATTGGCACTGGTTGCCATCATCCTTGGTGCACGTAGCAAGCTGGTCAGCTCCGGAAAAGTAAAAATTCTGATCAACGGTGAGCGCACAGTTGAAACAGAAGCGGGCGGTAAGCTGTTGCAAACACTTGCATCTAACAACATCTTCTTGTCATCTGCTTGCGGTGGCGGTGGTACTTGCGCCCAGTGTAAGTGCATCGTGTCTTCCGGTGGTGGCGAAATGCTGCCTACTGAAGCGTCTCACTTTACTAAAGGTGATGCTCGTGAAGGCTGGCGCTTGTCTTGTCAGACTCCAGTTAAACAAGACATGGTTGTTGAAGTACCTGAAGAAGTGTTCGGTGTTAAGAAGTGGGAAACGACCGTTGTTTCTAACCCTAACGTAGCGACCTTCATTAAAGAGCTTACGTTGCAACTACCTGAAGGCGAAAGTGTAGACTTCCGTGCAGGTGGTTATGTGCAGCTTGAGTGCCCGCCATACGAGATTAATTTCTCTGATTTTGATATTGAAGAAGAATATCGTGGCGACTGGGAGCGTTTTGGCTTCTTTAACCTGAAAGCGGTTAATAAGGAAGACACCATTCGTGCTTATTCAATGGCGAACTATCCAGAAGAACGTGGTCTGGTGAAATTCAACATTCGTATCGCGACACCACCTCCGGGCACTAAAGATATCAACCCAGGCATCATGTCGAGCTATGTGTTCAACCTGAAGCCAGGCGATAAAGTGACAGTGTATGGTCCATTTGGTGAATTCTTCGCCCGTGATACCGATGCCGAAATGGTATTTGTTGGCGGTGGTGCAGGTATGGCACCAATGCGCTCGCATATCTTCGACCAGCTAAAGCGTTTGAACTCCAAGCGTAAGATCAGCTTCTGGTACGGCGCACGTTCATTGCGTGAACTGTTCTATAAAGAAGACTACGACATGTTAGCGGCTGAAAACGAAAACTTCGAGTGGCATGTTGCTATGTCTGATCCTCAACCAGAAGATAACTGGGATGGCTTAACTGGGTTTATTCACAACGTACTGTTTGACGAGTACTTGAAGAACCACCCAGCTCCAGAAGATTGTGAGTTCTATATGTGCGGCCCGCCAATCATGAACCAATCTGTCATCAAGATGTTGCTGGATCTCGGTGTTGAGCCAGAAAACATCATGCTGGATGACTTTGGTGGTTAATCACTAAGGTTATTCAAGGAAACCGCACTTCAGTGCGGTTTTTTTTGGCCTAGAGAAAATGGAAATAGTGGTTGTCCATTAATGAGTTGTGGGAATATATGCCGTGAAAGTGGGCCAGAGAAGTCAAAAATGGCGAAAACTTTACCTATTTAATGATCTCCGTCCATTATGCGAGCGGTCTTTCTTGTCAGAATACGTTATGATGACGCATGGCTGTAACAGGCCTGCGCTAAGCTGAGAATGTCTATTTTTTATACAGAGAATTCCATGAGCGAACAACATAATAAAGAAAACGCACCGATCAACTGGGTGCCGGCAATTATGTTTGCCGTCACAACACTCGGTGTTCTTACCATAGTGCCATGGTACGGAATCACCTATGGTTACAGCACGTCTGCATGGGTTGCATACGCTGTAATCACTTGGCTAACCGGCATGAGCATCACCGGCGGTTATCATCGTCTATGGTCTCACAATAGCTATGAAGCACATCCATTACTGCGTATTTGGTACGCACTATGGGGCGCCGCAGCTCTTGAAAATACTATTTTGCACTGGTCTTCTGGCCACCGTGTTCACCATCGTCACGTTGATGACGTTGAGTTAGATCCATACTCTGCAAAACGCGGTTTTTGGTTCTCTCATATGGGTTGGATGCTACGCGAATACAAAAGCGGCATTCCTAACTTCGACAATGTCAAAAATCTAATGAAAGACCCAATTGTAATGTGGCAGTACAAGTACTACGGCCCAATCGTACTGGTTATGAACATCGGTGTGCCGTTGGCGCTCGGTTTTATATTCGGCGATGTATGGGGCATGTTACTACTGGCTGGTTTGTTGCGTATTGTGACTACTCACCACGTAACTTTCTTCATTAACTCAATTGCTCACAAGTGGGGCTCGCAGCCATACACAGATGAGAACACCGCACGTGATAACGCATTCTTCGCGTTTTTAACACACGGTGAGGGTTACCATAACTACCACCATATTTTCCAAACAGATTACCGTAATGGTATTCGTTGGTATCACTGGGACCCAACCAAGTGGTTCATCGCCGCCTGTTCATGGGTTGGTTTGACTAGCAATCTCCGCGTCGTGCCAGATTTCAAAATCGAACGCGCGAAAGTGAAGATGCAGTTTAAGCATGCCCAAGAAAAACTAGCAAAAGCTGAAAACTCAGAGAAGTGGACAGTACTGCTAGAAAAAGAATACGAAGAGTTCCGCGAAATGCTGAACGAGTGGACCGAGCTTCAATCAGAACGATTGGATGAAACTCGTAAGCATTTACGAGAGAAGTGGGAATCCGCAGCGATTCATACGCGCTTTAAAGAACTAGATTATTCTTTGAAAATGCAGAGCAAGCGTCTGCAAGCAATGATGGCGGAAGCTCGCGTTGCTTAATTAATTAGATAACTCTAATTAAATAGAAACCACGCCTCGGCGTGGTTTTTTTATGGGCGTAAAAGGCATCAATGCTTAAGCGCTGACCATGTTGATTTTCCGACGATACCATCGATGATTAAACCTTTCGATTGCTGAAACGAAACGACGGCAAGTTCGGTCGCGGCACCAAAATCGCCATCAATTGAAAGCCGATAGCCTGCGGCAGCAAGTAATTTCTGTAATTCAATTACTGCGTTACCGAACGAGCCGCGTCTTAGCACCACGGTATTTCCACCTTCCTGAATAGCCACCCGAATACCTTCTAAGTTAGCTATTGCCGTTTTCGATTTTTGTAGATACTTACGTCTATCTTCCAAACCGTTCTGGCCACCATTAACAAGCGTGGTTACCTTGATTAAATCATCGCCATCCGCAATCTCATTTATGTTGCGGCGTTTCCAATATTCGCAGGCGATTTTTAATGAGATAACAGGTTCGGCCGCAATTTCTGGATGCTCTTCTAGTGGTAAATCCAATATATCGCCGATTTTTTTATAGTTATAGCGCCCCGTTAATTGAATCAAGCCACGACCCTTATAACGCTTGCCATCGCCTGCGTGTATATTGCCCAAGTCAGTTCGGCCTTCGTAAGCTGCACCCGAGGCAAATTCCTCGGTCGTGCGGAAGCCCGCACACTCATGAGTTATTTGTCCCATAAAATGGGCAATGCGTAATTTGGTATTAATATCGTAAGAGTCGAGAATTGGAGCAAATACAGCGGATATTTGCCCTACAATATGCGCCTGTGCCTCCGCTTTCGATCCTGAAAAGCGAGGTGCAACGGCTAAAATAAAATTGCCATCGACGGGTATCATTCACTTGCCCTCCGTTGTAAATGATTTATTCAGTACACCGAATAAAACTATTCCAGCTAAGCAAACTACTTATTTTGATGCTTCCCATTTTTTAGCACTCACGACCATTAGGCGCAAGTGAACTGTATATTGGCTGACACGATACACAGGTCGCTGACTTATATTAAAGCCCCTATCGCTGTAATCTAATAACGCCTGTACAGACGTTGTCATAAAAAGTCGGTACTATGTCGCCATCCGTATGGGTACATATATTATGTGCTAACTCAACTACAGGAGCAGATGATGGCTAACGTTGTTATTACCGGTGCAAACCGCGGAATTGGCCTTGAATTGGCTCGTCTATATGAAGCGCGTGGCGATTCAGTTACGGCGATATGCCGTGAAGGGAATGAAGAGATTGAAGACATTGCTGATCAAGTGATTGCGGGCATTGATGTGACCGATGAAGAGAATCTTCCTAAGGTCGTGGGGATGTTGCATAAGTTGCTGGATGGCCCTGTCGATATCCTCATCAACAATGCCGGTTTGTTTACCAATGAAACGGTTGCAAATATGAGCCTAGAGGGTATTCGCCAACAAATGGAAGTGAATGCCATAGCACCGCTGAACGTTACCATGAACTTCCTGCCGCTTATGACAGAAGGTAGCAAGGTCGCGAATATTACTAGCCGCATGGGCTCAATCGCCGATAATACATCCGGCGGGTATTTTGGTTATCGCGCCTCGAAAGCAGCGCTAAACGCAATTGGTAAGAGTTTGGCAATTGATTTGAAACCCGCCGGTGTCGCAGTGGCCCAAATTCATCCGGGTTATGTACAAACGCGCATGGTCGGTTTTACCGGTGATATCACACCGGCTGATGCCGCAGCGGGTATAGCAGCACGTATTGATGAGCTAACACTGGAGAACAGTGGTGGCTTTTGGCATTCCAATGGCCAGGCATTACCCTGGTAACAACACGTTAAGGACACATGATGGCTAAGCCTCGTATCGTTAAAAAGCAACACAGCCGCTTGTTAGGCGATTTCTTGATCGACTGTAGTCAAGATGCAGCTTGGACAGACAAACTAAAGAATCTGACGCTAGAAGGTAAGTTGGATACCGCAGTTGATGGTTTTCCTGCTGAGTTTTTAGGTTTCTGCCCAGAAGCTGAATACTTAAAACTGCAATACTGCATCGAACGCGTTGAACTGGCTGATGTGCCGCGCGCTGCTTCATGTTGGTGGCCGGTAGATGAGAATACACATTACTATGTGTGTTACCCAGCTCAGTTCCCACAAACCACCGTATTTATGGCGATGGATTTTGACGAACACGGCGCTTGCTGCAACTAAGCACCAAGCATCTGAGTGAGGATGGTTAAATCAATGCAGCCATTGGCATTAACACCCGATGTACTCAAACAGCGTTTGCGTGAGCAACGTGATTTGTTTAATCAATCTCACTCAACCCGCCTGCATCGCGCCATCAGTTGGTGGCAAGCGGCGTTAGATCACAGCGCTGATGATGACATGCGTTTTATCGCTGCATGGATCAGTTTTAGCGCTTGTGTTGTCACCGACAGAGACAATCTAAGCCTTGCAGAACAGTCGGCATTTAACGACTTTATTGCCCGCTTAGTTGCGTTAGACAGTGACGAACGAATTTACGACTGTCTTTGGCATCAATATTCAGGCTCAGTAAAAGCCCTGATTAAAAACCCCTATGTATTTGCGCCGTTCTGGCAATCGCAACGCTCAGGTGACGAACACTGGAAATCGCTTTTCGATCAATCCTCAGTCGCTGCGTTAAACGCATTAAGCCGCCGTAAAGTACCCGAATTACTCGCCATCGTATTAGATCGCTTATGCGTACTGCACCAACAGGTAGTCAATGGCGGAGCAACCTACAAAAGCCAAGTGAATCGAGATCAAGTTATTGATGGTGGTAATTTACTACTCACATTAATGCCAATCATTATTGCCATTATGCTCGACGCCGCCGACCAAGAGTGGGGCGAACTTGCCTATCCCGTTGTCGGTAACGCTAGCTCCTAACGTCATAACATCACTTAGCGTTAGCCGCATTTAGTTATGGAACCTGTTAACTCGTCCTTTGTCCAACCCAGTACATGCATCATACACACGCCGTGTAAGGGGTAATATCATGGTCAGTAAGCAAGCATACCAAGAGCAATTGGAGGCTCGTTTGCTCGTCATGCAGACGGAAATCGACCAGCTAAAAGTAAAATTGCGACAGGCAGAACGTGCGCTAGAGGAATATAAGGTCGATTTTGATTCGGACGGTGCCTTGGAGGAAATGAATGAATACTTCGAAGAAATCCGAATTACCCTTTACGACCTAAAAGCCGCAAATGATGAAGTATGGCAGCCTTTAAAGACAGGCATTGGTGAAGCGTGGAATGCGCTTAACGACAACCTAACTGATATTCATCATCGAATAAAATAGACTCACGTATCCTTCCCGTAATAAATGCAAAGCCAATGAATTTAAAGCAACCTTCTGAGTGTTGATCGAGACATCAGGTTCATTCGAAAGGAAGCTTAAAAACATACCCACATGCTCGGCACTTAACTCCGTTGGGTGCCGTAACCTATGAAAGCGGATATAAAAACGAATCCAATAGATATGCGTGTTTTATATATATGCGTGTTTTAAGGACGAATACTGTACCGATTTAAAAGCATAAACTGACGTGTACCCGTCAGGAATTTGCTCTTGGCCATCCATGACCTCCAATTGTAAAGATATACTGGTTGTTTGTACAGTATATTTTTACAAAGGCAAGGAGTTGTGGCACACTTTACAAATCGTGTTGCACGCTTTGCCAGTGGGTGATAGCTTAAACTCCACTTAAATCAGTAAGTTACCAAACTGGTTTACAAATTAGTGTGCCATACAGAACCGAAATAGTGTGCGCGCACACTTTCACAGAATGGATTGTCAATGTAATGGAATATGCCCCTTTAAAATCAATAAGTTGCGACCAAGTCGGAACTTTGTCAAGATCGGCAAAGTGTGCCGGCACACTATTATGCTGTTATACGGTGGTCGTAGTAAGTCTGATTTCGACCCTAAGCGGACGTTTGAAAATTATATTCTTCAGCCTGAATAACCTGTTTCTGATAGCTAACGGGATTCTAAAATACCTAGACATGTCAAGAGAAAGATTAAGTGATTAAGCCAAATTGGGATATTTTTAAAGCTAAGTTTAGTGAAAATCCTCAATCGAATTTTGAGTGGTTCTGCTATTCACTTTTCTGTCAAGAATTTAAGGTTCCGGCTGGTATTTTTAGATATAAAAACCAATCTGGAATAGAGACAAGTCCGATTACCAAGGGCCATGAAGTAGTCGGCTGGCAATCAAAATTCTATGACACTAAGTTGTCAGACAATAAGTCTGAGCTGATAGGGATGGTTGCAAAAAGCAAAAAGAATTATCCAGACCTAACCAAGATCATTTTCTACACCAACCAGGAATGGGGACAAGGTAAGAAGGAAAGTGATTCAAAGACCAAGAAAGAAGTCGAAAATACAGCAAAAGCATCAGGCATAGAGATAGAGTGGAGAACAGCAAGCTTTTTTGAGTCTCCATTTGTAACAGTTGAGAATGAGACATTTGCAAAACACTTTTTCTCCCCAGATAAAAGCATCTTTGATCTATTGGAAGAGAAGCAGAGGCACACATCGAATGTGCTGAATGAAATTCAAACTGATATGGGTTTCAACGATAAAAAGATCGAGATAGACAGATCTTATCTCTTAGAGAGTCTGCGTAAAAACCTGGATCAAAAACAGATTCTCATCGTAAGCGGCGTGGGCGGTGCTGGGAAAACAGCGGTCATCAAGAAGCTTCATGAAAAAGAGAAGGATAGTATTCCTTTTTATGTCTTTAAGGCTAGCGAATTCAATAAGGACTGTATTAATGACCTATTTAAGGAATATAGCTTAGAGGGTTTTTCGGCCGCTCACCGAAAGGAAACACACAAAATCATAGTGGTTGATTCTGCTGAAAAGCTTTTGGACTTGACCAACACAGATCCTTTTAAGGAATTCCTAACGATTTTAATAAAAGATAATTGGAAAATAATCTTCACTACTAGAAACAACTATTTGTCAGATTTGAATTATGACTTTGTTGATATCTATAAGATAAGACCAAGCAACTTTAGTATAGGCAATCTGAGTCAGAAAGAATTATCAGAAATAGCACATGCAAATGGTTTCAACCTTCCTAAAGATGTGAGGTTGTTGGAGTTGATCACAAATCCTTTCTATCTGTGCGAATATTTAAGGTTCTATACCGGCGAGAATATCGACTATGTGAATTTCAAAGAAAAGCTATGGAACAGGATAGTTGTTAAAACGAATCCGGCCAGAGAACAATGTTTCTTATCAACGGCTTTTCAGAGGGCTGGTGAGGGGCAATTCTTTGTCACCCCATCCTGTGATTCGAAAGTTTTAGATGCGTTGGTCAATGACGGAATTCTTGGCTATGAGACAGCTGGCCACTTTATTACACATGATATTTACGAGGAATGGGCGTTAGAAAAGAAGATTGCCGTCGAATACATACGCAAGGTGAACAACAAGGATTTCTTTGAAAAGATTGGAGCATCTCTGCCAGTCCGTCGCAGTTTTAGAAATTGGGTGTCAGAACGTTTGCTATTCGATTGGGAGTCCATAAGGCAATTTATAGTTGAAGTAATTCAGAGTGATGACATCTCCAACTTTTGGAAAGATGAGCTATGGATATCAGTCTTGCTTTCCAATCATTCAGAAACAGTTTTTGAATCGTTCAAGGGAGATTTGATTAGTAACGATCAGAGATTGTTAAAAAGACTGACCTTCTTGCTAAGGCTGGCTTGCATGGAAGTTGATTATGACATTCTAAAAATACTGGGAGTTAATGACTCAAACCTTCTTTCCATTAAATATGTGCTGACCAAGCCAAAGGGAATGGGCTGGCAGAGCGCGATTCGTTTCATCTACGATAATTTAGACGAGATAGGTGTCAAAAATATCAACTACGTATTGCCGGTGATTCATGAATGGAACAAAAAATCCAAAGAGGGTGAGACGACCCGGTTATCTAGCCTGATCGCTCTTAGGTATTATCAATGGACCATCGAAGAGGATGTCTATTTGTCTCGGGGAGACCATAAGGAAAATTTATTACAAACTATCCTCCACGGGGCAGGCATGATTAAACCGGAGATTGAAGAAATATTCGGAGATGTTATAAAAAATCGATGGAACAATCATAGAGATCCATTTTGCGATTTAATGAAAGCAATCCTGACCGACATGGATGCTCAGCCTGTCTGGATAACTCTTCCAGAACATGTCTTACAGATTGCTGATCTGTTTTGGTATCGTCAGCCTCAAAAAAACGGAAGTTTTTATAGTAGGATGGACGTTGAAGATGAGTTTTGCCTGAGTGGTTCTCATCACGATTACTTTCCTGAAAGTCCGTATCAGACCCCCATCTATTGGTTGCTACAGTCAGCGCTAAAAAAAACCATCGACTTCATTGTAGATTTTACAAATAAGACAACGGAATGTTTTGCTCACTCTCGCCTTGCGGGAAATGAAATAGAAGAAATTGATGTGTTTATCGGAGAGGGGGAGTTTGTCAAGCAATATATATGCAACCGGTTATGGTGTTCGTATCGAGGAACACAGGTTTCCACCCACTTGCTTTCATCTATTCACATGGCCTTAGAAAAGTTTTTTCTTGAGCACTGGAAAGACGTGGATTCCGAAATACTGGAACGCTGGCTTCTTTATCTTCTGCGTAATACTAAATCAGCATCCATTTCAGCAGTGGTGACAAGCATTGTCCTGGCTTACCCAGAGAAGACGTTTAATGTCGCTAAAATACTTTTCCAGACAAAGGATTTCTTCCATTTTGACACGAATAGATTGGTGCTGGATCAATCACACAAGAGCTCACTTATCTCGCTGAGAGATGGTTTTGGAGGCGCAAACTACAAGAATGCTCTCCATGAACAAGACAGAATAAAGGCTTGCGATGATCCTCACAGAAAAAAATCTCTTGAACAGCTTGCTTTGAGTTACCAGGTTTTCAGAAGTGAGGATACATCTGAGGAAGAAGCTGAGAAAAGGCAGAAGGTTTTATGGGGTATCTTTGACAAATACTATAGCCAGCTTCCAGATGAAGGCCAGGAAACCGGGGCCGATAAGACCTGGAGGCTTTTCCTGGCGAGGATGGATCGACGAAAGATGAAGGTTTCCACCGAAGAGAAAGAAGGGGGAATCGAGATATCTTTTAATCCTGAAATTGACTCTAAGCTCAAGGAGTACAGTGAAGCATCATTAAAGAAGAGTTCCGAGCCGATGAGATACACTTCTCTGAAGTTATGGGCAAGCTATAGAAAGGACAAGGACGAACGCTATAAACAATATGAGCAGTACGAGAAGAACCCTCAACTAGCCTTAAAAGAAGCTAAGGAAATAATCGAGAGGCTCAATTCGGATGCTGATGAAAGTTTCAATCTATTTAATAGTGCCATACCGGCGGATGTTTGCTCCATCCTGACTATTGAGTATTTCAATCAGCTTTCCGAAGAAGAGAGAGAATACTGTAAAGATATTATTTTGGAGTATACGCAGATTCCACTGATGCCTAATTACCAATATCAGATATCAGACGGAACCACGTCGGCCATTTCAGCACTGCCAGTAGTGTTTCAGAATTTTCCGACGGAAAGGGATGGCATCAAGGTATTATTACTCCTAACATTGTTTGATGATTACCCTATTGGTATGGGAGGGAGTAAGTATTCCATCTATCCTAGTATGGCGATTCATAAGTTATGGGATGACCATTTTGAAGATATGCAGTCTCTGTTGATTGGATATTTTATGCTCAAACCAAAGTATGAAGGATTGAGAATAAAACTTCGCAATGAGGGCTACGAAAAAGGAGTCTATGAGATTGACGAACAAAAGTTCAGCGAGAATTTCTTCAAGGAGTATGAACACGACCTGCAAAAAGTAATCGGGAATACGGTTTCGATAGATGACTTAAAGGAGCTGGATAAAACTGATCTACATATATTAAATACGGGTTTTCAATTGATTCCCATGAAAACGGACAATGCTATACATAAACAGATTGCATTATCCGTAATCGCCACATTTGCAGCTCCTCTGTTATCTCGTGAGCGAGAAGATAAAATAGACTATTCAGTCCGCCATGCCTTTCTGGAAAGGTTTGCGTATTTTGTTCTTAATGCTTCAGAGCAAGACATTCCCAATTATTTGAAACCATTTCTTGATGACTTCAACGGATCAGAGCCTATCGCGGATTTATTTAACGAATTAATTTTAGCAGAAGATAGGTTGGATACTTACGATAATTTCTGGAAGGTCTGGAATCTATTTTTAGAGAAGATGGTTAATCTGTGTAAGGATGGGGATGGATACTGGCATGTGGATAGAATTATAGAAAGCTATTTATTTGCACGAGTTCCTTGGAAAGAAACAGCTACTGATTGGCATACATTCAAAGATAGCAATAACCAATTTTTCTCAAAAATAGCCAAGAATATTGGTCATTGCCCATCAACGTTGTACGCTCTGGCTAAATCGCTGAATAACGTCGCTAGTCGGTATCTCAATCCCGGTATAGCCTGGTTGTCTGAAATGTTGACTAGCAACGAAGGATTGTGGGAAGCCAAACTCGAAGCCAATACAGTTTATTACCTAGAAAGTCTCGTCAGAAAGTATATCTACAAAGAGCGTGAAAAAATTCGAAGGACAAAGCAATTGAAAGAAGAGATTTTGGTAATATTGGAGTTCTTGGTAGAGAAGGGTTCTGTCGTCGGGTATATGTCACGAGAGAACATATTATGACGCCCTAAATCAGGAATGTCCGATTAACAGGTGCCTTATAGTGATAATATTAATGGAAGTCATATTGAAGTTTCCCTTTGATCAACAACGAATGTCCGCTATTGGCCGAAATTAGACATCACGAAGATGGTGCAGGTAACGTATAACAAACGCAAGCACTCGGAACAATTTCGGCTTCGCTCCAAATTGTCCGGTGTTGCGGGCGTTATGTGTACGGATAACGGACAATGAAGTGCCAAGAATGTAAGAAAAATGGAATCAACCCATTGAGTAAAATGGGCTTAATTTTTGGTCTGGAGGTTCGGTGCTCGCAATGTGGTACAGCTTATCGGCTTCACAAAGGGCTTTCGTTCTTCATTTCGGTAGCTCTCCAGTTCTCAATATTGGTCTCGATTTTTTACGCGTTTGTTCAACTGGAAAAATATATAGCTTATGTAGGAGTAGTCCTAGGTTTCACGCTACTGGGAGCTATTGCCTTGGTGCTTCCGGTAAAAAAATTGCCCGGATTAAAGCTACGAAGGACTAGAAGTTGACACATAGCCAAACCATTAAATATGCTCCCTTCGGTCGCCGGACCTCGTTGCACTCGGCCGTTTATGGTGGGCGTTAGGTGTAAAGGAAGTTCAGAGTTGTTCGAATGGTTCAGGAAGCGAAAACAACCATATAACGAGAATCAAATTCTAAATGATGGTTTAGATTATGCCATGGAGTTTGGCTCAAATTGGTTGCAACCAATTCAATCCCGACTTGTTAAGTTATACCCTAAACTCTCAGACATTGAACTTGATGATTACAACTCAAAGTGCCAAGCCGCAATGAAAACCGGACACGATCAAGTTTATGCTTTAGCTGAAGAATCAGGAAAAGATGCATCATTTGATGCTTTTGTCGCAAGCTATTCGAAATCATTCCCTTGGGTAAATGATAAAAATTTAAAGCATATTTTTTCTCAGGGTATGTATTATGCTTGGAAAGATATGGGGTGGTAATTTACACCTAACAAGTTACTCAAAAGGACGCAAAACGCTTGGCTTGCGCTCCTCCGTCGCTAATTTTAGCCAAGCATTTATGCGCCCATTAGTAAGGCGTTAAATTTACAAGGAGAGTCCTCGAAGAATGGACGAGTTTTTTAAAACTAAAGTTGGTTTTACTATAGGGTTACTGGCTGCAGTTTTCACCATAAAGCCATTGATAGATGCCAACAGTGACCTTGGATTTCTCGTTTTTGGTCAAAAGATTACCATTGAGTGTGCATATCTTTTCTTGATGGCCAGCCTAGGGCTGGCTGTATACTTTATATCATTACAGTTTGCTTCGCAGAGACATGTCGGCATTTTTGATAAGGCAAGTAATGCCTGTTATGCAATTGCTCTAGCTACTCCTCCGGTATATGGGGCATTCTGGGGGCTCACGGTTATAGCGGGTTTTATCGGCACGTTAGTGGTTCAAATACCTCCAAATATACTGACTTTAACCTCAGGTGCTATATCGGGAATTTTGGGAAACTATTTGTTCAAATTTCTTACCAAATCGATACAGTTGAAGTTTTATAAGGCGGAGAAGGAAGAAGAAAGAAGGGAAGATCTTCGCTTGTTGGCAAGAGCTTCAGACCTATTCAACTCGGGAATGTATGACCTTTCTGTGCTAGAAGCCAGCAAGGTAGTCGAATCTCTGATTAGACGATTGCTTGAAACTAGAGAGTCAAATTTCAAAACTATATCAATGTATGAGCTGATTCAGCTCGCAAAAAAGCATCATTTACTAGCTAGTGATGATATCAATCTTCTTCATGAGATACGTAAGTATCGAAATGACTCGGTTCATAAGTTAGATGCAGTAACGAGAGAGACCTCTGAGCGAGTTTTAAATCTTTCAAGAGAACTAATAGTTAAACTCGAATTAACTCCAGAATCTATCGGCTATGAATGGCTAGAAAAAAATAGAGAAAAAGTTCTTGAGATATTCAAAGAAGGCGATCCCAAAAAATGTAAAAAACCTATTGAAATGCTAAAAACTGCTTGGCGGGATCGGGATGGTGCTATTTGGTTAGAAATATCAGATTTCTTTGAGGTGGCTCTAATTCATAATCCAGGCCTAATTGTAAGCATGTTTGTCGGGGATGAGTGCTTATTAGAAAGCTGGCTTGAGTGCGCAGACGTTCAGCTTTTCACCGACTTTAGGGGCGGAGAAACCGCGCGCTTAGAGTATTCTCAAAAGCTCATACTGAAAGCCTTATCTGAGTATATAAAGACTGAAAAATCTCCAGACAGTTTAAAAGTCGCAGACAAGATACTTTCCACTATTGAATCTGCCTCTGTTCAAGAGATTGTATGAAATTTAACAAACGCGTCAATTAGGACGCTCGCAAGCTCGCGCCTATTACGCGGGCGTTAGAAGTATCGAGATATGAGTGAAATAAAATTTTTGTGCTTTAATCAAGTGAATCCAGAAGACTTCTTGGCGATTGTCAATGAGGAATCTTTGAGAATACATTTAATCGATCATCCATATTTTGATGCCACCAGCCTTCAAGCGTGGATGGAAGATAAAATTAGAGTGGATGCGATACAAGGCTGTCGTATTCGGGCAGTTAATATAGATGGTGAATTAGCCGGTTGGTGTGGAATTCAGCCAGATGATAATGGTTTTGAATTAGCTATTGTTATCTCACAAAAATTCTGGGGTTTTGGTATACCCATTTTCAAAATGCTCATGTGTTGGGCTAATGAGCTGGGGCATAAAGAAATACTATTTCATCTACTTGATAGTAGACCTGAGTACAAGGCACTAATTAAAATGTCTACAAAAGTTCATAAAACAAAACAATTAGGTCGGTGTTTTACGACCTACCATATTGCAGTAGGTAAATAGTGCGCGTAAAAACTTCTAACAAAAATAGTCAAGGCGACCCCAAAAAACGGCGCGCTTGCTGTTGGCGTTATGTTGCTATGAGAGAATATGAGGCATGAATATAGATTGGAACTTGGCAGCAGCCGTAGGAATGCCAATACTTACACTATTCCTAGGCGCTTTAGTTAATCACCTCATAGAAAGTCGGCCAAAACTTATTAGCTATTTAGGATTTATTTCTTCACATCGCCTTGCGCCTCAAGCCGACGGATCTCCTGGACCAATAGTCAACACTCATTCGGTAATCATAAAAAACACAGGGCGCAAAGCGGCATCAAATGTTCGCTTAGGTCACAACTTTCTACCAAACGTTAATGTCTATCCGGATGTAATGTATGAGATCAGGGATCTTCCTGGTGGAGGAAAAGAGATATTATTTCCAACCCTCGTTCCTAAGACCGAGGTAAGCATCAACTATCTTTATTTTTCTCCCGATACTTGGGAGAAAGTAAACACACATATCCAATCAGATGACGGACCGGCCAAAGTCGTAAATGTTCTTCTCCAGCCACAAGTCAAACCTTGGTTACTTAGGTTAATTTGGGCATTCATCGTTACTGGGGTTATCACATGTGGGTACTTGTCTGTAAAAGCAGTTCAGTGGCTAGCAACATAACAATCGCATGCAGTCGGATGCTGATCTAGCCGCCGTGCTGGATTCATGGGAAGTGGCTACGCGTCTAGCGCATACCTTTATGACGGATGAGTTTATCGCCCAAGAACGTAAGAATGTTGCGGAAATTTATATCCCCAATACTGATACCTGGGTTGCCGAGATCGACGGCGTCGTAGAAGGCTTTGTCGCTTTGATCGGTAACGAAGTTGGGGCGATATTTTTGCAGCCAAATTGGCATGGAAAAGGCGTGGGTAAGGCGCTAATGGACAAAGCGCACGCGTTGCATGGGGATTTGGAAGTCGAGGTGTTCAAAGAGAATACTATCGGCAGGGCATTTTACTTGCGCTACGGTTTTGAATTTTTAGAGCAAAAATTGCATGAACCTACAGGACAGCAAGTGCTGCGGCTAAGATTTAAGGCCTAGTCAATAAAGCCAGTCGTTGACTGGCTTTATTGTTGTTACACGAGTGAAAACTTACTTTTCTAGCACTTCAAAGGTAACACCGGCGAAGTCTTGTAAGCGATCGATGTAGCGTTGATCGAAGATAGATCCCGGAGTCCAGAAACCGCCTTCTTTATCGCATTTTTTCCCATCTTTATGAAAATCCAATGCTAAACCCGCAGCCGCTTGGCCGAGTAGCTTGCCGGTTGATCCGTAGCCTGGGTCCATGTCGCCGGTGACGCGCGTTAAGATGTTGCGGCCATCTTTGGTTAGGCCGGCAAAACGGATATCGTAAAATCCTGCTTCTTGAGCTTTTGGACTAGGACCCTGACCAGGTTTAGGTAATACGAAGCGTTCTAACAGCCAGCGTGTCGGTTTAATTGCAGCACCTGCCATAAAAGCACCTAAACCAAGGGTAATACCAGTGGCCATGGCGCGACCTTTGGCACCGCGTCCAGTGAGCATGGTTTCTTCATAGGTAAAATCGTTGCCGTATTTCTTACCCAGTAACGCATTGCTACGATGAACAACGCGGGTATTGATCGCAGCCATAATAAAAGGCGCTGACCAAGCTTTGAATTGTGAATCGAACTTTGCGCCACGCTGGTCTACTTGCTTGGTGCTAAAGCGATGTCCTGGAGGGCAGATTGAATAGGGGTCGGCCAGTTCTTTCCGCAGACTTGGGTTGGCAATGTATTCTTTGGTTAGGTTGACGATGCTGGCGATTGTACCGCCCGACATACCGCCCTTGGCCGCCTTTACGCGCATTTTAACGCTAGGTGCAACACAGCCAAATTCCTGCTCTGCTTGTTGTTGTAGGAAGTAGACGCCCATATCCGATGGCACTGAGTCGAAACCGCAGCAGTGGACAATACGCGCGCCAGAGGCTTTTGCTTTGGCTTCGTACTTTTCTAACATGCGTTTTATCCACTGGGGTTCGCCGGTTAAGTCGCAGTAGTCTGTGCCAGTTTCGGCGCACACTTTGACTAGCGGTTCGCCATACAGTGCATAGGGCCCAACGGTGGATACAATGACGTTGGTTTTTGCACATAAGTCACGTAGTTGCGCTTCGTTAGCGGCATCGGCAATCAGCATAGGGACATTTTTAGCGTCGTCACCTAGGGCTTTCACTAGAGTGCCACGAACTTTTTGTAATTTGATCTCCGAGCGGCCAGCAATAGCCCACTTAAGTTCTTTGTTTAATCCAAACTGAGCGGCGATATAACGTGTCAGGATGGCTCCTACGAAGCTAGTAGCACCAAAAATAATAAGATCGTATTGGCTTTCACTGGTTGTCGGTGTCGCTGCTTTTGCCTTCGCCGGTTGACGGGTGCGCGTTGTTTTAGTGGGTTGCTTAGTCGCTTTGGTCATGGCGCGAATCCTTCGTTATTCGAGTGATTGATTAACTCATGGGTTAACTGTCTGTGAACGTTAGCAGTCTTTACTCTGGGTGATAAGGGCCGATTACGCTAAGTATGCAGCGTTCTTCAATATGGTATCCTTAGAAAATTAATATATGGAATTCCATATATGTAGAGCGGGTGATACCATCATTACCAATAAATTTAAGGTGTGGGTTCTGATGGATTCGCTGACAGTTTGTAAAGCACTCGCTGACGATACACGTTTGTGTGTCCTACTTCTTTTACTCGAAAGGGGGGAGTTGTGTGTGTGTGATTTGATGGATGTGCTGATACTCAGTCAACCTAAAGTCTCTAGGCATTTAGCTATGTTACGAAATGCCGACTTGGTGTGCAGCGAACGCCGAGGGCAGTGGATGTACTATCGCTTAGATCCAAACTTACCCGCTTGGGTAACTTCTATGTTGCAAGCTGCTACGCAGGGTTATGTCGCGCGCATGCAGGAATTGACTATCAATAGTGATAATGGAGGGCAGCCATGCTGCCAAACCGCATGTTAAAACTTCTTTTTATTTGTACCCATAACCGCTGTCGCAGCATTCTCGCCGAAGCGATTAGTCGCCACGTTGCCGGAGACGTGTTTGATGTCCGCAGCGCGGGCAGCCAACCTGCAGGTATTGTGTTCGATGGTACGCTGAATTTTTTGCACGAGCAGGGCATCTCGACTGCTGGTCTGCGCAGCGAATCCTGGGATGTTCATGAGGCGTTTAAGCCGGATGTGGTCATTACGGTGTGCGATAGTGCAGCAGGTGAAGCCTGCCCCTTGTGGATGGGCAATGCTATTCGCGTGCATTGGGGTTTGTCTGATCCTTCTAAAATGAGCGATGGCAAAGCGCAGCAACAAGCCTTTGCCAAGGTGGCCGATGTATTGACTCAGCGAATTAAAAATTTGGCGACAGAAGATTGGACGAGTCACAACAAAGAAAGTATTCAGCAATTATTTAATCAGCAGGGAGCCGTTCGCTAATGGGCTTGTTTGAGCGTTTTTTAACCCTTTGGGTTGGTGCGGGTATGTTGGCAGGTGTAGCGCTTGGTTTGTTTTTTCCTGCGGTATTTACCTGGGTGGCAGGGGCAGAAATTGCGCATGTGAACTTAGTCATCGCGGTTCTAATTTGGTTAATGATTTATCCAATGATGATTCAAATAGATTTTGGCGCTATTCGCGATATCGGTAAAAAGCCCCAAGGCTTGATCCTCACCCTAGTGATTAACTGGTTAATCAAGCCGTTTACGATGGCGCTGTTAGGGTGGCTGTTCTTTAAAATCTTTTTCGCTAGCTGGGTCGACCCGCAAACAGCGAATGAATATATCGCCGGTATGATTTTATTGGGCGTCGCACCTTGTACCGCGATGGTCTTCGTTTGGAGCCAGTTAACCAAAGGTGACGCTAATTACACGTTAGTGCAGGTATCGGTCAACGACGTCATTATGATTTTTGCCTTTGCACCGTTAACCGCTCTATTGCTTGGCGTCACTGACATTTCAGTGCCTTGGGATACTTTATTAATCTCGGTGGTTTTGTATGTGGTTCTTCCACTGATAGCGGGTATCGTTACTCGACGGTTGCTGCAAGCTGATAACGTTGCGAGCTTTGTTGGCAGGTTAAAACCATGGTCGATTGTCGGTTTGATTTTAACGGTAGTGATATTGTTTGCACTGCAAGCTCAGGTCATTACCGAGCGCCCGTTAGATATCCTGTTAATCGCGATTCCATTGATGATTCAAACGTACGGTATTTTTGCCATTGCCTACTTCTTGGCATTGAAAATGAAGTTGGCGCATAACATTGCAGCCCCCGCTTGTATGATTGGCACCAGTAACTTTTTTGAGTTGGCGGTTGCGGTCGCGATTTCACTGTTTGGTTTGCATTCCGGTGCAGCATTGGCCACGGTGGTCGGGGTTTTGGTCGAAGTACCCGTTATGCTGTCGCTGGTGGCGTTTGCTAATCGTACGCGGCATTGGTTTAGTTGAACGATTGCATGCCAGTGGGGCTGGGCGATGAGAAAGCTCATGTGCGGGTGTACATAGCGAATCGCCCACCGCTCAGCGACTACCTAGAGTTAGCGGAATGCCGACCTATGGTTATCGGTGAGATTGCTCGTATTGCGCAAGAAACGGGTAATCATTGGCGCAAAATTTTTAACGTGTACGCTAAGCTAATGGCTGAATATCGTAGTGAGGCCATGACTTCAACTTGGCAAGCGTGGCGTGACGACGTCTTATTGCAGCAGGGCTCAGATACGGCTTTGTTATTTTCCACCGTGCCTGATTCGAACCTTGGAGATACTATCCCTATAGAAGCCATACATCTGTGGATGGGTAAGGGCTTCGCCAGTGAGAATGGCTTTTTCGCAGAGCAGGGCAGTGAGTGGTTGGATGCACACTTTGCAATTAATCGTCGTAAGCGCTGGATACTGTGCCCTTATTTTGATTATCGTCAATTGTCGAATGAGCGTATTCAACGCTTAGCCGTTTTGATGAAGTCGTTTTCAGTTTGATGTTTTTCGAGTTTTACAGGATATGACGTTACTTATGGCCGAACTAAATGAAATGGGCTCGTTGAATTTTATTTGCCTCGGCATTTTTCTGTCGTGCTGGATTGGTTATGCCCGTTTTGCTCATTTTATGGCTAAGCGCACTGCGTCGTTATCGTCGGTGCTGCATGTCCATCGAATTAATTGGATGCGTCGCATGTTGCAGCGTGAAGTCCGTGTCGGTGATGCAGCGCTTATTGCCAACATTGAACGTAATGTGAATTTCTTTGCATCGTCTTGTGTGTTGATTATTGCTGGTTTATTAACTGCGATTACTGCTACTGAGAAAATTAAAGATATGCTAGGTACAGTATCATTTACGGCGGGAGATACTCTGCCGCAACTCGAACTTAAATTAATGGTGTTGTTAGGTATTTTTATTTATTCGTATTTTACTTTTACTTGGTCAATGCGTCAGTTCGGTTTTGCGTCGGTATTAATCGGTGCCGCTCCGTCGCCAGACGATACAACGGTCACGGCAAATGATCGTCGTAGCATGGCGATTTACAGTGCAAAAGTCATTGATCAAGCAAGTCGCAGTTATAACAATGGATTGCGCGCCTTTTATTTTTCTATGGCAGTATTATCGTGGTTTATTGGGCCTTATGTATTTATTGGTGCCTCGCTCTTGGTGACTACCGTTTTGTATCAGCGTGAATTTTTATCGAGTTCATTAAAAGCGTTAAAGCAGGCAGAGAACGTCGGCGAAAAAGTATTTACCGACGATAAAGAGCTTTATCGTCGCTAGAGGGTCTGTCCCGAACATACGGACTCACTTTATTCGCTCGTGATATCGTCCTCATCTGCGATCAAATCATCATTGCCGCGCAGTAAGTCTGCATTACCGCCTACCGCGCTGGTATTTATGGTGCGGGTGCGCTCTGTCGCAAAACGCAATAGATAATTAGGCCCGCCGGCTTTCGGTCCTGTTCCTGATAGCCCCATGCCGCCAAAAGGTTGTACCCCAACGACCGCACCAATTTGATCGCGATTCACATAAACATTGCCTACTCGAATACCTCGTTCAATGCGGCTGGCAGTATCGGGATTGCGACTATGAACGCTTAGAGTCAGGCCGAATCCCAAGCTATTAATGTTGCTGATGAGGGTGTTGAGTGATTTTGCACTGTAGCGATAGATATGCAAAATCGGTCCAAAGTGTTCTTCGCGTAGGGCTTCAAAGTCGGTAATTTCATAGGCAACAGGAGTGACGAAGGTGCCTTCTTCAGGGGCTTTGGGTGCCTTGCCGACGCACTTCGCATGTTGCTCTAACCAGCGAATGTGACGCAGTAAATAATGTTGGGCACGGCTATCAATGACTGGGCCCACGTCCGTGCTGAGCGAGAGTGGGTCGCCCACACTCAGTTCTAGCATGGCACCGCTGAGTAGCCTGATTACCTCGTCAGCAATGTCGTCTTGCAGGCAGAGTACACGCAAGGCGGAACAACGTTGACCGGCACTGCCAAAGGCGCTGCGTAACACATCGCGTACTACTTGTTCGGGTAAGGCGGTGGAATCAACTATCATGGCATTTTGACCGCCGGTTTCGGCGATAAAGGGCACCATTGCACCATTGCGCTGTGCCAGTTGCAGGGCAATTTGTCGAGCTGTCTTATGTGATCCTGTAAATGCAACACCGGCTAAATTAATATCGTTAAATGCGGCGCTGCCAATGTCTACACCACTGCCGGGCAGGAATTGTAATAAGTCTTTTGGAATGCCAACTTGATGAGCAATTTCTACGGCGCGCGCAGCAATGAGTGATGTAGCTTCAGCGGGTTTGGCGATGACCGAGTTTCCTGCTGCTAAGGCGGCGGCAATTTGTCCAATAAAAATGGCCAAAGGAAAATTCCAAGGACTAATACATAGCCATACACCGCGACCTTCGTAATACAGCTCATTGCATTCACCGGTTGGCCCAGTGAGCTTATTGGGTTGCGCGAAATGTACATCAATTTGGCGGGCATAATAACGACAAAAATCCACTGCCTCGCGTAATTCATCAATACTGTCTTGTACGGTTTTTCCGGCTTCTAATACACACAGCGTTATAAGCTCAGCGCTGTGGTTTTCGAGCGCGCTGGCGAGCAGCATCAGCCAGGCTTTGCGCTCTTGGTTGGCATAGCGAGGGGCGAGTAAACGCCAGCGCTCAAATCCTGCCGCTCCAGCATTCATGACGGCGGCAATATTATCAGGGTTGAACCACTGGCTGCGACCAATTTGGTATTGCGCTGTGAAAGGAGCGATGACCGGTTTGTCGGCGAGTAGAGCGCCTTTACCTGTGGTTGCGGTAATGGGTCTGGCTTCCCACTGATGACTGCTCCAGCGGCGCATATCATCGAATAATAATTCGCGTTGCAATGAGATATTTAAATTAATCCCATGTGAATTTCGACGATTCTTGCCATATATATCGCAGGGTAAAGGGGTGGCTGGGTTTGCGGAATAATTTAGATCGCGCGCCAGTTCTAATGGCGATCGAGTGAGTGTTTCGGGGGCTACTTCGTCGTCCCATAAGTGATGCACGAATGACGTGTTGGCACCGTTTTCCAATAGTCTTCGCACGAGGTAAGGCAATAATTGCTGATGTTCGCCGACGGGAGCGTAAACTCTAACGGGTTCGTTTCTGCGGGTGTGCCAGTGCGCATAAAGCGCTTCCCCCATGCCATGTAGGCGCTGAAATTCATAACTAGGTGTGGGCTTTAGTGCATCCGCCATATTGGTAATCGCAGCCACTGTTTGGGCGTTGTGGGTAGCAAATTGGGGGGTAAGCCCAGGGGTGTGGCACAGTAAAAAACGTGTACAGGCTAAGTAAGATATATCCGTGTGTGCTTTACGTGTGAAGATCGGATAACCCTCAAGGCCACGTTGTTGGCAAAGCTTGATTTCAGTATCCCAATACGCGCCTTTAACCAGCCTTACTTTGATGTGAGTGTCGTGCTCTAGTGCCAGTTGGTTGAGCCAACCGAGCACGGGTAAAGCGCGTTTGCTATAGGCTTGCACGGCCATGCCAAAACCGCCCCAGCCGATGGCTTCTTGTTCGAATACCGACTGAAAAATACTGAGCGATAGTTCTAAGCGATCGGCTTCTTCAGCGTCCAAGGTGATGGCGACGTTAAGTTGTCTTGCCTCTCTTACTAAGCTTGCTAAGCGTCCTCCTAATTCTGAAATCAGGCGAGGATGTTGGCTTTCTTCATAACGCGGATGAAGGGCCGAAAGTTTAATGGACAATGAGTGTGGGTGGCCGTCGGTCTTTTGACTTGCGGCTATGCGTTGTAGGGCCATTAAGTAGCTATTGGCATAGCTTTCGGCGTCGTCCTCTGTCATCGCGGCTTCGCCAAGCATATCGAATGAGTAACATATTTTATCCGATGCCATACGGCCTGCATTGCTAAGGGCTTGATCGATGGTATGGCCTACGACAAATTGGTCTCCTAAAAGCTGCATAGCTCGTTGCAGCGCAGCGCGAACAAAAGGTTCACCTGAGTGGCCGACAAGCTGCTCGAAGATAGTTCGGCTACGTTGACTTGGATCGTCATTGTGATCTTGGCTCCAGCTAGCGAATGTGGCACCTGCTATGAGCCCTCGGGTCGCCATATTGACCCAAAAAGAATCTGAGTGACCTAAGTGCTGCTTCCAGTTCACATGGCTCATTTCTGCCCGAATAAGTGCATCACGGGTGCGTCGATCTGGAATGCGTAACAAGGCTTCGGCCAGCACCATAAGGGTTAAGCCCTCTTGGCTACTCAGGCTATATTCCTGCATAAAACGTTCGAATAAGGGCAGGTGTTCACGCTGTGCTCTGAGCTCGTGAACTAAAGTAGCCGCTTGCAGGCTGGCTTGATGTACTTGTTGCGAGGGAACGGAGGCGGCTAGTGATCTCACCCAACTGGTTTCGTCAGGGGCATAAAGGTGACGAATGTGTTGAAACCACTGACTGCAACTTAAGGAAGCATAAGAACCGTTAACGATGGCATCGGGTTGTAATGTCTCAAGCATGCAATTGCTCCTGCGCTGGGTCTTGTCAGTATGATCTTAGGGCGACACGGATAGCGAGCAGCCTGTCGCATTCCTTTGCGATCACGATAATCTGACAGGTTAGATACATTATAGGTCTATTGAGAGGTGTTGCTGGTTTCGATGCAACTCGGTTTCTGATGGCGGGAATAATGTGCATAATACGGGCATTGAAATTTGATCTGGAGTGCGTCGTTTGAATATTTTGTTGATCGTGGTGATTGCTGCTTTGCTTGTTTATGGCTTAATGCGCGCAGGTGTTGGTGGTAAAGGTGCGGCGGCAACCGCGGCAGAAGGTGAGGCTTTTTTGGCCGAAAATCGCGATAAGCACGGTGTCACTGAAACCAGTTCAGGACTGCAGTACGAGGTACTCAAGCAAGGGCATGGTGATCGTCATCCTACGGCTTCCGACAAAGTGCTGGTGCATTATCATGGCACGTTACTGAACGGTAATGTTTTTGATAGCTCGGTTAAACGTGGTGAGCCGATTGCGTTTGGCTTAAATCAAGTGATTCCTGGTTGGACCGAAGGTGTTCAGCTCATGACCGTTGGTGAAAAAACACGTTTTTATGTACCGGCAAATTTAGCATACGGCAGCCGTCGCGTTGGTGATATTCCTGCGGGGTCGTTATTAATTTTTGATGTCGAATTGCTCGAAATTCAAAGCTAGATCTATTGCATCTCGAATATAAGGTTGTTGCCAATGTGGAAGGCATTTAAAGCTCAGTTAGCGCGTTGGCTGGGCTTATCTTCGGAGGTGGCTTTGCCTGAATGGCAAGCCTCTTGGTCGCAGTTTTTATCTCAGCATGTTGCCTTTTATCGGCACCTTTCTCTTGATGATCAGCGTTTGTTTGAGCAACGTTGTTTATTATTTTTAGCCACCACTCCGGTGATTGGCGGCGTTGCCGTTGATGTCACGGATGATGATCGTTTGCTGGTGGCCGCCAGTGCCGTGATTCCGGTTTGGGGCTTTCCGCATTGGCATTACGTTAATTTAAAAGGCGTATTTCTACTGCCAAGCCGTTTTAATGAACACTTTGAATGCGGCGGTCCCGATGCGCTGATTTCCGGCATGGTGGGTACAGGCCCTATGGCCGGTAAGATGGCCTTAAGTAAACCGGATTTACATCTCGGTTTTAATAATGACCGCGACAAACATAATGTCGGCATTCATGAATTTGTGCATTTGGTCGATATGGCCGATGGTGCTTGTGATGGCTTTCCTGAGCGGTTATCTGAGTTTGCGGTGAGCTTGCCTTGGTTGAGTTTTGTGCAGCAAAAAATTCGCGAAGTAGAACTGAATAATTCCAATATTCGTGATTATGCGGCGACCAATTCGGCGGAGTTTTTTGCTGTGGCTTCGGAGTATTTTTTTGAACGGCCGAAAATGCTGCAGCAGAAGCATCCGAAGCTGTATCAATACTTAACCGATTTTTATCAGCAGAATATGGCTGAAATGCAGAGCGACTTACAGCCCTTTAAAAACAGTCCTTGCCCATGTGGTAGCGGTAAAAAATATAAGCGTTGCTGCATGAAAAAAGCCTAGCAATTTCTTGTTAGGCTCTCTTATTAGGCAGTTCTGTACTTTTACTACAACGATATCTAGCGAATCAGTCAATACTGCGCTTGGTTATATTCTTACGGCCAGCAAATAACGAGTTACCATTATTCTCGGCAGAGCGATCGCCACCGGCTTTTTTGCGTTCACCAGTACCGGTATTACGCGGCGGCGTCGCTTTATTGCTACGACGTTTGTTGGCTTTTTTACCCAGCGGTTGTTCTTCTTTGCGCTTGCGGCTTTTAGGCGCGCTATCGGGCACGCGGTGATTCGGTACGTGGCCAATTAAATCTTTGCGCGGCAGTATGCGGCCAATCAGTTGTTCGATCTCGCTGAGCGTATCAATTTCGTGCGCCGCCACTAATGAAATCGCCACGCCTTTTTCACCAGCACGACCGGTACGACCAATACGGTGAATATAATCTTCGGCCACTGGCGGGAGATCGTGGTTAACCACTGCTGGTAGGTTTGCAATATCTAAACCGCGAGCCGCGATGTCGGTAGCAACTAATATCGGTAATTTATGCGTTTTAAAGGCATTTAAAATACGATTGCGTTCGCTTTGGTGTTTATCACCATGTAATGCTTCGGCTTTAAAGCCTTCTTCTTTTAATTGCTCTAATAAAACATTAGCACCGGCTTTGGTCTTAGTAAAAATCAGCACTTGTGACCATTTATTTTCGCGCAGCAGGGTGATGGTCGCGTTGCCTTTATCGGTATGATCTACTGGCACTAGCCATTGCTTAACATCAATGCTGGTGCGGTTTGCTTGAGCCTGACCGAGTGCGGTGGCATTGGGCATGATCATAGCGGCCAGTTCACGTACTGGCTCGCTTGATGTCGCGGAGAACATCAGATTTTGGCGGGTGGCCGGTAAGCGTTTAATAATCAGCTGTAAGTCATCGGCAAAGCCCATATCTAATAGGCGATCAGCTTCATCCAAAATCAAACACTGCAATGCTTCAAAATCGAGGATGCGGTTATTCATCAGCTCGTATAAACGACCTGGCGTCGCGACAACAATGTCGCAGCCTTTGAGTGCGTCTTGACGCTGGCGTGCGTTATCTTGCCCGCCACAAAGCATGAGTACTTTTTGATCGGTTAACTTGCCGTATTGATTTAGGCTGGCTTCGAGCTGTTGTGCTAGTTCACGCGTGGGCGCAATGACCAACACTCGCGGTAAGGCTTTATCGTATTCATTCAACGGACGCGGGTGTTGCGCCATCAGTTGTAATACCGGCAATACGAAGGCGGCTGTTTTGCCGGTTCCGGTAGGTGCTGCAGCCATTAAATCTTTACCGGCAAGCACCAAAGGAATGGCAGCTAGCTGAATCGGTGTAGGGGATTCGTATTTTAATTGCGCTAAACGTTGTAGTAGCAGCGGGTGTGTTAGTAGGTTTGAAAACGTTGCCATAGCTGAGTCTCAGTGTTTCGCGGCTTGCAAAACAGTTGGTTGAATTTCAATGCTACGATCCGTATTCCCTAACCATAAGGTAGCGTCTTGGATGCTTGCCTGTAAGCGCATGGTGCGCTGGGCTAGGGTATCCAACTGTTCTATTGCTGTTGGGTTCAGCGCAATGACCGCTAAGTTATCAAAGCGGCTGCATTTTTGTTGGTTTTGCTGCCACCAGATATCGAAAGCATTGCCATGATAACCATAGAGGATGACTTGGCGCGAACGACTGCAGGCTTTGCGCAGGCGTTTTTCATCCGGACAGCCGAGTTCAATCCAAAGCTCGATCTCATCCGATAGGCTTTTTTGCCAAAGATCTGGCTCATCATCCGTGCTCAGACCTTTAGTAAACTCTAAACTTTCAGAAGCATTTAATACGAAGGCGGCAATACGAACCATCATACGTTCGGTGGTTTCCGACGGATGTTGTGCCAGAGTTAAGTTATAGGTCTGATAATGATGACGATCCATATCAGAGACGGATAACTCCGCTTTGTAGATGGTTGCTTTAATAGCCATGAAACTTTGCCGATGCTGAATAGGGGTTGAGCGAGAGCGGGTACTCTACTGCTTTTCTGGCATGACGCAACGCTTATCCTTACTTGTCGGAAACTTTATCTAATTTAAGTGTTCATATTTGATAGATAGTGGCCTATATTGTCATTAATAATTCATATGTGAATATTTATGGAATACTCATCAGTTAGTAATTTAGTCGTGCTAGAGCAGTTGGGTGAGCGTTTTCGCAGTGCTCGTTTAAGCCGGAACTTAACTCAAGCGCAGTTGGCTGAGGCATCGGGCGTCAGCTTGTCGACGCTAAGGCGTTTGGAGAGCGGGGCGGATAACGTCAGCTTAATGAATATTATTGCCTTAATGCGCGCCCTGGGTGTGGTCGATCAACTCGAATTGTTACTACCGCCTCAGCCTCCTAGTCCTATGGCGAGCTTGCAGAATAGCGGTGCAGGGCCGCAAGTCGATAACGGCAGCGAGCGGCAGCGTGCATCTGGCAGCCGTCAGGTAGCCGAAGATAAGGGCACTTGGACATGGGGCGATGACGCGTGATTTCTGTGGCAGAAGTGCGTCTCTGGGGTATAACCATTGGTGCTGTGCAATGGGATGCGCAGCGTCAGCTTGGTTTCTTTGAATACGCTAAGCCTTTTTTACGCTCGGGCATTCAGCTTTCGCCATTGCATATGCCGCTGGGTGCCGGCGTGTTTTCATTTCCTGCTTTGAATAAAGAATCGTACAAGGGTTTGCCAGGTATGTTGGCGGACTCTTTGCCTGATAAATTCGGTAATTTACTGATAGATCAGTGGTTAGTGAGTCAGAATCGCGAACCGGGCAGTTTTAACCCGGTGGAACGTCTTTTATATATGGGCATACGTGGTATGGGCGCGCTTGAGTATTTACCAGAAACTCCACGCACTCGCATTCCTGATCAGCAATTAGAAATGACTAAACTGGTGGATTTGGCTAATCGAGCCCTAGCTCAAAAGGATAGCTTGGCTGCTAAGTTTGGTTATTCTGCCAATGACTCTATGGCCGATACTCAAGCCTTGCAGCAGATTATTTCTGTGGGTACGTCGGCTGGTGGTGCTCGCGCTAAAGCCGTGATTGCATGGAATGAGGCAACTCATGAAGTTCGCTCTGGGCAATTGGATTGTCCTGAGGGTTTTGAGCATTATTTGTTGAAGTTCGATGGTGTGCAGGGTAACCGTGATAAAGAGTTGAATGATCCACAAGGGTTTACTCGTATCGAATATGCCTACTCGCAAATGGCTAAAGCCGCTGGGATCGACATGATGCCGTGTCAGTTGTTAGAAGAAAACGGGCGCGCGCACTTTCTAACAAAACGCTTTGATCGAATTGGCGGCAAAGATAAATTGCACATGCAAACGCTCTGTGGTGTTGCGCACTTCGATTTTAATATGGCGGGTGCGTATTCTTATGAGCAAGCGTTTCGGGTGATGCGCCAAATGGGCTTGCAGGATTTGCATCTAGCGCTTGAGCAGCAATTTCGTCGTATGGTGTTTAACGTTATGGCACGTAATCAGGACGACCATACGAAAAATATCGCCTTCTTAATGAATAAGCGCGGTGAATGGCGCTTGTCTCCCGCTTATGATGTGACCTATTCGTATAATCCGAGCGGCGAGTGGACATCGAGTCATCAAATGAGTGTTAACGGCAAACGCGATGGATTTGTGCTGGATGATCTGCTTGCTTGTGGCGCGATGGCGGATGTCAGTGAGCGCCGTGTTAGAGCGATAGTGGGTGAAGTGGCGGAGGTATTAAAAACTTGGTCTCAATATGCTGACGATGCGGGTATTGAGGCAAGTTGGGCGACTAAGATTGGCGCCAGCTTCCGTAAAATATAAGTGATCATATATGAGCGTTTATCGGTTTTTATTTCGATAAGTGCTCATATTTGATTGTTTGTGTTCTTGTTTAGGTGTTATCACGAGCCCATAGTTCTAGCATCAAACGTACGCGTTCGTCGCAAGGCTGGTGGCTGAAATCAAGATCCTCATACAGCTCAGTAATGCCGCTAGCATTGCTGATCTCGTCACTTAAACGACCAATTTCCATACTCACTTCGCGACCGCAGCTGTCATAGAGTTTATCGAGCAACTGAGTTACTCGCTCCATATCCTCGGCGATAAGGAAGGGTTGTTCTAGGTCGTGTTCTAGTTCGCGAATAACCGACCAGCCCGTTTCTCCGCGCTGGAACAGGGTGTCTTGAGTGATGCCGTGCAGATCTTCTAATGCGTAGTCCCAGTCTTCCCAATCGTCCTCTGGTTGGACAAGTGTTGTTTTGATTGAGCCATCATCGAGTGACCAAGCAATCGCAATTGGGTGCGCTTCCTCTTCATAAGAGCTGCCATCAATCGCGATAAAGTGTGGATACTTCACAATAATTTCTGCCTCTCAACTCGTTCATGGAGGCAGGAATTTATAGGCAACGTTGGCGTTTGGCAAGTCGCTCGCAAGTTCGGTCGGCTGGGTGCAGATACAAGCTTGCCTGTTCTGCGCTAACGGGGTGACCGTAATAATAGCCTTGTGCAAGATCGCAACCATTGCGAATAAGGAAATCCGCCTGCTCGGCATTTTCGATACCTTCGGCGACAATTAACATATCTAGGTTTTTACCTAAGGTGATAATCGAAGCGGCAATGGCTTGGTCGGCGCTGCTTGAACTGAGGTCTTTGACGAAGGTTCGATCAATTTTAATCGCGTCGACAGGAAGATTTTTAAGATAATTTAGTGAGGAGAAGCCCGTACCAAAATCATCCAGATAGATAAATATACCGTTTTCACGGAAGTATTCGAGTACCGCGCGGGCATGACTTAAGTCTTGCATCAACAAGCTTTCGGTTATTTCTATCGAAATAAGCTCCACGGGAACGTTCATGTCGCGAATGATTTGTATAATTTCGTAGTGAAAGTTTGGAATTAAAAACTGCCGTGGCGAGATATTAATACTGATGTTGGCACTATAGCCTTGGTCGTACCAGTCTTTGGCTTGCAAGCACGCTTGTTGCAAAATCCAATAGCCTATTCGCCCAATCATGCCGGCATCTTCGGCTATATGAATAAAGCTCTCTGGTGAGATAAATCCGCCATTAGCTTGAGGCCAACGAAGTAGGGCTTCAAAACTGTGAAGATGGCCAGTTTCCATACCATCGGGCAGATCGCGCAAGCAAACTTTTGGTTGATAAAATAGTTCTAGCTGGTTCTTTTCTAGGGCACTACGGAGGTTGGTTTCTAATGACATGCGTTGCAGTGCAATGCGCTCAAGGGCAGGGGTAAAAAAGTGGAAGCAATTCTTGCCGTTAGCTTTGGCGCGGTACATGGCAATATCGGCGTTACGCATTAATATCCCCGAGTCTTCGCCATCGGTTGGATACATAGCGATTCCCATTGAGGCACCGATAACAAATTCACGTCGATCAAGTCGAATAGGTTCGTAAAGCGTTTTTAGTACACCTTCAGCTAGTGTTAGGACATCTTCATGCCCTTCAACTTGTTCGAATATCACCACAAACTCATCACCGCCAACGCGAGCTAACGTATCTTGTTTTCTGAGGTTCGCTTGCAAACGTGCGGATACTTCTTTTAGTAATTCGTCACCATGGTTATGGCCAAGACTATCGTTAATGGTTTTAAAGCCATCAAGGTCTAGGTAGCACAGTGCAAAACGTCGATGCTTGCGCTGAGATGTTGCAATGGCCTGTTCTAGGCGCTCTTGCAAACGTACGCGATTTGGCAGGCCTGTCAGACTATCGTGGTACGCCTGAAAGGTAATGGTGGCCTCTTTTTCGTATATCTCACTGATATCGCGCAGCATCCATATTAATCCCGCGACGCTGTGGCGGCAGGCGTAGACCTCTAACCAGCGGCCATCTTTCAGGCGATAGACTTCGTGGCTATCGCTGCCAAGCGCACTCAATGCATCTACTTGTTTGTATAGTAAGCTCGGGTTAGTCGCGAGACTTAGGAAATTACGAAATAAATCGACGCCAGACATAGTGCTCATACGCTCTTGGTCGAGCATTACTAACTCTATGTAGCGACTATTGAAAGCAATAGGAGCATCATCTTGTCCAACAACTAACACACCTTCCTTTGAGGCGTTTAATGTCGCATTTAAAATTTCGTATGAGTGTGCAAGGTTTCCCTGCGCTTGGCGCTGGTTTTCGATATTGCGAATAAGGCTATCATTGCGTTCTATTAAAGTGCGCGCACTCATTTCTAGCGATTCTTCAAGCTGAGCACGCTCCAGCTCGTTGGCACTATAGGTATTACTGATGCAGGCCAGCAGGGCGGACATATCGTCACTGAGTGGCGCATCTCCCGAAATGAATTTCTGTACTTGTTGTTTCAGAAGCTGGTGCATGAGGTGGTAAAACCTTCTTTGCTAATGGCCCAAGTCGTTATGCTCGGGCTTATTTTTATTATTGGTACTCATTTGATGAGGTATCGTCCTCATCGGCTCTTCGATTATGAAGGGCGAATATCTGCTTCGGGCCGTATCAGACTGTCTAAAGTATTAATTACTTCGGCCTAATCGGCATCATTTTCAACTGCTTCCTACAAGAATGCCCTTTGTGATTTATTAAAGAAAGACATTTGATGGATATAGATCTCATCCCCTACGGGCTTATGTCGTTCAATAAATCCAGCGATGTGTCATCGTTGGAAGGCAATCCTAATTGGTCAAACAAACAATTGAGTGTGTGAATGGGTTGTTCCATTTTCAAACCCTCTCTTGCTTGAGTGTTCGATCATTCTAACAGGTCTGCGGATCAGTTTGCGAACTGGCCTCTTTGGAGTCATGGCGCCCCATGTCTCGTAAGTGGCGATAATGCCCAGCTAATGCGGCCCAGAGCGTAGGATAACTACGTAATTCGTACCCTAACTCTTTTGCGCGTTCTTCAATTAATGGGTGAAGAGCTGGATAGTGAACATGGCTGATTCGTGGGAATAAATGATGTTCTGCTTGGAAATTTAAACCGCCTAATGCCCAAGTTAAGAAACGATTATTAGTAGCGAAATCCACTGTTGTACGCATTTGGTGTACTGCCCATTCGTCTTGCAAAGCGTCGTTTTCATCTGGGCGAGGGAATTCTGCTTTGTCGACTACATGAGCCAGTTGGAAGACAACTGCGAATAAAAAGCCTAATGCTGCGTGCATAATCAGGAAACCCCAGATAACTTGCTCTGTCGTCATCACCATGGCGGGAAGTACCAGATATATGCATAAGTAAGCCGCTTTAGATATCCAAAATTCAGCGTGATCACCAAATGACATTGGCTGGCTATAGGCGCGTTTAGCTATTTTTTGGCTTTTATAGGCTTTGAAGTCCAGAGCAAAAAACCAAAACAAGGTTGTGATGAGGTACAAAAACCACACGTATATGTGCTGAAAGCGATGGAAGGGGCGGCGTTGTTGGTGCGGGCTCATGCGAAATAGGCCTAGTGCGTCAATATCTTCATCGGCTTCATCGACATTGGTAAAGGCATGGTGATTGCGATTGTGCTTCTGAGCCCAGTAGAAGCGATTGCTGCCAATCAAATTGAACGTCAATGCCATAAGACGATTGAGTTTGCGCGATGAACTGAAAGAGTCGTGTGCGCCATCGTGCATGATGTTAAAACCAACTAACGCGGTAGCAACACCGTGCAGCAGCCAAGCAGCCATGGCCCAATTACCTGGCAACCAATACAGCGCAGAGTAGGAAAATGCATACATAGCCAGAATGACTAAAGCTTTATTGTGTAATCTTCTATCGCCCGTTTTATTAAGCCCAACTGCTTTGAAATAGCCATTTGTTAGGGCTGATAGCTGCTGATATACAGGACGCTGTCCGCTAGGGAAGTGAATATTACTCATTATATCTCTTATTCTTTTTTATGGTGAGTTAGTGCCATAGGCTGGCTTCATAATACGATATTAGACGCACAGCGCCACAAATATGTCGTAATGTTGCTGTGATTTAGTTACGCAGTGTTACCCGACTGTGCTCTAGATCACACTATCAAGCACTTTTTTGTGTCTGCTTACGAAATGTACGGGGAGACATACCTAGCCAGCGGCGAAACGCCCGGCCGAAGTTGGAGGGATCGTTGTAGCCAAGCTGATGAGCAATCTCTTCGACACTAATGCGCGTATTTTGCAGTAAGTGCATTGCTTGCTCACGCCGTGCTTCATCGACAATGTTTTGATACGTCGTATTCAGCTGCGCTAGCTTGCGGTTAATTGTTCGCGGGCTGGAGTTTAAAGTTGATGCCATCACGGTCAATGTTGGAAATGCGTCCATTTTTTCCAACTGGCGTCGAATGCGTGTTACTAAATCCTGCCCACTATCGAGCTCTGACAATAATTTTTCACATTCAGTTTCAGCCATACGTCGCGCAGTGTTGTTTGCTGTCGAGACTTTGACGTCAAGTAAGCTGCGTGGAATGCAGAGTTGGTTATGTGCTTGCTGCAAATACACCGGCAATCCCAATAATCCTTCGTAAC
This sequence comes from Thalassolituus oleivorans MIL-1, assembly GCF_000355675.1. NCBI lineage: Bacteria > Pseudomonadati > Pseudomonadota > Gammaproteobacteria > Oceanospirillales > Oceanospirillaceae > Thalassolituus > Thalassolituus oleivorans. Next base: position 2,160,277 of record NC_020888.1, on the reverse strand, counting down.
AGGACACAGGGCGCACAGGTTTTTCAGTTAGGCGCACAATGGCATTTAATTCCTGTTCGCCGCGAGTGAGAAAGCGGGCAATCGTCACGAAGGTTGAAATGATGTTGTGAACGACAAATGAGAAAGTCGTTGGCATGGCTGCTAAACGGTTGATTTGAATAATCGCTGAGTCATCGTCGTGGATAAATCGAATATCAGCCAGCAGAGTGCGAGTGCGGGCGTAACGAATTGCAAGAGATAGAGCTTGCCCAAGATTGTCGCTGGCCATAATGGCGAATCCTAAGAAGCCATGGCTAGAAATGCTCATGCGTTTGCCATGCTCAAGACCTAGCAAAGGATCGCCACTCAAAATCAGCGCATTTTCAATGACCTTGTGGTATTGCAACGGTGAAATAAACTCATCCGGAGAGGCTAGCGATTTAACAGACAAGCCAGTGCCTTGCGATAACTGCGCAGTATTTATACCTTGTTGGGCCAGTAGGTCGATTAACTGGGACAGGTATTCAGTTGAAATAAAGGCGCGTGATGCGGCACTAATGCTGCTGCTCGACATAGAAAACGTTAAAACTCCAAAGTTCCGTGGCGTTATATGACCAGAATCATGTCACGAAATCCACTGTTACTTAGATGTCCTTTCCGTCATAGTCTTGTCATTAAAAAAACAATGACACAAGTCTATGAGGAGCAACCGACGTGGAAGCACAATTCTGGAATGGTAAAAGAGCCCCTGGCGTAAGCGATACTATTAATTTGGATGAGTACGATTCCGTTGTAGAGGTGATCGAGAGCGCTTTCAAACGTTACGCTGATCGTCCTGCATTCACCAGCATAGGTCACACACTGAGTTACCGTGATATTGACAATTATAGCGCGGCTTTCGCTTCTTACCTGCAAAATCACACCACACTGAAAGCGGGTGATCGTATTGCGATCCAAATGCCTAACATTCTGCAATTTCCAATTGCTATGTATGGTGCTCTGCGTGCAGGCATGGTGGTCGTAAATACGAACCCGCTGTATACCGAACGTGAGATGTTGCATCAATTCAACGATTCGGGTGCGAAAGCCTTGGTGTGTATGGACGTGTTTGCGCGTTCTGTACAAAACGTATTGAAAGATACCGGTTTGAAGCACGTCATTGTTACCAGCTTGGCCGATATGTTGCCGCAGCCAAAGCGTACTTTGATCAACTTTGCCGCGAAGCATGTTAAGAAAATGGTCCCTGGCTACAGCCTACCTGACGCTATTGGCTTCCGTAAAACGCTTAAGTTGGGTGCGCGTGCAGGCCGTTATCGTGCAGAACACTTGATTGGCTCACAGCAAACCATCATTTTGCAGTATACCGGTGGTACTACGGGCGTTGCCAAAGGTGCAGAATTAACCAATCAGAATTTGATCGCTAACATGCAGCAAGCGCGTTCGTTGCTGATGCAAATTGATGCCAGTGGTAAACCAATTAAGCCAGAGGGCGGTGCGAAGGTGGTTGCGCCGTTACCTCTTTATCATATCTATGCATTTACTGTGCATTTGATGGCCCTATTTGAGATGGGTGATCAAAGTATTCTTATCGCTAATCCGCGTGATACAGGCATGTTTGTGCGTATGATTAAACCTCATAAGCTGACCGGCTTTGTTGGTTTGAATACCTTGTTTGTATCCTTGATGAACCACCCAGAATTCAAAAACTGTGACTTTAGTGAGCTTAAACTGACTTTGTCTGGTGGTACCGCGCTGGTGGCTGATACCGCTAAACGTTGGAAAGAACTGACGGGTAGTGGCATCTCTGAAGGTTACGGCTTAACCGAGTGTTCGCCTGTGGTGTGCGTTAACCCGACCGGTGGTTTGGAGCGCTTGGGTACCGTTGGTCAGCCAGTTCCTGGTACGGCATTAAAATGCATTGATGACCAAGGTAATGAAGTGGCGATCGGTGAACGCGGCGAATTGTGTGTCAAAGGCCCACAAGTTATGAAGGGTTACTGGAATCGTCCAGAATCTACTGCTGAATCATTTACCCCTGATGGTCAATGGCTGCGTACTGGCGACGTCGCTGTTATTGATGAAGACGGTTTCGTAAAAATTGTTGATCGTATTAAAGATATGGTTTTGGTTTCTGGCTTTAACGTTTATCCAAATGAGATTGAAGACGTAGTTGCAACGCATCCTGGGGTTGAAAACTGTGCGGTTATTGGTGTTCCAGATGTGAAGACAGGAGAAGCTGTTAAGCTCTTTGTTGTCGCTATCGATAAGAACCTCACTGCAGACGATATTATGGCCCATTGCCGTTTGAGCCTCACAGGTTACAAGCTGCCCCGCCATATTGAATTCCGCGACGAGTTACCAATGACACCTGTCGGTAAAATTTTACGTCGCGAGTTGAAAGACGAAGAAGCGGCGAAGCGCACTAAAGAAGCGACGCCAGCCTAACGCTATCACGGCTCAAATCGTCATAGTGCAATTCAAGCGCCCGCCATACACTGGCGGGCGTTTTGCTTTTGGTCGATAGTTTTACGATTCTTAGTAAATTCACCCATTTGACGCCTATATAAGGCAGTCTAGCCAATGGCTAGGCGGCTTTCGGCTGTAAGAATGCCAACGTTTACACCTCCATAAGAAGAGATGGTTTTAATGATTCAGTATAAAGCGCCTATGCGCGACATTCAGTTTTTGATTAACGACGTTTTTGATTTTCAATCTCACTACAAAAATATCCCTGGTGGCGAAGAAGCTTCTCCTGAAATGGTTGATGCGATTCTTGGCGAAGCTGCACGTTTCAGTGAAGAAGTATTGTCTCCGCTTTATCAAGTGGGTGACGAAGGTTGTACCTTCGACAATGGCGAAGTAACCACACCTAAAGGCTTTAAAGAAGCCTACAAGCAGTATGTTGATGGTGGCTGGCAGGGTATGTCTGCTCCAGTGGCTTACGGCGGCCAAGGTTTACCATTGTCATTAGGCGTTGTTAAGTCTGAGATGATGGCGACGGCTAACTGGGTTTGGAACATGTACCCAGGCTTGTCTATGGGTGCTATGAATACTGTGTATATGCACGGTACTGAAGAACAAAAGCAAACATACTTAATTCCAATGACCGAAGGTCGTTGGACCGGCACTATGTGTTTGACAGAACCACAATGTGGTACTGACTTAGGCCAAGTAAAAACCAAAGCGGAATTAAATGCGGATGGTAGCTACAACCTAACCGGCACTAAGATCTTTATTTCGTCTGGTGAACACGATTTCACTGACAATATTGTGCACATCGTATTAGCACGTCTACCAAATGCTCCAGAAGGTACTCGTGGTATTTCTTTGTTTATCGTGCCTAAGTTCAATGTGAATGCTGATGGTTCATTGGGCGAACGCAACCCAGTTACTTGTGGTTCTATCGAACACAAAATGGGTATTCACGGTTCTTCAACCTGTGTGATGAACTTTGATAACGCTAAAGGTTTCTTGATCGGACCTGAAAACAAAGGTTTGCAGTGCATGTTCACGTTCATGAACACGGCACGTATCGGTACCTCTATTCAAGGCGTTGGTGCGGCTGAATTGTCATTCCAAGGTGCATTACCATACGCACGCGATCGTCGTTCTATGCGTTCATTGAGCGGCAAGAAGAGCCCAGATAAAGTAGCTGATGCCATCATCGTTCACCCAGACGTACGTCGTATGCTTCTGACTCAGAAGGCGATTGCAGAAGGCGGTCGTGCCATGTTGTATTACGCTGCCATGCTGGCCGACAAGATGACAGCTGCTCATGATCGTGGTGATACAAAGGGTTATGAAGAGTGGGATGATAAATTAGGTTTCCAAACGCCGATTTTGAAAGCCTTCTTAACCGAACTTGGTTATGAAGCCGCTAACCACGGCGTACAAGTTTACGGTGGTCACGGCTTTATTAAAGAATGGGGCATGGAACAAATTATCCGTGATACTCAGATCGCTAAGTTGTACGAAGGTACAACCGGTGTTCAGGCGCTCGATTTACTGGGCCGTAAAGTATTGATGGGTAAATTGAAGCCATTCAATGATTTCCGTGAAGTGGTTAGTGAGTTTATTATAACTCATGAGAACAAAGCTGAAATGAAGCCATTCATTAAGCAATTGAAGCGTTCTATGTTGGCATGGCGCATCAACACTATGCGTATCGCCTATAAAGCATCGAAAGATCGCGATATGGTTGGTTCTGCGTCGGTTGATTACTTGATGTATTCAGGTTACATCGTGATGGCATTCTTCTGGGCGAAAATGGCTGATGCTGCCTTTACTCAGTTGAAGAGCGGCGGCGATGCTGATTTCTATCGTGCAAAGATCCAGACAGCTGAGTTCTACTACGACCGCATGCTTCCGCGTGCAAAAGGTCACGGTAAAATGATGTTGAAAGATCCGAAGTCTCTGATGCAGATGAAAGACGAACACTTCTCTTTCTAAGCTGTAGTGGAGCAAAAAAATCCGGCTTATAGCCGGATTTTTTTTTGCCTATTATTTTTTAAGCTGTCGTTCTTAAGTATCCATTTGATCAGGAAACAGGGAGAAGCTGTAACGCGTTTCTAGGCGGTTTGGAGATACCAGTTTGCGCGACAACTCACCACGAAAGCGAGAGGTCACTATAAAATGACTGAGGTCGACATGCGGATGTTCAGGCGTCTCTTCAATACCATCAATGAGGTCAAAGGTAGCGACTACAAATGCCATATCATGATCAACACGCAGCTCTAATTCGAATTGACGGCAATTTTCTAGTACCGGTTCTTGTTCAAATAGGTGCTCTAACAGAAACACAACTAACCCAGGGTTCTCATTCATCATCAATGAAAAGGGTAGCTTCGTATTCGTTTGAATATCTTTAAAAGATTCAGATTCTCGTAACCAGCTTTGAATACAAGAGGCCATGTCGATAGCGGTTGTTTGGTCGTTGAGCGAAATATTTAAATATTTTTGGTAGACCGCTAAGCAAGAGGTCGCCTCAATCTCATTTTCTGCCGATAGCTTTTCTAGTTGCTTGAGTAGTAGGCCGTCGAAATGCATTTGGGTGACGCTGCTACTGTCGGCTTCCATACGGTCTAAGCGGGTTTGCAGTTTACGAATGGTGGCGTTAGCGCGCTGTTGCTCGTCATACAACTCCTCGGTGCGCTGTGTGACCTTATTCTCTAATGACACTGCCAATTCTTGAGCCTGACGACTGGCGGTGTGTTCTTTGGTCTTATCGACAATGCAAATCAAAACTTCATGTGGACGGCTTTCATTGTACTGAATGATTTGAAAGGTAATGTCGAAGTAACATTTTTCGTTGCGGAAGTTCACCATAGTGAACTCACCATGAATTCGCGATATACGCCCGTATAAGAGTTGATTGATGCGTTCGCGTTGTTCCGGCCCTTTGATGCCTCGAATAAGATCGCGGAAACGATCCATTGGATGCGCCATTGATTCAAGTTCGGTCTGGGTGGTGGCTAACTGGCGTGCAAAGTGGTTATTGCACGTTAGGCGGTCTTGATTAGGGTAATACTGACAAAAGCCAAGCGCGGCATTGTCGATGGCAACGGATAGTTGTTCTTTGGTGTCTTCCAGTTGCTGCTGCGACTTCTGTCTATCAATCATGTCCAGTTTGAGCGTATTTCTCATTTGATTGATGGCTGCAGCCACCATATCCAGTTCATCGTTGCGTTGTTTGTTACCGGAAAAGGTGAGCTCTTGATCGAGATTTTTTAGGTTGAAGGCGCCGGCCCATTCAGCCATGGTCGACAAGCGTCGGGTGATTAACTGGCGCACCATAAAGAGGACGAATATAGAAACTGAAAATGTTTTGAGAAACTGGCTGACGAGAATGTTAACGGCTTTATGTTTCAAATCATCATAGAGGCCAGAGTAATCAACATTGATGTATAAACTGCCTAACTGATACGACTGAGCTGCACTCTGATGGGTGAGTTCGAAGGAATACTGATGATCCGTACGGGCATAAATATCGCCGGCGCTTTGAATCAGTTTGTTACGACTTTCAATATATACGTAAACAACGCCTGGAAAGTTAAGAATACCGTTGAGCTGAGATTCTATCTGGCGATTATCAAAGTTCCATAGGCTGTAGCTGACACTTTGCTGGTAACTTGACTGGATTTGATTGAGATTGTGGCTTACCTGCGATACGCCGCGTTTATAGTCAGAAAATAAAATAAACGACGATGTCGCCATCGTTACTATAAAACTGAATCCTAAGATGTACGACAACAGCCGCAGGCCGACATGACTGCGTTGAACAAAGTCGTTATCCGGTAAAGAGTGTTTCAAAGCCTCAATATCCCTCTGTTTTCGTAAACGCCTATTGGCCCGATCTAAATATAGGCCATGCTTGGCTATTTTTCTTTTTTTTCATGACTGGAATGGAAAACTTATGCCACATTTGGGTGAATTAGCCAAAATGTGTACTCTAGTTGATCTGGAACACGGTAACTATTGGCTATAAAAGACACATCCTTTATTTCTTGATGTACATCAACGTCGCATTTCATCCAAGTCGTAACCTGCACTCATTCCGTTACTGCACAGACTAAGGAGTGCACTATGAAACTGTTAAAAACCCTGTTAGCCACCGCGATCGTAACCTCTACGATTCCAGCTATGGCGTACGAAGCAGGCGATATTGTGGTGAAGGCAGGGATTATTAATGTTAATCCTAAGTCTGATAGTGGGATTGATGGCGTCACGGTAAAGGATGATACCCAGCTTGGTCTGACAGTGACCTATATGGCTACGCCTAAGATTGGTGTTGAGGTACTCGCTGCCACGCCGTTCAAACACACAGTTGAGGCCGGTGGTGAACGCATTGGTACGGTAAAACACTTACCACCAACGATCTCAGCACTGTATTTTCCATTGTCTGGCGAATCGAAGTTGCAGCCTTACCTTGGCCTTGGTGTGAACCACACGTTTTTCTTTGATGAAGAGGGTGCGGTTGCTCATTTAGGCAAGAGCACAGGCTTAGCCATGACGCTTGGAGCTAACTATGATTTGGGCGACAACATGTTGGCGAGTATCGCGGCGTGGAAAGTTGATATTGACGCTGAGTTAAATGACAGCGGTACTGATGTTGAAATTGATCCAATCGCGATAATGGTATCTTGCGGATATAAGTTTTAAGCTGTTATCCCATCGTTAGATGAAACAAAAACGCCATGCTAAGCATGGCGTTTTTGCTTTAAAAAGTCTGAATCTTTGTTTTAGAACATCTTAGCAACGACACTATCGGGCATTTTTTTCATTAATATCCTGAGGAAGTTCCAAGGCCATGCTGGCACGGTTGCTTCCTTTTTGCGCTTACGAATAGCTTCTGCCATTAATCTTGCGGCTTTCGGTGCTTCGATGACAAACGGAAATCTCTCCATGTTGTCGGCTAAGTCTGTTTTGATAAACCCTGGGTGTATGGTCGTTACTTGAATATTTTTTTTGTGCAGCTCAGTTCGCACTGCCTCAAGGTAATTGCTAAGGGCTGCTTTACTCGCTGAGTAAGCGGCACTGCCCGGAATGCCACGGAAAGCCGAGAACGAAGAAATGCCTACGAGATGTCCGCGATCTTGTTCGCGGAAGATAGCAATCGCGGCGTCAATGGTCGCAATTGCGCCGAGCAAGTTTGTTTGGATAATGCCGACGTCAATATCCAGTTTGCCGTTACCTGTGCGGCGTACACCTGTGACTCCTGCGTTAGCAATCAATACATCGATACTACCTAAGCGTGCGGCTAGGGTCTTTAAAACGGGGGCGACACTTTCTAGATTATTTACATCTAATGTTTCGTAAATAAATTGCTGTGATGGGTAGCGAGCGTGTAATTCAGTGCAAAGTACTTCCATGTTTTCAGCTCGGCGAGCGCATAGTCCAATATCGTAACCACGGCCGGCGTACTCCCATGCTAATGCGGCTCCGATACCTGAAGATGCCCCGGTGATGACGATGCGCTGCGACATGTTAATTCCTCTAACGATAGATGTTGTTATTAGTATGGGGGGATTTTTAGATACCAGTTATAAAGTAAAAAGGGCCAATTGACCATTGCTAGAGATACTGCAGGCGCGATCTTTTACAGCCGCATTTAAATCGTGGATGAACGCCTTAAAAATTAGAGCAGCGGTGCCATTAGGCGGCATATTTTACCAAGAAGCTGTTTGTGCCAACGTGAGTCAACGAGCGTTGGATGAGAGTGCTGGAAATCTTCAAGCAACATGATTTCGATTTTCCTCGCAAAGTCATGATCTTGTACCAAAGCATTTGCTTCAAAATTAATACGTAGAGAACGGTTATCAAGATTGGCACTACCGACACAAGCCCACTCATCGTCGATCAAGGCAACTTTTTGATGCAAGAAACCATCGTCGTAGGTAAAAAACTGGATACCTGAGCGCTTTAATATTTGAACGTACTCTCGTGTTGCTTGAGTTACTAGCCAGCTATCGGATTTACCAGGAAGCAATATGCGAATGTCGACACCTCGTAATGCTGCTAGCTGTAATGCAGAAAATACGGTTTGATCCGGAACAAAATATGGGCTAACAAGCCAACAGCGTTCTTTTGCTTGATGTATTAAATGGGTAAAAAATAAGCTGCCACTTTCGTAAAAATCAGCGGGACCGCTGTTAATGCACATGACCTTTTGCTCGCCAAATACAAACGGCATGTCCCAATTTAATTTTGGTTCGATACCGGTTGCCCAGTGCCAGTCTTCGGTAAACGAAAGTTGAAAGGCTAAGCTCGCAGGCCCTGATATACACATGTGAGTATCGCGCCAGCGCCCAATTTCTTGATTCAATCCCAGGTATTCTTCGCCAATATTATAGCCACCTGTGTATGTTACTTGGCCGTCGATAACGACGATTTTACGATGATTACGAAAGTTTAAATGAGTTCTGTTGCGTAGTTTTATGGGGTTGAAGCGGCTAACTTCTACGCCGCTAGCAATCAGGCGGTGCAAAAACTCGTCGTCTAAACCACCAGAGCCTAGCTCGTCGTATAACAGATAAACGCTTACCCCAGATGCTGCCTTCTCGCACATAACATCAGCAAAACGTTGGCCTACCTGGTCATCGCGGAAGGTATAAAATTGCACGCACAGAGTTTGTTGTGCGCACTGCATGCTGTTCAATATAGCGTTATAGGTTTCGTTGCCCGTGGTCAAAATATCACAGTGATTGCCGTCCAGTTGTCCGATTCTAAAGAGCCTTTCTAACGGCTTTGTTATCGGATTGGTTGGGCATTTGTGTGCGGCTAAGACATTACGGGCTTGGCATTCAGTGGCGCTGATTCGGTCATCGCCATGACGGCGAGCACGACGGTAAGCTTGGAAGCGCCGAGAACCGAAGAAGAGGTAAAAGGGGAGCGAAAGTGCAGGCATTAACAGGAGAGCAAGAACCCAAGCGATCGTTCCTTGTGACGTTCGCCCTTGCCATAGCGCATCGATGGCCGCCAGTATGCCGAAGCTATACAGGAATATTGGCCAGATCCACCATTCGAGTTCTTGCATTATTCTCCCGTTAAGCGATGACCTTTTTACAGACCAACTAAACGCATGAACTCGTCACGCGTAGCTTGATTTTCGCGGAATGCGCCTTTCATGACAGACGTGCGCATCATAGAGTTTTGCTTTTGCACTCCTCGCATCATCATACACATGTGTTGCGCTTCGACAATAACACCGACACCACGACAGCCGGTAATTTCTTCGACTGCTTCGGCGATTTGTTTGGTCATATTTTCTTGGATTTGTAAGCGACGGGCAAACATATCGGTAATACGAGCGAACTTAGATAGGCCTAGTACATTTCCGTTGGGTAGATAACCAATATGGCAACGCCCGATAAATGGCAACATGTGATGTTCGCACAGCGAATAAAATTCAATGCCTTGTACCACGACCATTTCGTCATTATCGCTGGTGAATACGGCATTGTTGACGACTTCATGGAGATTGGTCTCATAGCCGCTTGTTAGAAACTGCATGGCTTTGGCGGCGCGTTTCGGAGTGTCTAGCAAGCCTTCGCGATTTGTATCCTCGCCTAATTCAGAGAGGACCTGTTGGTACAGGGTTTCAAGATTCGACATGTGATTACCGTAGTTAAATTCTATACCTGAGTATTTTACTCAAATTTTAAATACTTATACAAAGAAACTTCTATGTATAAGAAAATTCTTTTACAGAGAGCGGTGCTGCGTGGGAAATTGGGCCCATTTGGCTAAGAAACGTCTCAGCAGCAGTCGGCATTTGCTTGGCGTCTGTCCATAACAGTTGCAATTCACCACTTTTGTTATCGTCTAGTATTACTGGCAATAATTGTTGTACACGTCGCGCGATAGCGTTACCCGAGTCAATCCATTGAATCTTCGGCCATTGTTTTTGTAGTAATGGATTTAACAGGGGGAAGTGTGTACAGCCTAATACTACATGCGTCATGGTAGGAGTGGAGTCGATCCACTTTCCAACATGCTCTATTAGAGCGCTGTTTATGTCATAACCCAGCATAAATTCTTCTGCCAATAACACCAGTTCACTACTGCCAAAGCGATGAACACTGCAACCTGATGCAAATTCTGCGATCAAATCGTCAGTGTAAGTACGATTGATGGTTGCCGGAGTGGCCAATAGCCCTATGTGACCACCAGGTGCGGAATTTGCCGCTACCTTTATTGCAGGGACCACACCAACAACGGGGATAGAGAGTTGCTGCCGCAATGCAGGCAAGGCGATGGTACTGGCGGTATTGCAAGCGATGATCAGTAGATCTGGTTGCAGTACTTCTACCGCACTGCGGCAGACGTTCACTATGCGGCGCAGCAGCACATCATCCGGCTGTACGCCGTATGGGAATGCTGCGTTATCCATCAGGTAAGAAAGCGCTAAGTTCGGAAGTAATTGTCGAACTTCTTGCAAAATACTGAGGCCGCCGACACCAGAGTCGAAAATGAGAACCGTATGTTTCATTGCACTGCAAAAAAATGAAAGGCGGCAGTTTAGCAAAGAAATGCAAATCTTTCCCCAGCCCGAGCGAAATGACAGCAAGCATCTATACTCTTTTCAACTTGATAGGAGCTGTAAGCGAGTGGAACTAAAGGAATTACTGGAGAATGCCCGCCGTAATGAAGCCTTGTTACAGCGTTTACAGGCATTCGAACTGCAATTGTTATCCGCCCAGTCTTGGTTAGATTTTCTGACGCTGTTACTCGAAGCCTTACCGTCTCAATTCGAATTGGATGCCGTTACCCTGAAGGTCTGTGACCCCGAAGGCGTTCTCAAGGCTTCTATGCTCCAATCTCTCGATTTAGAACAAGGTACTTTACTGAATCAAATTGAATTTAAAGCATGCTTGCCTATGGTCAAAGCGGAACCGATTGCACCGCCACCACCATGGCGAACTGGATTGGGCTTACCCTTAATTCGAAATGGCGAATATCTAGGGCAATTGTGCTTGTACTCATCAAACTCCGATCGTTTTCAGAATGGCATGGCAACTGACTTTATGCAGCACTTGGCGGCGGTGATCGCTGCTTGCTTAATCATGGTGAAGCAGTCTGAAGAGCAATCGCGTTTGGCACTAACCGATCCGCTTACCGCTACGGAAAATCGTCGTGGTTTTGAGCGCAGTTATCAACGCGAATGGTCGCGCGGGCAGCGTCAATATCATGTGTTCGCGATGGTATTGCTGGATATTGATCATTTTAAAAAGGTGAATGATATTCATGGTCATGGCACCGGCGATCGAGTATTGAGACAGCTCTGTAAGACATTGAAAGGCGTTATGCGCCCAACGGATCATATTGGGCGCTTAGGTGGTGAAGAATTTGCCTTATTGTTACCAGGCTGTCAGCCGGATCAGTTAGAAATGGTGGCTGCGCGTATACAGCAAGCGATCCGCGATATGGATGTGCGTAATGATGACGGTAAGCAGGTGCCGATTACCTCATCTGGCAGTTATTTGTCAGTTACTCCGCGCCCTCATCAAAACTTGGGTTTAGCGGATTTGTTAGACCATTTAGACGGATATCTATATCAAGCGAAGGGGAAGGGAAGGGACTGCTTCATTCATGCTGCCGATTGAATTGGATCCGCTCTTACTCAAAAAATAAGAGCGGGATCTATTAATTAATCACGCAACTTTTTATCATCGCGGTAATCAGTCGGAAATTTACTCTGGCTTAAACGTCAGGGTAAAGGTCACTGGCACGACTTCAGAAATGCGCTCTAATCCAGCCATCTCCCGTAATTTTTGAATGCCAGCAACCAAATCAAATTGATTAGCTTGGATTAGAATTGGCAAGGCGCTGCTAACAACAACAGAGCCATCCGCTACGGGTGAAATAAATACAGGCAATTGGATTGGCACTTCTTTACCGTGTAGCGATAGTAGGCCGGACAAATCTAAACTTTCTAATGAACCTACGTTCGCTTTGCTCATCATGTCTGCTGGTATTTGCGCAGTAAACGTCGCGGTTGCAAATTTTGGCGTTTCAAATAAAAACTCCTGCATGCGTTCGTTTCTAATCGGTATGCCTGTTTCGACACTGGTGAGATCAACGATCAAGGTTGCTTTTCCATCGTTGGTGACGCTACCCGTTAGGTGCTTAAACTCATGCACTTCTGTTTTATGAGTATTTTTCGTCGATAAGAAATGTATATGCGATGGCTCTGACAACTGCCAATCAGCACTGGCTGCCATCGAAACCAATAGAGTAGAAGCCATTAACAATGAGCGCATAATATCGTCCTCCAGAACGGGGTTATTGCAAAAGTGTCACTTGCGGAAAAGAGTAACTGCTAAGCCAACGGAACTCTCGCTCTATCGCCGCTTTATGTTGTTCTTCTAGCCTAAGACGACGGCTATCCAGTGCAAATTGCTCTTTTCTCGATAGTTCTTTGTACGCTTGTAAAATTGGCATGTCACGCGTTGCATCATAATGATTACGAATCATGTGTAGTTCTTCGCGTGCCCATACCTCGGCATCAAGGCCGTGCAATAAATAATGGGTACGTAAAACGCCTTCAGTAATTTCACATTGACCAGCAATCACGGCACGGGCAATAAAACGAATATCGCCAACCAATTCTTCTTGGTGTTGGCGAAGGTGTAATTCACCTGCGGCTTCTTCATCTTGCTGTGCTTGCTTCATGGCGCTGACTTGACGTGTCAGACGCCATGCATAGAGGGATAGGCCAGCAATGATAGTAACGGCCAGCACCAAAAATACGAGGGTGGTGGTTGTCATAGTGGTAGCTCCTGCAGAAGGGCGATCATGATAACGCGTCGTTCTATAAATGCCCAAGTGTTCTCAGTGCATCACTTGCGGTCATGAAAATCTGTCCCGGCTGCAACTGAGTGAGCAGATTGGTTTTCCCCAGTTGATCCATAACGGGACCTTTGAATTCCGCGAAGTGGAGTTGGATGCCTTGACCTCGTAATTGTTCCAATATTCGTTCGAGCGATTCAAAACCGCAAAAGTCGATGTAATTAATGGCACTGCCGACAATGATCACGTGTTTCACCGATGACTTCGGAGAAATGCGGTCATAGATGTAGTTTTCTAAGTACTGGCTATTGGCAAAATATAGATTTTCATCAATACGGACGATGAGTAATTCTGGACTCGTTTCTACTTGGTGGCGCTCGATACTGCGTAAACGCTCGGAGTCACCTAAGCGCCCAATTTCGACCACGTGGGGTTTACTCGTGCGGCGCAAGTATAGAATTAAAGAAATTCCTATACCGATGACAATTCCTGTTTCGGCTCCCCATATCAGAACCCCCATAAACGTTAGCAGCCAAATGAGACCGTCACTGTATTGAAAGCGCCACGCGCGCCAGCCATCTTGCCAGCGAATTAAAGACCAAACGGCGATGGTGTTAATGGCTGCTAGAACAGCGTGCGGAAGAGTCACAAAGAGATGGCTGGCGAATAGACAAACAAAAATAACACTAATGAGAGTGACGAGTCCTGCGACTTGACTACGGGCTCCAGCGCTCATGTTCACCATGCTGCGGCCAAAACTGCCAGAGATGGGGTAGGCCTGAGATATCGCTGCGCTTAAGTTGGCAACACCCAAGGCCAATAGTTCTTGATTAGGTGAAATTCTGTGACTTTGCTGCATTGCCATCGCGCCGGCGATCGAGATGTTCTCAAGGTACGCAATAAGAGCAATCACAAAAGCAGGAGCGATTAAGCTGCGCCAATCGACGTCACTGAAGGCGGGGATTTGCAACGACGGCAGCCCTGCGGGAATATCACCGACAGTCGATATCGGTAAGTCCGCAACTTGAGTCAGTAATATACCGACCACCACAATGATTAAAGGCCCTGATTTAGTCACGAAAGGCAAAATGATTGCGGACATTTTCCAGCGCGACATTATTTTGGGTACATAACCTTGCCAAAATATCAGAACAAGAATTGATGCCACGCTCATCATTAAAGCCATCGGCACCGCCTCATGCCAATGTTCTAAGGTATATGCAATCGGAAACCAGCTGCCGCCACCATGAGGAATATCAATACCCGTGAAGTACTTTAGTTGATTGATAATAATGACGATGGCCGCAGCACTGGTAAAACCCGATATGACCGAGTGACTCATAAAAGAAGTCCAACTACCCAAACCAACCGCAAAAAATACTAATAGCCAAATTCCTGTTAATCCCGCCAAGACGGTCGCATGTGCTGCGAATTCAGCAGTACCTGCTGCTGCGAAAGGTAAGAGGGCGTCTAACGTCATGAGAGAAACAATGGCGACTGGGCCAATAGCGAGGGTTGGGCTGGTACCTAAAAAAGCATAAACGGCTAGCGGTAGAAGTGAGGCGTATAGCCCGGCTACGGGGGGCAGTCCAGCCAGCAGGGCATAGGCAATACTCTGGGGGATCAGCAGAATAGTCACAATTAAACCAGCGGTTATATCTGCCGGTAGCCATTGGCGCTGATAGCCACGCAAGGTATTTGAGAACTTCATGCGCTGGCATCTCCATGCTCTGGTTCGCAGTAAAGTTGATTTAACAATTGAATGATTCGGCTTACTTTATCATCACACAGACGGTAGTAAATGCACTGCGCCTGACGGCGAGTAGTGACTAGCTTTTGGCCGCGTAACCAAGCGAGATGTTGAGATAGGGCTGATTGGCTTAGAGGCAGGGTGCGGCTTAATTCGCTAACCGCTACTTCGCCATCGCGTAAACTGCATAAAATACTGAGGCGGTGCTCATTGGCCATCGCTTTGAGGAGTTGTATAACCGCTTCGCGATTAACAGAATTAGTCTCATCTGTTAGTGAATGGGTCGTAGCTACCATAATGCCTCCTCAAAAAGTGGCGATACTGGTATTAACTCATTACGGGTGTTAACACCAAGCAAGTTAACAGAGTGTATATTAAATATTGCTAAATAAGAATATTCTAATTTAGTAATTTTTATGGCAAGGTAATCATCTGTCTATTGCTCGAAGCTAACAAAGGGGCCGGTAATGAAGGTTGATATTCGCACTTACTTTCACGACGACACGTCGACGTTCACGCATTTGTTAATAGATACAGCGACGTCTTATGCCGCGGTAATCGATCCTGTGCTCGGCTTTGATCAAAAATCAGGGCGCACAGATACTGAGTTCTTAGATGAGATCTTGGGAGATATTCAGCGGCTGCAATTGACCTTGCTGTACATCATGGAAACCCATGCCCATGCGGATCATTTGACTGGCGCTATGTACCTGCGGGAGAAAACCAGTGCAGAGATTGTCATCGGATCCGCAATTACCGAAGTTCAGAGTATATTTAAGCGAGTTTTCAATGAAGGCGAGGCATTGGCAACCGATGGTTCGCAGTTCGATCGACTATTGCGGTCTGGTGATACTTTAGTATTGGGTGAAAGTGAAATTGGTATCATTGCAACCCCAGGACATACGCCAGCTTGCGTGAGTTATACCGTTAACGACTCTGATGTTTTTGTTGGTGATACACTTTTTCCACCGGATGTAGGCACGGCACGCTGTGATTTTCCGGGCGGAGATGCAGGTACTTTATTTGATTCAACTCGAACACTTTTAGCCTTGAGGGATGACGTTGTTTTGCATCTGTGTCATGACTATCCACCGGAACCTCGGGACATTATAAGTTGTGTGACGGTAAAGCAGCAGCGAGCCGAGAACATTCATGTGCACGACGGTATTAGCCGTGAGTCTTTCATCGAAATGCGCAATCAAAGGGACAGTGGCCTAGAGATGCCGCGCTTAATATTACCGTCCTTGCAGGTGAATATTCGTGCTGGCGCATTCCCAGAGGCAGAGGCAAACGGCGTCAGTTATTTGAAG
This sequence comes from Thalassolituus oleivorans MIL-1, assembly GCF_000355675.1. Taxonomy (NCBI): domain Bacteria; kingdom Pseudomonadati; phylum Pseudomonadota; class Gammaproteobacteria; order Oceanospirillales; family Oceanospirillaceae; genus Thalassolituus; species Thalassolituus oleivorans. Next base: position 2,143,951 of record NC_020888.1, on the reverse strand, counting down.
ATCCCTCTAAATGCACTCTAAAAACCTGTTAACTCTGTGTTTTTACAGCAAATATGGTGATTTCTAGGCGTTTTCCCTCTGGCATTTTTTAATTTATCCGTTAGGCTAAATTCAGTTACATAAAAAGGAATAAGCCATGCTGGTGAATAACCGTTGGGTGAGGGCGTCTGGAAGCCTGCAAGATAAGCCCATCAGTATCCAGTTTCGCGAAGATTGGCAGCTTGCCATGAATAGCGAAAAGTATTCGATCTGCGTGCAGATCGCTTGGCATGCTTCAAGTATTGACGATAGCACCGGTTTCCCCGGTATTGCTGAACAAGCCAGAATCGTCGAGTTCACCGAACTTCTGCAAACGCGTTTAGAGCTTGGCGAAACTGCGGTTTTGGCCATGATGATTACCCATGACGGTATTAACCAATGGATAATATACAGCTCTGATCTAGAAAAATTGCAGGCTGGCTTAGATACTATCCCGACCAATAATGGCTTGTATCCCATCGAGGTCGTCGCTGATGACGACCCAGAGTGGAATACTTTTACTCAGGTTTATCAGCGGATTCAGCCAGAAGCAACAGTCTAGCCGCTTCGATTACGGCGAGTTCTTGTTCAACCATAACGGGCGTTTCCAGCGTGATGCGTCCGATTTTTCCCGCCCGTAGTTCATGCAGTACTAATTCGGATGCTTTGTGCAAATCAGTGACGCCACCAGGGCGTAGGCATCCTCGTTTAGCACCAATTTGTTGTAGCCCTTCGTCGCCGGTTGCGGGTATTGCTTTTAATTTATATCTTTCTTGCAGCTCTTTGCCGTAATGATTTAGCAAAAAGCCAACTGCAAACGTTGCGACATCAATGTATTCGATAGCGGTGTCTTTAACCGCTCCGCTAGCGGCAAGACGGTATCCGCTCAGTTCATTTTCAAATTTTGGCCACAGAATCCCCGGAGTATCCGACAAAATAATGCCATTTTTGAGATCGATCATTTGATTGGCTTTGGTCACGGCGGGTTCATTGCCGGTGCGCGCGATGTAACGTCCTGCCAACGCATTGATCAAAGTAGATTTTCCAACGTTCGGGATACCCATAATCATGACGCGAATCGACTGTTTCTTTTCGCTGCGTTTAGCGCCAATCTGTTTGCATAGGGTTATCAGTTTTTTAACCTGACTACGATCTTCTGCGACTAACGGCATTGCTTGGATGTTGTGTTGCTGATTGTAGTAATCCACCCAAGCTTGGGTGACAAGGGGATCGGCTAGATCGGCTTTATTCAATAGCTTGATACAAGCCTTGTCTTTGCACAATTCTTCGACAAATGGATTGGTGCTTGAAAAGGGTAGGCGTGCATCGACCACCTCGATAATAAGGTCAATGTCTGGCATTGCCTCGGTGATCTTGCGGCGGGCTTTGTTCATGTGCCCAGGAAACCATTGAATGGCCATAGTGACGCTTTCCATTTGACGAACGAGTGAAAGGGCGGCACATTGTAAAGCATGACCCACTAAGAGCAACTGCCTTGGGTCAGAGAGTGACACAGATTCGTCATGAACGACGTGTACTCTTACGGGATGGCAAGTGCCCGTATGAAGTGTTTGGGATTGGAGACAACAGATGGATGTCTTACCTGAAGATTTTGCACAAACTGCCAGAAAGCAAGGGAGACAAGCTTCAGCAACGGTTTCTGGCCGTCGCCGAGCGGGCTTTCTTGTTGGCAATAAGTTTGTCTTTTCAGATCAATACGAAATTCTCTGGATGCAAGCTGGGCCAGGTGAATTTCGCGAATTGCGTCTTTGGCGTAAATAAGTAGCGAAACATTGCTACACATTAAGCCGGCAGCGAGATTTCGCCGCCTGCTTTTCAATTGAGGTTTGCTATTAATTAGCGAGCACAGAGGCTTCTTGCGCTTCGTTTTCCTCAACGGCGTCTTCGTCGTTTGTTTCAGCTTCTAGGTCTGTCTGCATTTCTAAGGTCGCTGAAACCGTGTCGATAGCGGTCGTTTCTGATACTTGAGCAGTGCCCTCAAAACTACCTTCAAACTCACCGGTGTCGTTTTCGTTGACTTGGTCGGTTGCCGCTATTGTGTCGGCTTCAGATTTTTTAGCTTCAGTAGTAACGTCCACTTTCTTTAGTGGTTTTTTCTCTAGTTTTTCTTTTTGACGTTCTATTTTGCTGAATTGGCGGTCGTGAGCCGTCCATACACCGGTGCGTATAGGTACATCACGGATACCATTCTCTTCAGCAATTTCTTCTGCAATCGATTTCGCGGCTTCGTCTGCATCGCGCGCCATCAATTTGCGCTCGCCGGGTTCAATGCGACTCAACAGATCGACAAGTGCGCTCGATAACACCTCTTGCGCGACCTGATCACGGCTTTTCTGAAAACGACGGGCGATAACACCTAGCATGGCTAGATCATTGGCATCGAGGCGCAAGCCGAGTTCTGCCAATGTCATTTCTTGTTCGCGTTTAGCGCGTTCTTCTTCGTAATAGCGGTCGATGAGGGAATGAGTATTGGGTGTGTCGATATCTTGCATAGGTCGTATCCGCGCTAATTGAATAGCCGCGTACTGTAGCGATAATTCGTGTTGGTGTGCAACCTCAAGGGAGTGGTTTATAGTAACGGTCAGATTTTTTACACACTTGTTCTGTTATCGGGGCAAGGATAATGGCGGTTTATAGGAGGCGGCTAGATGAATACCGTACAAAGTACTATCGAGCGTAAGCTAGGTGCACTGACCCCCTTACATGTTGAAGTCATAAATGAAAGCCATATGCACTCTGGGCCAGCGACCGATTCTCATTTTAAACTTGTGGTTGTGTCTGCCGCGTTTGAAGGGATTAGAGCGGTTGCTCGTCACCAGCGTGTTTACCAGATATTGGCAGAAGAATTGGCTGGAGAGGTACACGCTTTAGCATTACACCTTTATACTCCTAACGAATGGCAGGTAACGAATAGCGTTCCTGCATCTCCTAACTGTAAGGGTGGTAGTCTCGTTGATTAAATTTCTGCAGGGAAGCGTGTTGGTGGTGTTAAGCGCGCTGTCGTTCTCGGTAGTTGCAGCTGATGATTGGAATGAAGCAACCTACGATGAAGAGGACGACATTCGAGTCTACACTCGTCATGTCGAGGGTTCAGATACCTTGGCGTTTAAAGCCATTACCTATGTGTCTGGGAGTCTAACAGCGGGGGTTGCCTTGCTTCAGGATGCACCAAGAACCAAGGATTGGGTTTTTAATTGCAAAATCATGGAAGAGATTGAGTTAATCTCCGACACCCAAGGCATATACTACATGATCACTAATATGCCTTGGCCCGTAAAAGATCGCGATAGCATTACTGAAACTCGGGTTAGCCAAGATCAAGAATCCTTGGTGGTGCGGGTCGATATGAAGGCACGTAACGATGTGTTTCCATCCAATGACGATTTTATTCGCATCCGAGAAATGAACGGTTATTGGCTATTTACACCGAAAGAAGGCAATCAAATTGAAGTTATATACGAAGCGCACGCTGATCCTGGCGGCGGTTTGCCGTCTTGGTTGGTCAATAGTTTTTTGGTAGATGCGCCTTTAAATACGCTGCGCGGTTTTCGCCAGTTAATCGGCGAAGAGATTTATCAAAAGGCCAACCGAGCATTTATTCGCGAAGCTAAATAGCTATCAAATAAACAACAATCGCCCTTGGCGAGGGACTTTTGTTGTTTTATTCGGTTATTTTTGGCCTTCTTTATCTTGAATGTCACAATTGTCATAATCCTGTAACAATTCCAGCGTACCGTTCGGCCAGTCCAATCAAGGTAGTTTCTGATGATGACCCAACGTCTGCGCTTTGCATTTTCTGCTGTTTTTCATTTCTGTGCCTCAATGGCGATTATTCTTGCTCCAGCTACCAACGCTGAAGAACTGAGTTCGTCACTTTTTGCGGCAGTACCAACTTATGATGATGTCCAACTGTTTCGTATTGACGGTTCTAATACGATTGGGGCTGAGTTAGCACCGCGTTTAGTAAAAGCCTGGATGGAGGCTCGCGGTACAGATAAAGCCGAAATTCGTACAACAGACATTGAAAATGAGGTTGATATTATCGGCTATCACGCGGCGACCAATAGTCGTCTAACAGTGCACGTCGCCGCTCATGGTTCTGGAACAGGGTTTTCCGCATTACGTGACGGTGTTGCACAAATTGCAGCAGCTTCCCGCCCTGTAAAGAGCAAAGAAGAAGCACTATTTCCAGGGTTAAATTTAACGAGCCTTGATAGCGAGCATATTATTGGTATCGATGGATTGGCAGTGATTGTTCACCCTCGTAATCCGCTCAATCGATTAAGCGTGCAGCAAATAGAACGTATTTTTAGTGGTGTTGTAACCGATTGGGCTGACGTTGGCGGAACTCCGGGCAAAATAGAAGTACTGGCTCGTGACAATAAATCAGGCACTTGGGATAGTTTCAAATCTATGGTGCTGGGCAAGTCGGAATTGCTGACAACGGCCCGCCGTTTTGAATCCAACTCTGAGCTTTCCGCAGCCGTTGCTAATAACACCAACGCCATCGGTTTTGTCGGCCTATCGTCCGTTAACAACAGCAAAGCCTTGGCGGTTTCTGATGGACAAGTGAAAGCCTTATCGCCCAATCAATTGACGGTTGCAACAGAGGACTACGCTTTGTCGCGACGGTTATTTATGTATACACAAGGTGTATCTGATAATACCTATGTGCGAGATTTTCTAAATTTTGCATTGGCGAATGAAGGGCAGCGTTTAGTTGCTGATACCGGATTTGTCTCGCAGGAACTGCATGCCGTAATACCAGAAAACTATGATGAGCTTCCAGCCGACTTCCGCGAATTGACATCGGGTGCCCAGCGTTTATCGATTAATTTTCGTTTTATGGAAGGTAGTGCTCAGCTAGATAATAAAGCACAGCGAGATCTAGATAGATTGGCGGCGTATTTAAAACAGCAGCCTAATGGTGAAGTCGTATTGGTTGGTTTTGGTGATACACGTAAAACTGAATCACGCTCGCAACTATTGTCGAAGCTACGAGCTATGGCTGTTCGACGTGAACTGGTGCGTCAAGGTATCTACCCTGATAAAACTGTCGGATTTGGTGATGAGCTTCCAGTCGCAGCGATTCAAGGCAATGACGGTCGAGTGAAAAACCGTCGAGTTGAAGTCTGGCTGCGTAATGGATACGAAGCTGTAGAGCCGAGTGCTTTAATTGCAGACGAAAGCCAAGCTGCCCGATAAAGCATTATGAATAAAAAGCCCCGTTGAAACGATATTTCAGCGGGGCTTTTTTATGTTCTGATATTTGTATTTAATTCAGCGGGTTAGTTACTTATTTGCACCATTTAGCTGCAAATACAGTTCAATAATACTCACTGGAATGTTGGCACACATCTGGTCGGACAGTTCAGAGTCTTCGTCGATATCGGCCATTTCAGGTTCATCCATGAATAAACCGGATGCGTACATGATCGGGAATAGGAACTGAGCAATCAGTTCTTCATTACTGGCGTACCAAGCTTCTTCTTGCAATAGTACGGCGGACATAAAGCCCATCGCCCAGCTCTCTAGTGGTGGTTCGCCGTCATCGTCCATTAAGCTAAGATCGGTTGGTACTGGGAAGTCCTGTCCTGAATCCAGCCAAGCTTGGATTTCTTTGCTCAGTTTCACCATTAAAGCGGTCACTGTGGCTTTGTTTGCCGGTGTGAAACTGGTGGTTTCGTCGAAAGCGCAATCCCAAACGTCTTGCACGTCGAATTCAACTGGGCCGGTAAGTAGGGCGGTGATAAAGCCATGAACGGCAAAGAAGTCGAAGCTGTCGTTACGATCAGCTTCATCTTCCAGCAAGTTACCTAAGGTTTCGAGTTCTTCTTCCGATAAGGCTGGGATACTATTCAGGTCAGTCATACAATACTCCAAAGTTTGCGCAATCCTAACAGGCTTATGAATCAGCGGAAATCCTACAAGCGTGAAATGTGGCTCGAAGTTGCAGGTGAGTCAGTACGCGTGCTGATTTCGGCATCGGCGCGTAAGACCATGCGTCTGCAAATTACCGAAGAGGGTGCGGTGGATGTACGCGTGCCTTTGCACTGCAATCAAGGCGATGTCTTAGCCTTCGTTAATGCCAATCATAGCTGGTTAAAAGAGCGACGCGACATTGCTAGCGAGCGATTACAGCAACGTGAAGGCAAGGTCGTGATCTTGGGTAAGGAGAGAGTGATTACCCCCAGTGCGTTAGACTCCTTCTTAGTAACCGATCAGTTGGTCTGGGTTCCGGAAGGTTGGGATACGGCTAAAGTTGATAAAGCAGTGGATCGTTGGTTACGTGCGGAAGGTCGCTTGATATTTGAGCAATTGATTGATCAATGGTGGCCTTTTTTCAGCAATTTCAATGTCCGCCGTCCAACCCTGCGCATCAAGAAAATGCGAACTCGGTGGGGCAGCTTATCAACCCGTGGCTATATCAACCTGAATTTGGCGCTGATGCAGTTACCGCTAGACTTAATTGAATTGGTCGTTGTTCATGAGCTTTGTCATCTTAAACATTTTGATCATGGTCCCGGTTTTCGTCGGTTAATGACAGAGTGTTTACCTGATTGGCAGCAGCGCGATAAGCAGTTAAACCACTTATCGCAAAATGTGCTCTAGCCGTTTAGCGATTAGCCACTGCCATATTGATCCATAACTGCGAATACCAATAGAAACGGCCGGGTTGGCTGCGACTAGGTGCTGTGCAGTTATAACGACTTCTGCCAGCGGTAATCGCATTTTGGGCTTGTACCGTTAGGCTTAATAGTTGATTTTTTTCTTGGCGTCGAACGGCTACTTCACCCTCACCGCTGGCGTAACACTGTACGAGATTTGGCGTAATATCATCGCGATTGAATGAGAGTGAAAGTACCGGCGGATTATTTTCTTGCAATATCGGATTTAAAACCTGCTCGGCAGGCACAGGTAAAGCTAAGGAGTGCAGCTTGGTACGTAAGGTATCGATACCCGCGTAAACACCAGACGCAGGGTAGCGCGGTAGTATCTGCGCATGGCTGGTGCTACCAATTGCGCCGCTCTGTTGACCAAAAGCGATGTAATTATTGTCTTTTAACCATTCCGCTATGGCTAAATTGTACTCGCCGTATGGGTAAGCAAATAATCGCGGACTATGACCAATTTCACTTTTTATGCGCTGCTCTGCTTGGCCAATCTGCTGAGTTAGCCAGTCGTTATTATCCATTCCTTGAGGCGGTTCTAGTAAGTAAGGATGCCCAACGCTGTGATTAGCGATACGCACTCCGTGGCGGTCTAGTTCACGTAACTGATCCCATGACATCGCCACGGTATGACCTTCATCAACCGCTTGAGTGTTAACAAAAACGGTAAACGGCCATTGGCGTTCTTTAAGTAGCGGCCAGGCATTTTCATAAATTGATAAATAAGCGTCATCAAAAGTGATCGCGACGGCGCGCTCCGGTAATTTTTCTCCAGCGAGCACAGTACGGACAGCATCATTCAAGTCGACGACTGTCATATTTTCTTGCTCAAGCAAGGCCATATGCTTGGCAAATCCATCTGGACTGATACTCGTCACCGCTGGGCTGTCGTTAGCGATATGGTGATACTGTAAAACAACGAGGTCAGCTTGTGTGCCGACGGAAAATCCCAATAGCGTAATGGTAAAAACCAAAGTCCATAGAGAGGTCAATAGATATTTCATCATTCTAGACCTTAAAATTGCAGTTTTAACCGCTGATAGGCGGCAGTAATTTCGCGGAAGCTAGCATCATCACCACCGCGATCCGGATGATGTTGCATGGCTAGGCGGCGGTATTGTAAACGTATTTCTTGGTTACTCACGGGCTCAGATAGTTCCAACAGGGCTAAATCTTGATCACGATGACCGGGTTCAAGCATGAGCAACCAAAAGCTGGATAGTAAGTTTTCGACGCCTTGGCGATCAGTACTGAGATTATTGATATCTAGATAGTAAGCCGCTAATGGATCTGCGCTCGTTAGAGGAGTGTTCGCAGTTGGCTCACCTGATCTTTTTTCGGCGTTGTCTGCCTGCGGCCAAGGTTCTAATACTATGTTCAATGCACTGATGTTGAGTATACCTGCTTTCGCGTTTATCAAGCGTTCACGCAACTGATAAAGCCAATGCATCAGCATAAAATGCGTTTGGAAGAGTGTTAGGTTATCGCTCATCGCATCCTTGCGGAAAACGCTCTGCTCGGGCTGCTGCAGCCAGCGGATGATGTCATATTCGCTGTAAGAGGAACCATCGGCCAAACAGCACGCCAGCAAGTCGAGCATAGGCTCGCTATCCAGCGCCTCAGTAGGCGACAAGTTAAGAAGAGGGCCTGAGGCCGATATAAGGCTAGTCATGGCGCTAAGCTTAGCACAGAGGGCAGGTCGGTTGTGTTCAGGGACTAATCAGGCTCAGTGTCATCGAGCAAGCGGCGAGCGAAACCCGGCAGTCTATGGCGAATACGTGATAATTTATCTGAAATTTTACGAAAGCGGCTGCGCAGTGCTTTAAGCTTGCGTTGCAGGGCCGGCCAAGCGCTCACCATCAATGACAAGCCGAGTATGATCATGATTAGCCCTAGAGGAACAGGCATGGGCATAACAATTAAACCAGCGATAACAAGTAAGATACCGAAAACCAGATTAACACTGCGCTTCATCATGTAGAGTGATTCACCAAAATATTGAGAATAGCCAATCGCCGCAATGACGCTGACACGCAAACATTGCGGAACCATGACAATGCGGTATGGCGCCGAATAAAAATAGATAAAACTAGGAAGATCATGAGCGATAGTGAAAAAACATTACCTAATCGTAGCGACTTAATAACCCCTGAAGGAGAACAGGCGCTACGCGACGAATACGATTTTCTATGGCGCAAAGAACGTCCAAAAGTGACGCAAGAGGTATCAGATGCGGCAAAATTGGGTGATCGATCTGAAAATGCTGAATATATTTATGGCAAACGCCGTTTACGTCAAATTGATAGCCGCGTTCGGTTTTTATTAAAGCGTATTGAACATGTCACTGTAGTCGATCGTATACCTGCCGATACAAGTAAGGTGTTTTTTGGTGCGTGGATCGAGCTAGAAGATTTGAATGGTGAGTTATACCGTTATCGTATAGTGGGTGCCGACGAAATCGATTTGCCGCGTGGGTATATCAGTATCGATGCACCGTTAGCACGCGGCTTAATGGGTAAGTCACTCGACGATGAAGTGGTGGTTACATTGCCTAAAGGTAAGGTTAGTTATGACGTGGTCAGTGTTACCTATCAACGCCCTGATTGGGACACAGGGCCAAGTGCTGCCGGTCAACCAGCTTGGGTTAAATAGCCGTCCTGATATTGTTGAGTATTAGCATGCACGGCAAAGCGAAAAGGACTCTGCTAGTCTGCATAGAGGAGGATGTACTAATGACCCTACAATTATTGGATCTAACCAAGCAAGTAATATTGGCTGCCAGTATAAGCCTTGCGCCAGCTTTGCTACATGGTGCAGATGCAGATGTTCAAGACGCAAAAATTGCTGAGGTTATGGCACCAACCGATATTACAGAATCCTACGTCATGCCTGTTTGGGTCGATCAGGTTCAGCGTGTTTGCCCTTGGCGTTCTAATGCTGGCGAGGGGTATATCCGATTGATTCGAAGTGAGCACGACGGCCGCCATGGAATTATTTTGCAGTGGATCCGCAAAGGTATCGCTGGCGCTCCGACGCAAGCGATATCAACGATTGCGGTTACTGAACTTGATACTACGTACCAAGTACGAGTGAAAATGCCAGAACCAGAATTGTCAGACTATGCTTGTTACTTAACGGCGATGGGCGAAGATATGATGACAGAGCAGCGCTATAAATTTGATTGGATACTCAAAGGTCCAGGCGAATACGAATTTCATGCGACGCATATGTTAAACGGCGGAATGTAAAAAGGCCGAGAACCCCCTCAGCCTTTTGCGATACTTTGATTCCTAGTATTGCCGTTTAGTCGATCTGTACGACATCCAAACGGGTAAATAAATGCCCTTTATCTTGTTGGTCTTGTAGGTTGTTGAAGTCCCATAATTGGCGGTCACCTAACTGAGAGGGAGCAATATTGCAAATTGCCGAGAAGATATTCTCGCTACGCCCCGGCTGTTCACGCTCCCACTGTTGTAGCATCATCTTGATGTTTTGACGCTGCAAGTTTTCCTGAGAACCACATAAGTTGCATGGAATAATCGGAAACTCTTTCGCATTAGAATAGGCTTCGATGTCTGTCTCTTTGCAATACGCCAGAGGACGGATCAATACATGCTTCTTATCATCGCTAAGTAGCTTAGGTGGCATCGACTTAAGTTTGCCGCCGTGAAACATGTTTAAGAATAACGTTTCGATGATGTCGTCTCGATGATGACCAAGAGCGATTTTGTTGGCACCGATTGACTCTGCAAAGCCGTACAAGGTGCCACGGCGCAGGCGAGAACATAGGCTACAGGTAGTTTTACCTTCTGGAATGATTTCTTTCACCACACTGTAGGTATCTTTTTCCACGATATGGAAGGGTACCCCAATTTGGCTTAGGTATTCGGGCAATACATGCTCAGGGAAGCCAGGTTGCTTTTGATCCATGTTGACCGCTATGAGCTCAAAATTAACAGGTGCGCTTTTTTGCAGACCCATCAAAATATCGAGCATAGTGTACGAATCTTTGCCTCCAGACAGACAAACCATCACACGATCACCTTCTTCGATCATGCAATAGTCTTCAATCGCTTTGCCGACATTACGACGTAAGCGCTTTTGAAGTTTGTTGAATTCTAGTTTTTCTTTGCGGTCATCGACGGATTCGATCATTGGCTCACCCCACTGATTGGCGTGCGCTTTATATCAAAATGACGGCATGAGAGGAACCCTAAGCAGGCTAGAAGACAGCTTAAGCACAGTTGTTACTGGCTAGACGGCTGCACAGACAAGATTAAGCGGCAGCCACTTTCATCGGGCGAATTAGCTCTTTGTACCTTGCTATAAAATCGGCGATGCTCAGATCGTCGCGGGGGTGATAGTATTGCTTCCATAGCTCCGCAAGCAATTCAGGCGTCGGATTATCTGGAAGTACAAATTCGGGGTGACGTAGATACGCTAAAAGTGCAATGGCAGTAGCGTAACTTAGATTAGTGGTGAGTTCGGCATGTGGATGAGTAAGAAAATCATGCTGACTGGCTAGGCCACGCACTTTACTCGCTAGCTCAGGCTGATGTCCTAGGTAGTCATCCCAAATATGGCGATGAGTTAAACCATGCATCTGGTAGACCCCAGAGGTACGCTGCCCCTCGGCTTTTAAAAAGGAGCCGAGTTCAGATTCAACGGCGGCTGTGGCAAGTAATAACGCCTCCGCACCAGCACTTTGAACGCCTAAACGTTGTAATGTTGGCTGAATAATACAGCGTTTAAAGTCTTCTGCAGCTATTCCCATTAGGGGGCTCCTAAGTACGCACCGTTAAACGTGTGGTGCTGTTTATACAGTATGTAGGACAAATTCAATTAATCTGCTTTGCCTTGTGCGAATAACGTCATTTTTTGGACATATTTGCGATTAAACTCACATTCTTAGCAAAGATAACGCAAAGCTCATGCCTACTTCTGAACGGGAGGCATTTTTGATCCTGCCATACGCTACAGTTGCCGTATTCGGCAATTGCTAACGGGTTAGTTACGCTTGAACATGACGAATGGATGAGCGTGCGATAACAAAAAGCCGGTTAAAAAACCGGCTTTTTGTTACTCGTCGTGCTTCTCACAATGCGTCGATGATACTAGCCCCGCCATTTCGTAAAGCGCATCCATGTCGCGCAATATAATTTCTTTGCCTTGGGTTTCGATCAGTTCGTTATTTTGGAAGCGAGTAAATACGCGACTAATCGTTTCTACGGCTAAGCCTAAGTAGTTACTGATATCAACGCGAGACATCGGCAAACGGAAATGGGAAGCGGAAAAGCCACGGCGCTGATAACGTTGTGAAATATCGAGTAAGAAAGAAGCAACGCGTTCTTCGGCGTTTTTCTTACTCAATAACAGCATCATATTTTGATCGTGGCGAATTTCAGTACCCATGGTGCGCATCAACTGTTTACGTAAGTCGGGTAGTTCATCAGCCAATGTATCAAGCTGCGGTAAAGGAATTTCACAAACCGTCGTGGTTTCTAATGCTTTTGCCGTCAACGGATAGCAGTCAGCCTCATAACCTGAAAGTCCAATCAGTTCGCTGGCAAGATGAAAGCCAGTAATTTGCTCTTCGCCGTTACTCGCCAGTGTGTAGGTTTTTAGGGCACCTGTACGAACAGCAAATACCGATTGGAAGGTTTCGCCTTGCTGGAATAATAATTGGCCTTTTTGAATCGGGCGACCACGACGAATAATATCGTCCAGACGTTCCATATCCGTATCTTTAAGCGATAGCGGCAAGCACAGAGCATTAAGAGAACACGTTTGGCAATGTGGTTGAGTACCACGTAATGGTGTGCTGGAAGTAGGAGAGGTTGATGGCGTCTTCATGATCGAATTCCCGTTAATCAATTTGCACTGGAGCGAATATCGCCGATATTACTTGTGATTTATACTAACTATTCGCAATAGGGAGCCAAACTGATACTAAGGTCCATAGCCCGTAGAGCATCAGTAGTGCGCCCGAGATTTTCCGTACGATAGCACGATTAAGCATTTGCATCAGTGTTGCCGCAGCAAGACTTGCTGAAAATATAGCCGGTAATGTGCCTAGCCCAAAAGCAAACATAGCCAGAGCTCCATCGAGAGGTTGTCCATTGGCAGCAACCCAGCTCAGAGTGCTGTAAATGAGTCCGCAAGGTAACCATCCCCATAACGCGCCGAGTAATAACTGGCTGCGCATGGTTGGGCGTCCTAGCTGCTTCTGCGCAAGTGGACGAATAAGACCCCAAAGGCCTTGCCCTAAGCGCTCTACTTGGGTCAGCCAAGATGCCCACTTAGCAACATACAATCCCATTAAAATTAACATTGCACCTGCAATCGTCCGCAGACCGAGCATTAACCATTGATGTTGCGATTGCAGCCACAACCCGAGTGCACCGACGAGAGCCCCTGCTAAGGTATAACTGGTAATGCGCCCTGCATTGAACAAAATAGCAGCGCGGATTCTATGCTCGCGATCCGTATTTCCGGCAGCGGCGGCAATACCCCCGCACATGACAAGGCAATGACTGGCGCCAAATAATCCCAGTAGGATTGCAGTAATAAATGACAGCGGTTCTGTCATTGCTTATCAGGGTCTTCATTAGAGTCAGCGTTAGAATCATCTTGCTTATCTTTGCGCTGAATTAAGTGCTCGTCATCATCAAATAGAATCTTGTGTGCTGGCGACTCTAGATCATCGAATTGCCCGCCTTTTACCGCCCAAAAAAATACGAATACAGCAATACCGATTAAGGCAATAGAAAGGGGAACCAAGACGTAAATAATATCCACGATCAAGCCTCGTTAAGGGATAGTGGGCGATTGCGAATTAAACGCAGGGCGTTAAATACAACCAAGAGTGAGCTAAACGACATACCAATGGCAGCGGCCCAAGGTGGAATTAATCCAGCAGCGGCCAACGGCAATGCAATCAGATTGTACAGTAATGCCCAGCCAATGTTTTGACGAATAATATGGCGCGTACGCCGAGCAACATCAAGTGATGAAATAAGCGCTTCGAGTCGACCGTTGGTGAGTAACATATCGGCATTGGTTTTGGCGAGGTCGGATGCTTCATTGACCGCCAACGATACATCAGCACCGGCAAGAACAGGGACATCATTGATGCCATCTCCAACCATCATGACGCGTTCACCTTGTTGCTGCCAATGTCTGACCGTTTTTAACTTCTCTGCGGGACTAACCCCAGAGCGTACATCGTCGATACCAAGGCTTGCGGCAATGGTTAGAGCAGCAGGGCTTGGGTCGCCGGTTAGTAGCGATACCTGAATACCGCGATCTTTAAGTGCCTTAATGACGGGTTCGGCACTGCGACGTACTGAATCGTTCAATAAAAACCAAGCTAACGGTTGCTGTTCATCTGCCAGTAAAAGCCATTGTCCGGTGTCGCTATGTGGATGCTCAATGCCATTTGGCCAAGCGAAATCAGCCCGTCCAAATCGTAGCGTTTGACCATTAATTTGGCCACTAACGCCTTGGCTTGGGTGATGAAGTACATCACTCGCTTGAATATTTAACTCGGGGACAATACTGGTGAAAGCACGAGCAATCGGGTGCGTAGCATGTTGTTCAAGGGATGCTACTAAGGCTATTGCTTCGTCGGTCGGTAAGGCTGTCAGGATTTCTACTCGCTCTAGCGTTAATCGGCCTTGAGTTAACGTGCCGGTTTTATCGAATACAACCCGCTGAATGGTGGTTAGTGCTTCAAGTACATGCCCCTTACTGATCAAAATACCCTGTTCGCGCAGCGCCGTCGTTGCTGCGGTAAGGGCAGTAGGTGTGGCTAGTGACAGTGCACAAGGACAAGTGACGACCAGCACTGAGAGCGCGATAAAAAATGCATGCTCGTTGCCCATTAGCCACCAATAGCCAAAGACAGATCCGGATATCAATAAAACGGCGGCGACAAAGCGGCTAGCGATACGGTCGGCGAGTAAGGCGATTTGCGGCTTTTCTTGCTGTGCTCTATCCATTAAACGCATGATGGTGGAGAGCTGAGCTTCAGCACCTGTCGCGCTTACCTGCATCAACAAGGGGCTTTCTATATTGATAGTTCCGCCGATCAGTTTGGCTCCGGGTGCTTTCGCTATGGGTAAATATTCCCCTGTTAATGCAGCTTCATCGACGCTGCTTTGTCCCTCGATAACGATGCCGTCGGCAGGAATTGGATGACCCGGTTTAAGCAGTAAAATATCGCCAATGCGAATATCTTCGGTGGCAATTACTTGCTCATTTTTATCACTAACTGAATCCAGTCGCAGTGCCACATTCGGCAGCAAGGTCATTAAGTTGTTGCCTGCTTTACCCATACGATGACGGGCACGCATTTCTAGAAAACGTCCCAGCAATAAGAAAAATGTGAACATACAAACGGAATCAAAATAGACTTCGATTCCTTGATTAAATGTGCTCCAGACACTGGCGCAAAACGCTAAAACAATAGCCAATGATACAGGAACGTCCATCGTCAGATGACCAGAACGAAGGCTACGAATTGCAGCATCAAAAAATGGTCTAGCAGAAAACAGCACCACAGGTAAAGTCATAATCATAGCGGCGAAGCGCATGAATATTTCGTATTGCGTTGCCATACCGACATAGAGTGGTACAGACATCATCATCACTTGCATAGTACCAATACCGGCAACCGCCAAACGACGAATCGCTTGTTTCCCTTCTCTAGCTTGAGTTGTTTCTTGCTCTGTTGCGGAAAACGGCGAAGCTTTATAACCAAGCCGATAAATCGCTTCAATGATTTGCGATAACTGGATGTCCGTATCTTGCCAGCGCACGACCAAACGATGATTGGATAAATTCAGTGTGGCTGTTAGCACACCGTTCAACTGGCTAATACGATGTTCGATCAGCCAAGAGCATGCAGCACAACTTATGCCATCAATAATGAGTGTTGCTTCAGCGTAGTCTTTACTGTGTGCGACGAAGCGACGCTGTAACGCTTCACTATCATACAATTGCAAAGTTTCGCGGACAGTAAGTTCGCTGACGTCATCTTCTGCAGGAGAAAGATCAGGTAATTCGGTGCGATGGCGGTAGTAATCTTTCAGCCCTGAAGCAACGATAGTTTCTGCCACCGCTTTACAACCAGGGCAGCACATAGGTTGCTCAACACCATCAATGATGGCCGTCCATTGATGGTTGCCTTTGGTAGGCTCACCACAATGGAAACAAGCTCCGGACAATTGGCTAGCAGCAGCTAAAGAACTCATTGTTTGCCGAGGGTGAAAGCCTTATTTTCTTCAATTATTTCTGTCTCGCGAATGCGCCATTTTTGCTCGCCACTCAACAACCATACGTGACGCTTTTGCGGCAATTCTAAATCGTTGATACCTACATAGCTGCCATCGTCTAAGCGTTGCATTAAGACGGTTTCATCGAGGTCTTGCAGAGTAGGATGAATCAATTGTAATTGCAGGGTATTTGGTTGCTCATCGAGATAACCGCGCAAATTTATGTGTATTTCATCGCCGATAAAAACAATGTCTGCAGCGATTTGTAGGCGTTGTGCGTATTCATCGTGTTTAAGATCTTCGGTGTAGTTCACGCCATCCTTGTAGTAGGTGTCGTTTACTAATGAATCTTTGGTGTTAACTGCCAAATAAAGCATCACCATTCCCCAGCAAACAGAGATCAAAGGTAAGCCTATTACTAACAGCATCATAGGTTCTTTGTGCCACGGGCGGTGTTCTTGCTTTTCAGTATTCATTAACTTCTCTTTTCGTGAATAGGCATCTATCGACGTTTGCAATACTTTGAGAATGCGTACTTTGTATCTAGCAATGGAAATCGCTGGATAGCAAAAAGCGCTCAAGTGTAACCACTTGAGCGCCGGTTCTCCAGTATCGAACTGTCAAGTTTAATCAACCGCGTGGAGCTATAAAGCGACTTTCCTCACGCGCGATTTCTTCCCCGGTATCTTTATCGTACACAACGAATTCAATATCCGTCTTACTGCTTGGAAGTTTGGCTTTTTCTGGATCGATTTCCAAATCGACAATAACCTCTTTGAGTTCGTTTACACGCAATGTGTACTCCGTGAGGCCATCCATTTTATAGTGCTCAAGGCCTTCCATTTTAAGCACGTAGATGTGCGGCTCTTGCGACATGTTGATCATTTTAAGTGTGTAACTATTTCGTACAGTATCGTTTGCCGTTAACTGATATAGCTGGCCACGGTCGCGCTCAATATCTAACTGGAATGGTGTACGTGTAGCAATGGTGTAGGTTAAAGCACCCATCATAGTTAGCAGGACCGCTGCATAGCCAAAGAGGCGAGGGCGCATAATATGCGTTTTCTTACCCTCTAAATTATTCTCAGTGGTGTAGCGAATTAACCCTTTAGGTTTATCGAGTTTTTCCATAATGGAATCACAGGCGTCAATGCACAGTGCACAGCCGATACATTGATATTGCAAACCATCACGAATATCGATACCGACAGGGCATACCTGTACACACAAAGAGCAATCGACACAGTCGCCAAGTTTGGCTTGTTCTTCTTGGTTTTCTACTTTTTTACTGCGCTTGCCGCGTGGTTCGCCGCGATTGTAGTCGTAAGAGACCGCTAAGGTATCGTTATCGTACATCACCGACTGAAAACGAGCGTAAGGGCACATGTAAATACAGACTTGCTCACGCATCCAACCGGCATTGATGTATGTTGCAACACCAAAAAATAAAATCCAAAACAGCGCCCAACCATTAATATTGAGCGTAAAGAAATCTGGGACTAATTCGCGAATTGGGGTGAAATAACCAACAAAGGTGACGCCGGTCCAAACGGCAACCACAATCCAACCAATATGTTTAATGGCTTTTTTGCGGAATTTAGTCGCGCTCATCGGTTCTTTATCGAGCTTTATACGTGCATTGCGTGTACCTTCAACACGCTCTTCAATCCACATGAAAATAAACGACCAAGCGGATTGTGGGCAGGTATAACCACACCAAATTCGGCCAGCTAGGTTAGTAATAGTGAATAAACCAAAGGCACAAATGATTAAAATAGAAGACAGCAATACAAAATCTTGCGGCCAAAAGGTCATGCCTAAAATATGAAATTTGCGTTCAGGCAGATCAAATAAAATTGCCTGTCGGTCGCCCCAGTTAAGCCAAGCCGTACCAAAATAGCCGAGCATTAAAGCCCATAACGACCAACTACGAATTTTTTGGAAAACTCCAGATATAGCGCGCACGTAAATTTTTTCGCGCTTTTTGTACATACTTTGGAGTTCAGGCTCTGGTGTGACATTTTTGACCGGAATTTGACTCATAACGGTAAATCACCCTCGTTAGTAAAACTAAAAGAAGAGTCGAGCAAAATAGGGGGATGAACAATTATCTAACACCCTCTATATAACGCTGTAATCATATAGTTTTTACTAGGCTTCTTTAACGAAAAAAGCGGCACTCGGCCGCTTTTTTCATATTTTGTTGCCGTAGCTCAATTTCTAACTTCGGCAGGGCGTGGGGTAGCGACTACCCCACTGGTTCAACTTACTTCTGTGATAAAGAATAGATGTAAGCTGATAATACATGCACTTTATCTTCACCTAAGATTTCAGATTGTGCAGGCATTTTACCGTTACGACCGTGCTTCAAAGTAAATTCGATTTGCTTTGTTGCGCCGCCGTACAGCCATACGTCATCGGTTAGGTTCGGAGCACCAACCAACTGGTTGCCTTTTCCGTCTGCGCCGTGACAAGCCATGCATAGTTGCTGGTACTTAGGAGCGGCTTTTTCAGCAGCTTCTGTGCTGTGTTCTAAACCAGACAAGCTACGAACATACTGAGCCATTTCAGCAACGCCTTCATCACCCAATACAGGGCCCCAAGCTGGCATTGCACCCTGGCGACCGTACATAATGGTTTGCTTGATGTTCTCAGGCTTACCACCATACAACCAATCGTTGTCGGTTAGGTTAGGGAAGCCCTGAGCGCCTTTAGCAGCAGTGCCATGACACACGGAACAGTTGCTTTTGAACAGACGTTGGCCAGTTTGCAGCGCGTCTTCGTTCTTCGCTAGTTCTGCTATATCGGTTGCGCGGTATTCAGCGTATAGCGGCGCGATCTCTTTATCGAATGCTTGAACTTCCGCTTTCCACTGGTTAGTTGACGTCCAAGTTACTTCCTGATCATCAACCGTTACCGTTAACCAACCGTCATAGTTACCTAAGCCGTAAGCGGATAGGTAGCCAAAACCAAATACAATGGTGCCCCAGAACATAAATACCCACCAGCGCGGTAGCGGGTTATCCAGTTCTTCGATGCCATCATAAGCGTGACCAGTAGTCTGGTCGGTTTCTTCCTTACGCTGCCCTTTGCTGGTGTACATAATCAGCAAACCGCAGCCAATCATGGATCCCAGCACAATCGCTGCGATCCACACTTGCCAAAAAGTGCTTAACATATTTTATTTACTCCGATCGTTAGCGTCGTGCGCAGGCATTTCCTCGTTCTCTACGAACGGGATTTTAGCGTCGTCATCAAAGCGTTTCTTGCGGCTCGAGCCGTATGCCCACCAGATAACTCCGGAAAAGGCGATAAGAGCAAAGATTGAGCCGAGGCCGCGCACGTCGTTAATGTCCATGGGATTACCGTTTAGTGATCACAGTGCCCAGGTGCTGCAAATAAGCAACCAGAGCTTCGATTTCAGTTACACCGTCAACCGCTTCTTTAGCACCTTCGATATCAGCATCTTCATACGGTACGCCGACCATACGCAGAGCTTCCATTTTCTTAGGTGTTAAACGCCCGTCAACCTTGTCCTCGAATAGCCACGGGTAAGATGGCATAACCGACTCAGGAACAACGTCACGAGGGTTGTACAAATGAGCACGGTGCCATTCATCTGAATAACGACCGCCAACACGAGCCAAATCTGGACCAGTACGTTTAGAACCCCATAAGAATGGATGCTCGTAAACTGACTCGCCTGCAACAGAATAAGGGCCGTAGCGCTCAGTCTCTGCGCGGAATGGACGAACCATCTGAGTATGGCATACGTGACAACCTTCACGGATGTAGATATCACGGCCTTCCAGTTGCAACGCAGTGTATGGCTTTAAACCTTCAACTGGCTTGTTGGTATCACCATGCCAAAATAGTGGAACAATTTCTGCCAAACCAGCCCAGCTGAGAGCGATAACTATCATCACAACCATCAGTGGGAGGTTTTGCTCAATTTTAGAGTGATTCATTTAATAAACTCCTTATGCCTGAGCTGCAGCGGTGTTGTTAGCTAATGACTTATTGGCATCGCGTACGGTCATATACACGTTGAACAACATCAACAACATACCTGTCAGGAACAAAGCACCACCCAACACACGAACCGCATAGCCCCAGTGTGAAGCGGCGACTGACTCTACGAAGCTGTAGGTCAAGGTGCCGTCAGCGTTAACTGCGCGCCACATCAAGCCCTGCATAATACCGTTTACCCACATCGCAGCGATGTAGAATACGGTACCGATAGTCGCCAACCAGAAGTGAGCGTTGATCAGCTTGGATGAGTACATCTCACCCGCTTTACGACCGAACATAATAGGAATCAAGTGATACAGAGCACCGATAGATACCATAGCAACCCAACCTAACGCACCAGAGTGAACGTGGCCGATGGTCCAGTCAGTATTGTGAGACAGAGCGTTTACGGTTTTGATCGACATCATTGGGCCTTCGAAGGTAGACATACCATAGAAAGACAAAGAGACAACCAAGAAGCGTAAAATAGGGTCTGTACGTAGCTTATGCCATGCACCAGACAGGGTCATCATACCGTTGATCATACCGCCCCAGCTTGGCGCTAACAGGATCAAAGACATCACCATACCGGAAGTTTGCGCCCAATCTGGTAGTGCAGAGTAGTGCAAGTGGTGAGCACCAGCCCAAACATAGATAGAGATCAATGCCCAGAAGTGAACAATAGACAAACGGTAAGAATAAACTGGACGGCCAGCTTGCTTAGGTACGAAGTAGTACATCATACCGAGGAAACCTGCAGTCAAGAAGAAACCAACTGCGTTGTGGCCCCACCACCACTGGATCATGGCATCAATAGTGCCCGGCCAGATAGAATATGACTTAGTAAGTGATACCGGTACCGCAAGGTTATTACCTACATACAGGATCGCAATCATGATCATGAATGCTGCGAAGAACCAGTTAGCTACATAGATATGGCTTTCTTTACGAATTGCCAACGTACCCAAGAAGTTAACGACGTATGCAACCCAAACCAGAGTTACCAAAATATCGATAGGCCATTCTAGCTCAGCATATTCTTTGGTAGAGGTTAGGCCCATCGGCAAAGTAATAGCTGCTGCAACGATAACGGCTTGCCAACCCCAGAAGGTGAAGCTTGCTAATGTGTCGGAGAACAGAGAAGTACGACATGTGCGTTGCACGATGTAGTAAGAAGTTGCAAATAAGGCGCAACCGCCAAAGGCAAAAATAACCGCATTGGTATGCAACGGACGTAAACGACCGAAAGAAAACCAAGGGGTATCAAAGTTGAGTTGTGGCCATGCCAGCTGAGCGGCGATGAGAACACCAACCGCCATGCCAACAATGCCCCAAACAACGGCCATGATGGCAAATTGTCTTACCACCTTATAGTTGTACTCGGGATGGTCAAATGCTGTGCTCATGATCATATTCCATTTAACAGCGAGGGATTGAGGGTTAAAAAAATCGGCGCAATTATGGTGTTTGATGACAATTTTTGCAATCAATCCCCCAAAAAACACCTGAATTTACAGAGGCTTATAGCCAGTTTTTTGAGTAATTAGACTTGCAAATAAGAACAACTCTCACCAAAGAGCGAAACAGTACACTGCTAAACTCCTTATGCCGGCCGTTCCAGCATAGCCCAACACGATGCAAGAATGGCAAAGTGAATAATATGGTTGTCACAAAGGCGCATCTTGACCTAGAGCAACTTGTCACATGACTTTCACAACTGGTTACAATATTGACATCGCAATCCATAAAGTAAAAATAGTGTACAAGACTTATACAAAAAACGGCAACCCTGAAGATCCATTGTTTATTTTTGCCCATGGAGCCGGGGCTGATAGTCAAAGTCAATTTATGACTGACATGGCTGAGCGTATAGCGGCCTTTGGCGTTTATGTTGTTCGATTCGACTTTCCTTATATGGAAAAGCGTCGTGAAGATGGTAAAAAAAGACCGCCCGATCGTGGTCCTAAACTTATCGATGACTGGCAAACCGTTATTTCTGACCTAGATCGACCCTGCGTCATCGGTGGTAAATCCATGGGGGGGCGTATAGCCAGTATTGTTGCTATGGCCGAGGATCAATCTGGTCTAGTTAAAGGGTGTGCCTGTTTAGGCTATCCGTTTCATCCTGCGGGCAAACCAGAAAAGCAACGCACTGAGCATTTGATGAAAATAGGTAAGCCACTACTAATCGTCCAAGGCTCTCGCGATACCATGGGTACGTTTAACGATGTATCGAGCTACGGTATAGACCGTGCAATTGAATTCGAATGGTTGGAGGATGGTAATCACGACCTAAAACCAAGACGAGTTTCAGGGTTTACTCACGAACAGCACCTGCAAAAGACTGCGGAGAGAGTTGCGAAGTTTGTTAAAGCCAATCAGTGATGTGTACTAGGTAAATCTGTAGGAGGTACTCAGGTGAATCTGTAGGAGGTACTCAGGTGAATCTGTAGGAGGTACTCAGGTGAATCTGTAGGAGGTGCTCAGGGAGCGAAGCGAGCAGTGCCGAATTGTGGCATTGAAAAATCTCAGCATTCACCGCGATCACGAATAAAAAACGTTCGTTGAGTCGCTCCTACAGGCAAGCGAGCAGAACAATTAAGCCGTTAAAATCGTAAATTTCTCCGGCTGGGTCAAAATCGGGCGAATACTACCAATGACGCGTTCTCGCTCGTCTGACTTAGACCAAGTCGTCCAAGCTTGTAGGCTTTGCCAGTTAGTAATAATCACGCGGTGATTGCTATCTTTAGCGTCCTTATAAGTCGCACCCGATACATAACCATGTGCTGCTACCATCGCTGACAAGGTATTTTTAATGGCTTCATCGTATGTTGATTCCATACCATCTGCGATCATGCGCTCGATAATGACCTTAATCATTTTGTGCCTTTCCTTACTCATAAATTTCTACCGTGTAAGGTAGGGGCGAGCAGGGTGGATTGCAATTATAAAAACAAAAAAAGTGTGCAAAAAACGCAAATCAGCCTCAGCATTCTCGATACCAGTAGGCAAAGCTTGAGCGCTTATCTTCAAATTGCTAACGTCTGCGCAATATGACTCGCCATAGGCCATTCAGGTAAGGGTAAGACAACAATGGAAAAATTTGATCTCATCCAAACCATTCACCGACGTCTGCAACAGAATCCCGAAGGTATCAATCGGCTGACGCTGACGCTCGAACTTAATTGCACTCCTCCAGAACTCAGTGATGCGATCGCGATGATGCGAGACGAATATGGTGCACCGATTCAATACCGGGAGTCAGATCGCACCTATTATTACGATTCCGCCCAACTTGCATTTCAGCTCCCAGGAGTTTGGCTAACAGCCCAAGAACTTCGCGGCATAGTGACCGTGCTTAATATATTGCGTGAATTAAACGATGGTCTAGTCGCTACAGAACTCGAGCAAGTGCAGCAGCAACTGCAAGACTATATGCAGCAACGCGGCTTAAAACCCGGCGATATTACTCAGAGGATAAAAGTGCTGAGTGTAGGACGACGTAGCGTTAATAACGTCGTATACCAACAAGTAACCGATGCCTTATTTAGCCGTAAACAAATTGAAATCCAATACGCTTCTATCAAGCAAACGATCAGCCGTCGTAATATAAGCCCACAAACACTCGTGTTATATCGCGATAACTGGTATCTCGATGCGTATTGTCATCAGCGTCAACAACTGCGCACCTTTATGCTTAGCCGAATAAATTCAGTCGTCATGAGCGCAAAAAATGCCATTGAATTTAATAACGAAGAATTAAAACAGCATTTTCATAATAGCTACGGCATATTTTCGGGTGAGAACACTCATACTGCAGAACTACTATTCAGTACTCACGTTGCGCACCAAGTCGCGCAACAACAATGGCACCCCCATGCCAAAGGGCAGTGGCAAGGTGACGATTACCAATTAACGCTGCCATACAATGATCAGCGAGAATTATTGCGCGACTTATTAGCCTATGCTCCCTATGTACAAATTATCGCCCCAGCAGAGCTCAGAGAAGCTTATATTCAACGTCTTCGAGATGCGTTAAGTATTAATCAGTAGTCGCGATCCAAGTGCTGAAAATAATACCGTTGCAGTTGATATGCTTTATGGGCATTGAGCACATTAGCAAGGTAACGGGGCAGGGGCGTAATACCGAGTTCGCCCATCTCGCCAAACAGTACAATGCATTTACTCCGCTCCAATCCCCCTTTATTGTCGAACCTAATAAGGACATACCAAGAGGGGAGATCCCATGAGTGAAGATGCACTGCTTCAAGCCCCAGCCGTTAAATACAATAACCTGCAAAGCTACCGGCTAATTGAGCTAGTAGCCCAATGGGAAGGGCGCTTAACCGTTAACCATTTGAGCGACGTGTTTGGTGATAACCGCTCAACGGCCAGTCAACTCATTCAAAGTTACATAGAACAGTGCCCTGATAGCTTGATATACAACCCAGCGATTAAGGGCTATGAACCAACGGAGGAGTTTATTCCCAGCTTCTGTAGCGGTACGCTCGACGAATATATGCAACTAATGCGGCCGTACCTGTCGCAAAATACGACAGGTACTCAGGTGCAATTCAACATCGAACCCGATCCGCGCCTAAGCCCGGAGCGCCAGCGTATAGTTGCACTTGATTATGATATGAATACCACACTGGATGGTCGCTAAAAGCGCACCTATAGAGTCCGAGCTGCATTACTTATTTATTGGTTGCAGCACCTACGCCTTGATCGGTACCGTGAAAAAGCCGAAGGTCAGCAAATCATTATCAGTCCCGAAAGCCAAATTACACTCGCTCCTTACATGCCAAAATGATTTTCGCGGCTTCGATTCTCTGCAACGCTACCCTTTGAGCTTACATCCTGTATGATCTTGGCATCGATTATTAGGGGGCATTATGGCCAAGAGTTTTGAAGTGCAGGGGATTATTCACTCTATCGAAGAAACGAAAACCTTCGGTAACAATGGTTTCACTAAGCGCGAGTTTGTCGTTAAGTTAAGTGGCGAAGGCGAGAATGCCGATTACCCGAATTATGTAGCGCTTGAGCTAATCAAAGATAAATGTGCCTTGATGGATCAGTATCAAATTGGCGACGAGGTGAACGTTCATTTCAACTTAGGCGGTCGTTTGTGGAACGCGCCAGGTAAACCAGAGAAGTGTTTCACTAGCTTGCAGGCATGGCGCGTTGAACGCTTAGGTGCAAGTGCTGGTCAATTTGGTGGCGGTCAGCAATTTGGTAGCGCGCCAGCGCCATCGCAAGCATTTGATAATTTTGATGATGACGTGCCTTTTTAATAGGTACTGAAATATGCGTATTCTTGTGGCCGGTTCCTCCGGTGGTATTGGTAAAGCCGTAGTTTCGTTATTGCGAGAGCACGGTCATACGGTGTTTACCGTTAGTCGTGCTGGCGAAGTCGGTGCTGCTCACTGCATTGCGGATTTGACGAGTCCTGAATCAGTGGCGCAAGTTTCGCAATTTCTAAATCGGGTTTTACCACCGAAAGTGTCGCTAGATGCGGTGTATTGCTGCGCCGGTATTTTGCATACGGGCTGGAATATGCCAGAGAAAACCTTAGTGCAAATGTCTGCCGACTGGTTACAGCAAAGCATGGCAGTGAATGTGCTAAGTCATGTTCATCTAGCACAAGCGATCGCCCCGTTAGTGACTCGCAGTCAGCCTTTACGTTGGTTATCGTTATCGGCAATGGTCGGCAGTGCAACCGATAATGGTTTGGGTGGCTGGTACAGCTACCGTATGAGCAAAGCTGCGTTGAATATGTTTGTTAAAAACCTGTCGATTGAGTGGGGCCGAAAAAGTCCTCAGTCGGTGGTTGTCGCGGTTCATCCTGGCACGACCGACACCCTGTTATCGCAGCCATTTCAGGCGGGAATAGCTGAAGGTAAATTGTATACACCCGAGCAAAGCGCCGAGCGTATGGTGGCGGTGATGGAGGGCTTAAAGCCGGCTCAAAGCGGGCACTTTTTACACTGGGATGGCTCGGTGCTACCCTTCTAAAACTCAACTCGAATATCCCAACCCGGTAATGTTAAACCCCGAGCATTAAGTTGTAGTTCTTCTGGATGTGGTTGTTGTTCTTTATCTTTGTACGGCAGTGGTAAATTTCTGACTCGCATCGCATTTAAGTAGGCGTTTTGCCGTTGTTTTATCTGTTCGTTTTTATCTAGATAGACTTTCCATAAATAGTGTTGATTGTCTCGTATTAACGCTTGCTCGATATTCTCTCGTGTTGCTCGACCACTTAAGACCCAGCCTGTAGCGTTATTGCCGCCAAAACCTTTGCTGTTAATAAAGGCTAGATCTAGCCGTTCAGAGCGTTCTTGTTGATGGCTTAGGCGTATATCTAAATTGTCTTGAATTACATCTTCTGCAATCGCATCAGCCGTCGTTATTCCCGGTAATATGCCTGTTTCCCAACTCCCTAGTGTCATTAATAATTGGTCGGCAGAAGCGGCGGCAATGGAGTGTCCGATATGCGCCTTAATTGCGCAGACAGGCCAGCGCTTTATGCCAAAGGCGCCCGCGCAGCGTGACAAAAGTTCTGATTCGGTTGTGCGATTGTGCGGCGTGCTGCTGCCGTGGGCATGAATAAAACTGCGTTCTTTTACAGCATATTCCCCTAATGATTTTTGCGCGCTTGCTAGTGCTTTACCTAGACTTAAATAGTTGCCGATACCAGGCGCCGATATTGAATTTTTGTGGCCGTCAGCATGAATAAACACATCACCAACGCTGCCGTAAATGGTTAGACCCATTTCTAGCGCTAACTCTCTATCGGCAAGCACAAAACACTGAGCCGACTCAGCGATACTAAAACCTGCGTTGTTGGCGAATGGGCGGCTGGCTTTTTGGTAATTCGGTGTTTCAGTTTCACTTAATTCGTCGAGGGCACGCAGTCGTTGCTCGGTTGCGAGTGCGGTCATGGCATTAAAGCCTTCGACAATGCCCGGTAATATTGGCGCTTCACTATTACCCACTAAAACTAAGCGGCGGCGTTTGCTGCGAATATCATCCAGACCCATGCGTAAATTGTATAAAAAGCTCGCACAAGCACCATTGCTGCTGCCTGTAGCGCCCGCGTTGCCAAGAATATACGCATTAATAAAGTCTGCTGGCATGCTGCTCATGCCTAAGGGCAATTGGCGCGACGAGTTGCGTTGGCCTAAATGTGCGGCGCTGAGCATACCGCCGAAGCCTTCTGGATCAAGCTGACCAGCCGCTGACCCGCAATACACGGCAATTTGGTCAGGGCTGAGGTGATGCTTAATATCTTCAACCGTTATCCCTGAACAACCGAGTGCATCAGCGGCGGCATACAGTGCCATTTGTAATCCGCGAGGATGATGACGTGCGGGGTAGAGGCTAGAAGGATCAAAGCCTTTGGGTAACTGGCCGCCGCTTTGAACGTCACTGCGTTTACTGGTGATACGGAAACATGGGTTGCCCTCAGCGTCGGTAAACGGTTGGTTAAACGGCATCGCATTGGCGTCCCAGCTAATGTTATCCCAGGCGCGCACGCAAGAGTGTTGAAGTAGGTTTTCATTTGCAGGAGAGCTTGTCAGGGTTGCCAGTTCGGCAAGGGTTTGTTGTTTTAGTTCAGGGCTTAGGGCGTCGTATACCACACGTCGAAATGCTTGATGGCCTGATGAGCGGCCAGCGGCGTTAATACCGCCAAAGCCTGCAATAACGACATCTTCATGGTGGGTAGACATAACGCGGGCCTCGCTGTCGAATAAGTCAGATTGTATTGATCTAGTTTAGGGTGCTTTAAATTTGCTAAATAGAAAGATAAGGTCGTTTTATGGTACGTTTTAGCCAGTGCTCAGTTGCTTTTAGATCAATAGTATTAAGGAATAATCACAGATGACTGCCGATGCTCCAATTCCGCTAAAGCACGTTACTCTGCTGCAGCTTGAAGCGATGTTGCTATCGAGTATTGCTATGCCTCTAGAAATGCTCGAGGCATTAAGAGCAAGGCTAAGGTTGCGAACATCGACTCGTAGGCAAGCAAACTTTGTGACCGAGGTCGGGCAGTACTCTGTAACAGGCGAGCAACCACAACCGCTTGGCGGGCTGGTGTTGGAAGGACAGCGCTCAGTCTTGGATATCGCAGACACCGACGTGATTATTATCCCAGCCTTGTGGCGGCAGCCCGAAAAGTACCTAACGAATGCTAAGCCCCTACTGGATTGGCTGATAACTCGATTTCAGCAAGGAGCAACTATCGTTGCGATTGGTTCTGGCGTTTGGCTACCAGCAAAAGCCGGGTTGTTGAATGGCTTACCAGCGACCACGCACTGGCACTCTTTGGCGGCCTTTACCGCGATGTTCCCTAAGGTTAAATGGCAGCATGATCATTTACTCACCCAAGCTGGGCGTATTTTTTGCGCAGCAAGCATTAATTCGGGGGCGGATCTTATTATTCATTTGATTGGCTTGAATTACGGCCGCGATTTAGCTTTACAGGTTGAGCAGCAGTTTTCCCCTGAAGTAAGAAATCCGTTTGAGAAGCGCGTGTTTCAAGCGGACTTGGCTATGCAGCATGCCGATGAGGCGATAGCTTTGGCCCAAAGCTGGTTACACCAAAATATGAACGAAGTATTAAGCCTACCTCTTTTGGCATCTTTGGCTGATCTGAGCGTGCGCCAGTTTAGTCGCCGGTTCGTCATGGTTACAGGAGAAACACCAGTACGCTATCAACAAAGGCTACGTTGTATGGCTGCCAGGGACTGGCTGCAAAACAGTAACTTAGGTTTAGCTGATATTGCTAGCCAATTGGGCTTCAGTGACGCTAGCCACTTTGGGCGGGTATTTCAGCGTTGGGCTGGAGTAACCCCCGGAGTGTATAGGAATCAGGTGCGGCGAAAAATCTTTGCGGTGTCGCCATCTTCCGAAATAACGTGAGAATCTACTGATACGGCTGTTAATAGAGGGATAGCCTTAACGCCTCATAAATGTTGACTATACTTTGTGCAGACGGGTCAGAATAGAAGGGGAGAACATGGAAGTAACTCGCGGTAATAGTCGGCCGGAAGAGACCGCAGACTCTCGTTTTTTAGCGCTGAAATCCGGAGCGTTCGATACATTTCTGCATCATTCTGATATGGGTGTCGCGATTCTTGATTCTGATCTTTGCTATCGCGCTATTAATGCAACCTTAGCGCAATTTAATGGTGTGTCAGTCGAAGGCCATATCGGCCGTTCTGTTAGTGAGATTCTGCCGAAGCTCGCTCCAATCGTTGTTCCCGCTTTGCAAGCAGTGCTTACTACTGGCGAAAGCTTGGTTGATATCGAGATTAAAGGCGAAACACCTAGTACTTTAGGTAGAATCGGTGTTTGGAAAGCATCGTATCTGCCTATCAATGACGACTCCGGCAATACCGTCGGTATATTGGCTATCGCCGTAAATAGAACGATCGAGCATGAGTTGGCACAAGCTAAGAAGGAATCTGATGAACTCGTACGTCGCGTACTAGACGGTCTATTCACCTTTGTCGGTATGTTGACTCCAGATGGCACTGTTATCGATGTCAATAAGTCACCTCTTGAAGCTGCTGGTATTTCTATCGATGACGTTTGTGGTAAGAAGTTTTGGGATTGCTATTGGTGGAATTACGATCCTGATATTCAACGACAGCTTCGTGATGCCTTAGAAAGCGCAAGAGCTGGAAATGTCGTTCGCTATGATGTTGTCGTTAGGATGGCTGGTGATAGTCGAATGACGATTGATTTTATGTTGTCTCCTTTACGGAATGCACAAGGTGAAATTACGCATTTAATTCCATCAGGAAATGATGTCTCCGCGCGGGTAGTAAGTGAGCAGAAACTCCGCTACAGCGAGGAGCGCTTTCGTCGGGTGGTGGAATCCACAGCTGATGGATTAATTATGATCGACGAAAATGGCAGTATCCTGCTGGCCAATAGCCGCGCAGCGAGTATGTTCGGTTATAGCAAAAAGGAATTCTATCAATTAACGATTGAAAGTTTAGTTCCCGACAGCATCCGAGATCATCATAGCGCCTTACGCGAAGGCTACCAAGCGGCGCCCCAGGCTCGCGGTATGGCATCAATGCAAGAACTCTACGCTAAGACCAAAAAAGGCGATTTATTTCCTGTAGAGATTGGATTAACACCGTTATCGTTCGAAGGAGGAACTCGAATTTTAGCGACTGTTATGGATATCACGATTCAAAAAGATATACAGAAAAATTTAATTCGAGCGCTGACTGAAAAAACGTCACTATTAAATGAAGTTCACCATCGCGTGAAAAATAATCTACAAGTTGTATCGAGTTTACTTAGTTTGCAAGCGCGGAGTGTGCCTGAGGAAGCTAAAATTCATTTTGAGGAAAGTCAAAGTCGAATTAAAGCGATGGCGCTTATTCATCAGCTTCTGTACGAGCAAAAGAATTTTGATAGGGTTGAGTCCGTTGCCTATTTACAGCGCTTAAGTGATTTGTTACGTCGTAGTTATTCTAATGCATTTCATCGAATTACTATGACTGTAGAGTCTAATAATGAATCATGTTTCTTAAGCTTAGAGCACGCCTTACCCTTCGGTTTACTGGTTAATGAATTGGTCACTAATGCTGTTAAACATGCGTTTGTGGGACGAGATTCCGGACATATTAATCTAGTAATGGAGAGAAAGGGGGATAATGCAATTTTAACAGTCAGTGATGATGGCGTCGGATTGCCGGATGGATGTCGCCCTGGCACTGGCGGCTCTTTGGGGTTTCGGCTAATTCCAGGCTTGGTGGATCAAATGGATGGCGTTCTTGAAGTATTGGATACTAGTGGCACTGGCTTTCGATTAATGCTGAAGCTCGCGGGAGATAGCGAATGAAGCATCGAAAAATATTAATTGTCGAAGACGAGAAGATAACAGCCCTAGATTTAGAATTAACGCTTGTCGATTTGGGTTATATCGTCGTCGGTTCGGCGGCGAATGGCGAAAATGCAATAGAAATGGCGCAGCAATTAAAACCTGATTTAGTGCTCATGGATATTCATTTAAATACCCCTATGTTAGGAACAGAAGCCGCGCGTATTATTGTTGAAAAGCAGCAGCTGCCGGTCGTATTCCTTACTGCTTATACAGACAATCGAAGCTTAGATGCTGCGAGCAACTGCTTGCCGTACGGTTATTTAGTTAAGCCATTCGAAAAGCGTGAAGTGGATGCGACTATTCGTATCGCATTTGCGCGCTACGATGCTGATATCGAAATCCGCTTGTCCGAACAACGTTTACGTTTGGCTCTTGATGCAGCGCACATGAGTGTTTGGGAGTGGCAGTCGCCATCGACGTTGAATACGACTAATACCGCTCAATTGGTTGCTGTTGATCCTCCAGGTGTCATTTCCCAGCCGTTGGATATGCTTTTGGAACATATCCACCCTGAGGATCGTATTGCTGTTCAGCAGGATGTAGAAAACTCCGCTCATTTTAGTCGTATCATTCGTATGCGTAAGTCGCAGCAAAGTGAATACCGCAGAGTAGAGTTATTTGCTAATTTATTTCTCTGGTCTGACAACAATTGTCGCGTAGTCGGTGTTGCGCAAGATGTCGATGATAGATATAAGGCGGATGAGAAACTTCGCCAAGCAAGTGCTGTTTTTAATTGTACATCTGAGGGAATTGTTATCACCGACGGTGGCCGGAAAATTATTTCTGTTAATCCTGCATTTGAAGAAATTACTGGCTATGAATTAAGTGAGGTTAAAGGATTAGATCCTGACGACTTCCTTCACGCCCGCCGGCATAGCGACCAATTTTACCCGCGACTGCACGACGAAGGTAAAAATTTCTGGAGCGGAGAAATTGGTTGCAGCACTAAAAGTGGCCATAGATTTCCCGCTTGGGAACATGTCTGTTCGGTTTACGACGAAGTTGGTCATTTAACCAACTATGTATTCACTTTTTCTGATATTTCTGAACTACGTCGAGCAGAAAAAAATCTTGCGAGAATGGCTTACTTAGATGCCTTGACGGGCCTTGGTAACCGCGTACATATGGAACGAGTGTTAGAAGATGCAATGGAGAGACGCGACGATAGTCGCTCATCCGTTGCTGTACTTTATATGGATTTAGATGGATTCAAAGTAGTTAACGACACATTAGGACACTCTGAAGGTGATCGATTATTACAAATATTGGCGCAGCGTTTTCAGGATTCTGTGCGCGAAGGCGATATCGTTACTCGTATTGGCGGTGATGAGTTCGTTATTGTTGTTCAAGATATCGAAAGCGAAGTAGGATTGCGGAAAATGGCGCAGAAGTTATTGCGTGCGGTGCAAGCGCCCATTGAGTTAAATCGTGAAACGGTAGAAGTCTCCGTCAGTATAGGCGTGGCGATATCAAAACCATCAATTAAAGATTTTGATGAATTACTGCGCGCAGCCGATACAGCGTTGTTTGAAGCTAAGCACCAAGGTAAAAATAGAATCTGTTTTTACGATTTCGTCTTGGCGATGGAGTCGGGCGAAAGATTGCGTATAGAGCGCCATTTAAAACAGGCGTTGAATAACCATGAATTGACTGTTGAATACCAACCACTTATTGATATTGATAATCAACGTGTGCGTGGTGCAGAGGCTTTGTGTCGTTGGTACCATCCCGAGTTAGGCATGATTCCGCCAGATCGGTTTATACCGATTGCTGAGCAAAGTGACATGATCATTAATATTGGTGCTTGGGTATTACAGGAAAGTTGTCGAGCAATTCGAGGCTGGCTTGATGCTGGAATTAAAGATGTTTCGGTTGCCGTGAATGTCTCGGTTCGTCAATTGTGTGATACGTCATTTTGTAACATCGTTGCAGCCGCATTGAAGAAATACGATCTCGATGTATCAAGTCTTGAATTGGAGATTACTGAGAGTGCTTTGCAGTCAAACGATAGAGTAAGAAATCAGCTAGACCAGCTTCGAACGCTCGGGGTACGTTTGGCTATTGACGATTTTGGTACTGGATATTCATCATTAAGTCGCTTAAAACACTTACCGATAGACAGAGTTAAGATAGACCGTTCTTTCGTGAAAGATTTACCTAACGACGAAAGTGACATAGAAATTTGTCGAGCGATTCTTGCCTTATGCAAAGTGTTAGATATGCAAGTGACGGCAGAGGGCGTAGAGAACGAAGCGCAGCTTAATATGCTGAGAGACATGGGGTGTGGATGTATTCAGGGCTATTATTTTAGTCGCTCGCTAGTGTATGAACGCTTTATTGAATGGGCTAAAGCCTACAATAAAATCGCCTGAAACCCTGTTGTGGTTGAGGTATCATTCTAGCCAGTTGTTACTTTGCTACGGATGAAACTATGACACCACAACACGGTTTATTTGAAGAGCCAGGCAACCGCGCGCAGTATTTAGAGTATACCCTTAAACAGGGTGTTGCTCTTGACGATATTAAGTGTGCGTTACGTCGAGCTACCAGCCGACTTCCAAATGTCTTTATTGCTATTGCCTTTGGTTCAAACTGTTGGAATTCTCTACAACCTCTTTGGAGGCCAACGCAGTTAAGTGACTTCGTTGAGCAAGCTTCTGCTAAAGGGCACTTAATGCCTGCCACTCAGCAAGATATTTTCTTTTGGGTTCATGGCGAAACATCAAGCGATGTTATGCCTGCGGTGATTCAGGTGAGTCAAGCAATGGCTGTGATTGCTGATTTAACTTTAGATCTTAATGGCTATAAAGCGCCAGATGCACGCATAATTACAGGCTTCGTTGATGGAACCGGTAATCCTAAAGGTGATAAGCGACACACTGCGGCTGTAGTGCCTGATGGGCAAATAGGCGCGGGTGGTTCGTATGTACTTGGTCAAAAGTGGACGCATAAACTGCCTGAGTTTTTGCAACTAAGCGTGCCTGCGCAAGAGCAGGTTATGGGTCGCACGAAAGAAACCAATATTGAAATGGAAGGCGCAGCCATGCCGACGAATTCACATGTGGCGCGCACGGATATTGATGTTAATGATACTCCAATGAAAATGTATCGCCGCGGTACACCGTACGGCAATGCCGGTGATTATGGCTTGTACTTTTTGGCATTTGCGTGCGAACAAACGCGCTTTGAACACGTGATTGACAGTATGCTTGGCAAGGATGACGGCGTTACCGACGCCATGATGGATTATAGCGATGCGAAAACAGGATCGTATTGGTTTATGCCGAGCCAAGAGGACTTAGATGCTTTGCTAATGGCATAATCACTGATTGAGGAAATAAAAATGCCCGCAAACTTGCGGGCATTTTTATTTTAGGACGAGCCAATCACTACAAAAAATTAAGCTTCGATGGGCGAAGCCCAAAGGTCGTATTCGTCGGAGTGGTCGATTTCAACTTCAATAAAATCGCCGGGTTCACAATCGGTGAACTCATTTAAATACACCATGCCGTCGATATTTGGTGCATCGGCCATAGAACGTCCAATAGCGCCTTCTTCATCTACCTCGTCAATTAATACTGTCATGCGCTGACCAATACGACGAGCGAGTTTTCGGGTACTGATTTCTTGCTGCTTGGCCATAAATCGGTCCCAGCGCTCTTGCTGGATATCTTCTGGAACATGATCAGGTAAATCGTTGGCCTTAGCACCTTCGACTGGACTGTATTTAAAGCAACCCACGCGATCTAATTCTGCCTCGTCTAACCAATCCAACAGTATCTGAAAGTCTTCTTCAGTTTCGCCAGGAAAACCAACGACGAAGGTAGAGCGAATCACAAGTTCAGGGCAGATCTCACGCCATTTTTTAATACGTTCTAGCGTGTTTTCTGCGTGCGCAGGGCGTTTCATTAACTTAAGAATATTTGGACTTGCGTGTTGGAAAGGAATATCCAAGTACGGCAGGATCTTACCTGCTGCCATCAGTGGAATAACATTGTCCACGTGAGGGTAAGGATAAACATAGTGTAGACGTACCCATACGCCCATTTTACCTAGCTCTTCACAAAGGTTGAGCATATCAGTCTTGACCGGCTTGCCATCCCAAAATCCGGTGCGGAACTTCATATCTACACCATAGGCGCTGGTATCTTGAGAGATCACTAGTAGCTCTTTAGTGCCCGCAGCCACCAATCGTTTAGCTTCATCTAATACGTCACCAATAGGGCGACTCACGTGCTTGCCGCGCATGTCTGGGATGATGCAGAAGGTACACTTATGGTTACAGCCTTCTGAAATTTTCAGATATGAATAGTGACGAGGGGTGAGTTTAACGCCTTGTGGTGGCACTAGATCGGTAAATGGATCATGTTTCTTTGTTGGTGGAACCCATTCGTGTACCGCTGTCATGACTTCTTCATAGGCCTGTGGGCCTGTGACGGCAAGTACTCCGGGGTTCTTTTCTTTAATGAGAAGAGCGTCCGCACCTTTACCCATACAGCCGGTAACAATGACTTTGCCGTTTTCGGTCATGGCTTCATTAATTGCATCTAGTGATTCTTGTTTGGCATCGTCGATAAAACCGCAAGTGTTAACAACCACGACATCGGCATCGTTGTATGTGTTAACGACTTCGTAGCCGTCTAATCGCAACTGTGTAAGGATACGCTCTGAATCTACTAGCGCCTTTGGGCAGCCGAGGGATACAAACCCTACCTTACCATTGCTTGAGCTTGGTATTACGGCACCTTCGGCCATAGGGATTGTAGAAATATCATCAGACATAGCAGAGCGCCTCACACGGGAAATGCACTGAATCTTATGATGTTCAGCGCAGTTATGAATATCGGGGCGGGATTGTACCGAGTTTAGGCGTGGGAGTCATCGACCGCTTAGTCGATGTGAATCTAGCTGGCTTTGGGCAAACTGCTCAACACTGTGCAGTTGCGGCCTTTTCCTTTCGCTTCATATAAGGCTTTATCAGCACGTTTGATCAGTTGATCAAAACGTAAGTCGCGATTGCTTAATTGGGCAACACCAATGCTGACGGTAATATCAATATTTGCCGGTTGAAGCTTTTCAATATCCTTACGGATTTCTTCAGCTTTGGCGATTGCTTGCTCTTCATTGCAGGGCTCTAAAATAACCAAAAACTCTTCACCACCAAAGCGCGTGATGGAATCTTCGACGCGGAACTGATCTTTTAGGAATTCACCAAGCTGTCTTAGCACAAGGTCTCCGGTTAAATGGCCTCGGGTATCATTAATACTCTTAAAATGGTCAATGTCGATGAGCAGGATCGACAACGGCGTTTTATGACGCCGTGATCGCGCTAGTTTTTGTCCGACCACTTCAAGCATATAATGCCGGTTAGTTAACCCTGTTAACTGATCAATCATGGCGAGTTCGTGCAGCTTGTCTTGCTGTTGCTTCAGGGTAATGTGCGTATCGACACGGGCAGACAGGATTAATGGCCTAATCGGCTTGGTAATATAATCTACGGCGCCCAAGCGTAACCCTTGCTCTTCATCATTGACCTCATCACGACCGGTAACGAAGATGATTGGAATATACTTGGTTTCTGGTAGAGATTTTAGCTTTCGGCAAACGGCGAAGCCATCCATGTCTGGCATGACGACGTCGAGTAATATCAGGTCTGGCTTATGTTTGGTCGCGATAGCGATGCACTGCTCGCCAGATGTTGCAGCCTTGACCTGATATCGTTGTTCTAGAATAGCTGCCATTACCTGCAAATTTGTAGTTGAGTCATCCACAATCAATACAGTGACTTTAGCTTTAGTCATTTAGGCCGAAGTTCTTTAGTTTGCTATTGAGTCCCTTAAGAGTAGCTTGTGCTGCGAAAGTATCAAATTGCAGGATTTCGTTCGTCAGTTGCTGGCATAACCCCTCCAATTCACTATTGCATAACGGTAGGCGTAAAGGATTTAGGCTATCTGGGCTAATGTAGTCGTCTTGTTCTAATTTCTCTTTGAGATCTGCGAGAATCGGTAGGATCGCTTTGGTATTTTTCAGAGTGTCGGTTTTTGTTGCAGAAATTACTGGTGAGTCACTTGATTTTTTTATAAATAGTGCAAGAAACTGCTTGCTAGCTATCTCTAATTCCTCCCAAAGTTGAGGTAATTCCTCTTTTTGTTCAAGTCGCGCTGCCTTTTCCATTTTTGCGGCTATCTGCTGCAGTTGATTGGCCGATAAATTGCCTGCAACTCCCTTTAGCGTGTGTGCTGTATTGATTAACGTGATTAAGTCGTGATTATTAATGGCCGTGCGAATTTCGCGCATACGAATGGGTTGATCTTGGCAAAATAGATCGACCAGTCGATTTAATAACGATTCATTATTTAGCACACGATCTAGCGCGCCTCTTTTATCCCAAATCTTGACGTCGCGGCTACCTTGGATAGTTTCGGAGTTGGTAGTAAGTTGGTTTTTTTTTGTTTTAACGATTTGACCTTTTGTCATTGGTTGAATCCAAAGGCATATTTTTTCAATAAGTTTGCGAGGATCGACAGGTTTAGACAGATAATCATTCATACCAGAATTCAAACACTTATTTCTATCGCTCTCCATTGCATGGGCTGTCATGGCAATAATGGGAATATCTTTTATATGGAGGGTTGAGTTTCCTTGCCGTATCTCACGAGTAGCTTCATAGCCATCCATCACGGGCATTTGACAGTCCATCAAAATAAGTTGATAGGGCGATGTTGATGGTTTTGAAAGCATCTCTATTGCTATTTTTCCGTGCTCTGCAATATCTACTTGCAAGCCAAGTTCGAGCAAAATTTCACTCGCTACCAGTTGATTAACAGTATTATCTTCGACTAATAGAACTCGTTCGCCATTAAATCGAATGTGATCAATGGTTGCACTATTTATCCCTCTGTCAGCAGTTACTTCTTGCTTCGACAGATAAGGACTCGTATGGCGTAATAACGTTAATAGTGAATCGGTTGTTGTTGGTTTCGTGGTATTGATATCGAAAACTTTGTGATCCATATTTTGATCGTTAACATCTAATTTCATGGTGCTTACGAGTGCGAGTTTCATAGTGCCTAATATGGGAATTTTTCTTATGTGATTGCACAATTGAACACCATCCATTCCGGGCATATCCATGTCGATAATGGCTGTGTCGAAAAGAGGGAGTTCGTCATCTAATTGCTGTTGACAAGTCGCTAAGGCTTGCAGACCACTTGTGCATTCAACAACGGTACAACCCCATTGACGTAGCTGCGCTACAAGAATTTTACGATTACTATTATTGTCATCCACGACCAATATGTTGCGTTCTTTACAGTCTGATGGGATTTCGGGTAACCGAGTCGTAGCGCACTTATTTACCTTTACACTAGCAACGAATCGACTACCTTCATTGGCTGCGCTGTTAAGGCGAATATCGCCGTCCATTAGATGACATAAATTTTTAACGATGGCGAGCCCTAATCCGGTCCCGCCAAATTTTCGAGTTGTGGATGAGTCTACTTGGCTAAACGCTTCAAATAGATTGCTTTGCTTCTGTTTATCAATACCTATGCCTGTATCTTTTACATCTATTGATAACTGCCATTGGGTTGCATTGCTTGTTGTTAGGCTAACGCGAATAACGACTTCTCCGGCATCGGTAAATTTAATCGCGTTACCTACCAAATTGGTTAGAATCTGTCGGATTCGTCCCGAATCACTGACGATGAAATCATCACATAAGTCCACTACGTCTAATATAAGTTCTAAGCCCTTCTCTTGGGCCATTGGCGCCATACCTTCGGTGAATTCTCCAAGCATAGTGCGTAGATTAAATTCTATGTTTTCTAGTTCTAGCTTTTTGGCCTCGATTTTAGAGAAATCAAGAATGTCGTCGATTAAAGCTAGAAGCGAGCGAGCACTGCTCTGAGCTACATGGAGCCTATGTGCTTGGGTTTCGTTGAGAGGCGTATTTTTTAATAGCCCTAGCATACCTAGCACACCATTCATGGGCGTTCGGATTTCATGGCTCATACTTGCCAAAAATTCACTTTTTGATTTTGCTGCGGCTTCGGCTTCGGCTTTGGCTTCTACTAGCGCCGTTTCAGCCAATTTTTGCTCGGTAATATCGCGAAAACTCCAAACTCGACCTCTTGGAATGTGATGAATACTCATTGGTAGCGAGGATACTTCGATAGTACGACCGTCAAGGGTTTGTGCGATATCGAATGTGCCTTCTGTAGAATTAGATTGAAAATTAATATGATGTTTTGCTATTGAATTACCGTTAATTTGCTGCTTAACATGACGAAATATTTCTTTTGGATTATTAATTTCTTCCTGATTCGATAGAGCCCATATTGTGGAGAATTGTTGATTAAATCGCTCAATTTCTCCTTGGTTATTAACCACCAAGATTCCGTTATCGGTTGACTCTAGTGTTGATTCAAGTAGAGACAAAGTTTCAAGATTTTCTTGTTCTGCTCTCTTCTTATCGCTGACATCTTGAAATGAACCAAATAGGCGCACGCACTTGCCATTTTCAAACTCTGCCTCTCCGCGCGCAACGACCCAGAGCGCTGTCCCCTTGGCCGTGATTATTTCTAATTCTTCCGTCCAGGGATCTCCATCGATGATGGCGCGCTGTACTGTATTCGCGATCCTATCTCTGTTTTCTCCGGGTTTGTAAAAGCTAAGAGAGGTCTCCATGTCGGGAACAAACTCCTTGGAAACTTCATG
This sequence comes from Thalassolituus oleivorans MIL-1, assembly GCF_000355675.1. NCBI lineage: Bacteria > Pseudomonadati > Pseudomonadota > Gammaproteobacteria > Oceanospirillales > Oceanospirillaceae > Thalassolituus > Thalassolituus oleivorans. Next base: position 2,104,331 of record NC_020888.1, on the reverse strand, counting down.
AATTTCTTTGGTCATAGGTGACCAATAGAGTTCATTAGTAACCATATTCAATTCCCAAGCACCGATACGAGCTTGTTGACTCATAGCATTAAGTAAATTTTGTTGGCGGCTTAGCTCTAAATCGCTTTCATGGCGTGAAAATTCATCACCGATCCATTTAGAAAATAGTTGAATTAAACTTAAATCATTATCGCTAAAGGGGCGTTGACGTGCTTCTGGACCCGAGAAATTGATGGTGCCATAACGTACGTTATTGACAATCACAGGGGCTCCGATATACGACTCTAGGCCGAATCCCTGATAACAAGGGTGATCCTTAATATTGCTATTACCTGCGTTGTGGTAGGCCAGAGGACCATTTGCCGCAAGTGTATGAGTGCAGTATGTATTGCCTAGTTCAAACTCATCTCCAGGGGCGATTTCATTGTTAGGCGTTAGAGTATAATCAACCGTGTATATTGGATCTTCAATATGACTAATAATCGCAATAGGCAAATTAAATATTGAGCGACCAAGTTCTAATATTTCATTGATTTTAGTTTTAAGAACCGTCGATCTATCCGCGGTAATCTCATGTAAACGCCTTACCGCTTCTAAAGTTGTGCGTTGATCGGTTATGTCATTTCTAATAGCGATATAGCCCTGAAGCTTATTTTCGCTATCGCGTAATGCAACAATTGTTGTATCTACCCAGTATAATGTCCCATCTTTGCGGCGGTTACAGATTTCTCCGTGCCAAATTCCGTCCCGCTTTAAAGAAATAAACATGGTTCTAAAGAAATCTAAGTCGTGAATGCCAGACCGCAATAAGCGATGATTTTGACCAATGAGCTCTTCGCGAGAGTAGCCGCTAATATCACAAAATTTGTCATTAACGTGTTTAATGGTTCCATGGATATCAGTAGTAGCAACGATCGCATGTTGATCCAGTGCAAATTTCTGCTGCTGAAGTTGATGTAAGGTTTCCTCTGAAGGATTGACCTTACTCTGGGCAGGGATCTGAATCGTGGCCATATTTGTCCTTTCCAGTGTTTTTACGTCAAATATCAATGGTTTAACAGTGAATAGCACTTAGTATAGTCAAGCCTCAGGATTGTGTAGGCCAACGACTTCATTGAAGCTGATCTCGGTTCTTCCGATTGGTGTGCTGTGCTAGCATCGGGAAACGATTCAATCAGGGAGAGGACTTTCCGTGAAATACCTAATGATGATTTTAGTAGTAGCGAGTAATGGCGCACTAGCAGGGCAGTATTATGAGTGTAAGGACGCACAAGGGAAGAAGCTGTTTTCACAGATGCCGTGTCCGAGTCAGTATGTCGATGAAGAAGTGAAGGTGTTTAAAGACGAAGGATCAAGCATGGCAGGTGAGGCCTCCCGTGAAGAAGCACCATTACGGCGTGATTATGCGCAAGAGCTATCAGATAGTAACAACTCTATCAGGCTTAATCGCCAGATTGAACGTTCAGAGAAGAAGCTTGAAATGCTTAGGCAGTCTTATGAACGCGATACATCGAAACTTAAGGTCGATGCCATGGAGATCAGCGGAGTTAACGCGCGTAATCGAGCTCAGCAGGTTATAGATCAAATTAATGCTCGCGAGACTAAGTACATCGCTGAGAGAAAGAAAGAGGCAGAAACACTGGAAGCAGCCAAGAAAGCGTTAAAAGAACTTGAAAATTAATTTGACTAATGACTTCTTAGTAAGTGCTTAAGGCCGATGAATATGAGTATTTTGCAATGGCTTAATCCGCGCCGAATAGTTGATTATCTGCGCGTGTTTGATGAACAAGCCGAACAAGAACGCGTTGGTCTCGATCAACATAATGAGAAGCGTCGCGTATGGTATGTTATAGCTGTTGCGTGTTTATGCTTGTTATTGGTTCATTATGTTAAGTACAGCAATAATGTTTCACTGGTATTGACCTGGTGGGATGCTTTAACGGATTCGAACCTACAACGTTGGTATCGTAGTCATGAATATCGAGAATTAATCGGATATGTGTGGTGGGGGTTTTGGAATCTAGCCGGATTTCTTTTTATACCTATGCTAGCGATTAGGTTTATTTTACGTGATTCGTTAGCGAACTATGGTTGGCAAAAAGGCGATGTCGCTGCACATTGGCTTGGTTATGTTTTACTGGCATCTCCCATTCTCTGCTTCGCCGTTATAGCCAGTTTTGGTAATGACTTTTCGCGGCATTATCCCTTCTATAAAATGGCTCATGCCAGTTGGTTTGATCTACTTGCATGGGAAACTATATATATTCTGCAATTTGTTGCAGTTGAATTCTTTTTTCGAGGATTTTTAGTCAACGGCTTGCGACGCCAATTTGGCAGCTTAAGTATTGCTGTGATGTGTTTGCCCTATCTGATGTTGCATTTTCCTAAGCTATGGCCTGAGTCTTTTGGTGCTATTTTATTTGGCTTTTTTCTCGGCGTGCTCGCTTTACTATCGCGATCAATCTGGGGCGGGGTGGGGGTACATGTAGGCATTGCGTTAACGATGGATATCGCCGCGCTATTGCAAACACGCGGCTTACCTGACAGCTTCTGGCGTTAGTGGATCGAGGCTTTTGGACGCTTAGCGGCGTCCATTGAGTTCGTCTAACTGTTTTAACATCGTGCCCATGATTTGCTGGTAAAGCAGGTTGCCGCTATGAAGATCTTCAACCCCCATATCAATGCTAGGGTTGTCGTTAACTTCAATAATGACAGCGCGATCGCCACTTTCTTTTAGATCAACGCCGTAAAATCCATTCCCCATACACTTTGCCGCTTTAAGAGCTGTTTTAATCACTTTCTTCGGAACCTTATCAACCGCCATTGCGTCGGCGTTGCCGGAGCGATGAGATCGGGCGCTATGGTTATATATCTGCCAGTGGCTTTTCGCCATAAAGTAGCGACAGGCATAAATCACTTGGTTATCCATGATGCCTATACGCCAGTCGTAATCGGTTGGCATAAATTCTTGTAGCAAAAGTAAGGCTGAGCGTTCGCTTAAGCGGTCGATGCATTCGACTAAGTCAGCGCGCGTTTTGGCCTTTTCTACACCAATAGAAAAAGAACCATCCGGTACTTTAACAATGATGGGAAGACCTAGGTCGGCAATAAGCTCGTCAAGATCGTTATCTAGTTTACCCATAATGAGCCGAGTTTTAGGGGTGTCTACTTCATAGCGATGTAAGCGCTCGTGCAGATATACTTTGTTGGAGCAACGCATGATGTCCGTTGGACTATCAATCACGAGCAAGCCAAGGTTCTCAGCATTCTGAGCTATTTGATAGGTGTGATGGTCTACGCGTGTTGTTTCGCGAATAAATAACGCATCATATTCGCCGATGCGAGATGCCTCTTTGTGGGTAATGAAGTCAACATTAAGGCCGATATCCTTACCTGCTTTTTCAAATGCTTTCAAAGCACCTTTATTGGATGGTGGCAACTGTTCATCGGGATTTACCAGAATGGCAAGATCGTATTTGTAGCGTTTACTACTACGACGGTTGCGCCAAATTTTATGGCTGAAGGCATCCAGTGCAGCAGCAAATTGAGTCTCGGCGGCTTCATCTAATTCATCCAAAGAGCGTGCTTGGATATTACTAATAGTCCACACACCAGCCTGATGTCGAGTGAGAGTGACATCCAATACTGGAAAACCAAAGGTATCGAACAGGCGTTTAGCCACCCCCACCAATTCGCTATTTTCGGTTTGGCCGAAGTAACAACGCAAATCAATGTTATCTTCGTTTTTGTGTTTTTTCCAAACGCCGTCCAATACTCGCCCATGACGGAGTGGGAGTGGTTGACCTGCCTCGAAACTATTGAGTTCTCGTATGGCGCGTACCGACGGAAATACCTGTCCGCCGCGGGCTTCTGCTAATAGTGATCCGTAATATCCAGAGCTTAGATAGCTATAGTCGCGGCACAGGTTGATGACATAGCCTCGGGTCTCGGCAAAGTCACTCAGGTACTGCTCAATCGCAACGACTTGATTGGTTGGATAATAAGGGCTCCAGTCGGTCAACTGGTCTAACAGAACGAGCAATGGTTTCATGAGGGGTCCATAACAGACAAAGAAAGAACAAAAATCGATTCCCGATTTCTGCTTATAGTAGGACTAAAAATTGTTGTATGCCAATAAAAACCGAAATACGACTAAATAATTTTTTTTTGGTTTAGATGAATGAAAAAAATAAACTAAACACTTTTTTTTAGCCTAGCGTAGGACTATGCTCAGCGCTTTCCGGCGACCCATTTGCTGACGCCGCAGCTTAGTGTTTTGGATGCTGTATAAGATGAATATGGAGCCTCGTTTGGCGACACTTGCTGATGTAGCCGCTCTTGCCGAGTTAGAGCAAGCGAGCTTCACTGGCGACAGTTTATCGGCACGGCGTTTTCGTCACTTCATTCGCAGTGAGCACAGCGAGCTTTGGTGTTTAGGAAATCCCATTCAAGCTTATGCATTAGTGCTATTTCATCGCGGAACATCGTTGGCTCGCCTTTATTCTATCGCTGTTGATCCAGCCGCCAGAGGACGCGGTTTTGGCAGTCAGTTACTGCATTGTGTCGAGCAGCAGGCATTGCGACGTCATGTGTTGTTTATGCGTTTAGAAGTTCGTCAAGATAACATGGCCGCTAAAACACTATATGAATCTTCGGGCTATCGGATTATTCGTACGCTTAAGAGTTACTACGAAGACGGTGCCGACGGTTGGCGTTTAGAAAAGCATTTAAAACCTACTGTAGCCATCCCTCATGATTTGCCCTTTTACGCCCAGACAACGCCATTTACCTGTGGTCCATCTGCGCTGATGATGGCGCTTCATAGCATTGATCCTGACTTTACGATGACTCGCTTAGAAGAGCTTAATTTATGGCGTGAAGCGACAACGATATATCTCACGACTGGGCATGGTGGTACGTCTCCGCAAGGATTGGCATTGGCAGCGCTTAAACGCGGTCACGACGTAACTATGTGGTTATCTGATCGCTCGATTGCGTTTTTAGACGGGGTGCGTAGCGAGCACAAACGCGAACTAATGACGCTAGTAGGTGAGGATTTTCAAGCCCGCTGTGATCGTGATGGCGTGACGACCGATACCGGTGTGCATACGGTTGCCGATTTGCGCTTAGCATTGGCGCAGGGGAACCGTATTTTATTGCTGATTAGCACTTATCGATTAAATCGTAATAAGGCACCTCATTGGGTATGGCTGGTTGCGATTGATGACGACTATGCCTATTTGAATGATCCTGACATTGATGAAGAGCTCGATCAGGTTGCAACCGACAATATGTATGTGCCGGTGAGCTTAGATAATTTTGGCGCTATGATTCAGTACGGAACGAAGCGATATATGGCCGCGCTTCTTATTCGATAGCTTGAATATACTGGCCAAGGATCAATTAGCTTCGTGGATGTAGGGTTCTTCTTTACTGCCATCCACGAGTTCATCGAGTTCTGGTGCGCGACCTGCTCGTAGAGCAACCCAAGCGGCGACGTCTTCACGCCATTCTTCCATTGGCCGTAATTTAGGGGCGGCGAGTAATTTCGCTTCTGTACCTCGGCTAGCAAAAACCAAGATGTGTTCAACTTTGTACGCTCGTAATGCCATCGGTGTCACCTTACGTTAGACGCGCGCAGTTATAACAAACCAGCCGTCATTGGGCCAGCCTTGATGAGACGATGTTTACTCACTGTCATGCAGGGTAAAGCCGTCGCGAAATGGCAGTAAGGTTTTGGCATCGCGTTGATAAGCTAATATGTGTTGGCGTTCTTCTGCTAAAAAATTATCTACGGCGTCGTGGAATTGCGAATGCACTAACCAATGAGCACTGTGTGTCAGCATAGGCTCAAAGCCGCGACTGATTTTATGTTCGCCTTGAGTGCCGGGGTCGAAGTGACCGATACCTTGTTCAATACAGAATTCAATCCCTTGGTAGTAACACGCCTCGAAATGCAGAGAATCGAAGTCGTCGATGGCTCCCCAATAACGCCCATAAAGGTTGTCGTCATCGTAAAAACATAAAGCCGCTGCAATCGGCTGTTCGTCTTTATGTGCTAGCACCATCATCATTTGTGAGTTCATCGTAGATCGCAATTGTTGAAAGAAGGCTTGATTTAAATAGCCTTGCGAGCGACGGCGTAAATAGGTGATTTGATAACATTGGTAAAAGAACGCGACATGTTCAGGCGTTATTTGTTCATGGGTAAGGCGCGTCATACGAATGCCTTGTGCAGCAATTTTTTCTCGTTCTTTGCGCACGGCTTTGCGTTTGCGGCTGGTGAACTGATTTAAGTATTGGTCAAAGTCTTGATAGGCGCGATTGTACCAGTGAAACTGGCAAGCATTACGGATCAAAGAAGCTTGATTATTATCTGTCTTAAATTTTTTAACCTGTGCGAGCGTATTCGTTTCGGGGAAATTGATATGCCATCCCGATAATCGTTTTGTTAGGCAGTATTCGCTGATGGCTGCTAGAGCATCAGGCCATAGAGATTGATCACCGATTAAACGCGGCCCAGTAGCTGGGGTAAAAGGAATAGCGGCTAAAAGTTTAGGGTAGTAGGCTAATCCATTGCGCTGATAGGCATCAGCCCAACTCCAGTCAAAAACATACTCGCCGTAACTGTGCTCTTTTATGAAGGCGGGCATAGCCGCGATTAATTGCTGGTTTTCAAATGCCGCGAAGTAGGCCGGTATCCAGCCGCTGTCGTCACCAATGCATTCAGTGTTTTCGAGTGCTGCGAGGAAATCGTAGTCTAAAAAAGGATAACGAGTATCTCGTAACGCTTGCCATTGAGGGCGCGATAACTGAGTGATACTGCCTACTTGTTCGAAACTCGCCATAAATCAGTGACCTGCTGCCTGAGTACACCTATCATTAGAGCTATCATATAGGTTTTGTTGAATGTGTTTGGAGAGTGATTATGTTCCGGTTAGATGAACGCCTGCAAGGTGATACCGTATTTGTAGGTCGCTTGCCGCTATGCCAAGTGTTGTTGATGAACGATAGCCGTTATGTGTGGTTGATTTTGGTGCCTGCGCGCAATGACGTGTTTGAGTATTATCATTTGTCGGCGCAGGAGCGTGCGCAGTTGATGGAAGAATCGACTTGGGTCGCAGAAAAATTAGCCGATCATTTTGCTGCTAAATCGATGAATATTGCCGCATTGGGTAATGTTGTTCCACAGTTGCACGTTCATCATGTGGTACGGTTTGCTGATGATCCTGCTTGGCCAGGGCCTGTTTGGGGCCATAGCCCAGCAGTAAAGTACAGCGCTGAGCTGTTAGAAGCGCGTGTAGCGGAAATAAAAGATTTATTGTCGAGTCATTTTGTGTCGGATTCATACTTGGAAAACGATGAAGAAAATACGGTTTACTGGTAACAAGAGGCTTAGCTATGCGTATTTATCGCCAGTTTATGAATAATCCATTACGTAATTTTAATTATTTAATTGCGTGTGAAGAAACTGGGCAGGCTATTGCTCTTGATCCATTTAATGGTGAGGCCATGTTAGCGTTAGCTCAACAAGAAGGCTTAACAATTAAGTTGATTATAAATACGCATGAACATCATGATCATATTGAAGGCAACCCTGTTGTGCAGGCTGCAACAGGCGCTAAAATTTGGGCGCATAAGAATGCTTTAGGTAAAATTCCTAATCAAAGCCATGGATTGGTAGCAGGGGATTTTATTGACCTCGGTAGTATTCATTTAACTGTACTATTTACTCCTGGCCATACCCCGGTTCATTTATGCTTACTAGCGAAAGAAGATACTGCAGAGCCGGTACTATTTTCAGGTGATACTTTATTCAATGCGTGTGCTGGCAATTGCTATAACGGTGGTGATGTGGATGTAATGTACGATACTTTCGTATCACAGTTGATGCCACTACCCGATAGCACTTTGATATATCCCGGCCATGATTATATGAAAAATAATTTAGCTTTTGCCAGCGCTCGCGAACCTAGTAATAACATGATTAGCTATTGGCAGGATCAGGTGTCGGCATTCGCACCAGATGAAATGCCTATTATGACGTTGGGGGAAGAGCGACAATATAATCCATTTTTACGGTTGCATGAAAAATCAATTCGAGAGCAATTAGAAAGAGAATTTCCCCATTTAGGATTGAGTGATCGTGATGTATTTAAAGCATTGAGAACGATGCGTGATAAATGGTGAGGAATCAGCATAAAAAAAGCGGCTTGCGCCGCTTTTTTTATGTTTCTTTTTTCAAAGATACAAATTACAGAGTCATATCTTTCAGCTTTTTCAGCGGTAACACTTTCAAACGAGTAGTGGCTGGCTTAGCTGCAACGTCCATTGTTTCGCCCGGACGGAACGGGTTTGGAACGTTTTTACGCGCTTTTTGAGCTGGCTTCTTAATGGTCTTGATCTTCAATAGGCCTGGTAGGGTGAATTCGCCTACAGCACGCTTCTTGATGTGACGTTCAATCACGATGCCCAGCTCTTCTAAAACTGCATTCACTTCCTTACGAGTAAGGCCTGTGTTTTCAGCAATTTCATTTAGAATCTGAGTTTTGGTGTACTTGTCTTTTAAAGCAGTAACTTTGCGTGCAGCTGGAGCTGCGGCAGGTGCAGCAGTCGTCGCAGGGGCTTTTTTCACAGCCATAGTGTATTCCTTGTTATCAATATACCGGAAGAGCGTCACTCGAAAACCGAGAGGCTCAACGATTCTTATGCAAAAAAGAGAGGCGTGCAAGCGGCAAACCCCTATTTTTTAGGGCTTATGTCACCAATTAGCCCATCTTTTTTAAGAACCAAGCAAATACGTCGCTGTATTTCACTGGTACGATACGTTGAATACGATCCATGAGGCGAGCATCTGGTCCAATTAGAATGCGACGCTTACCGCCTTTGACGCCATTTAGGATCACGTCCGCGGCCTGTGCAGGAGTCGTGCGAGCCAGCTTTTCAAATTCTTTGGCTTGCTGCTCTAATGATTTGTCGCCGGTCATTGATGTTTTCATTCGACCATTGTTAACGATATTCGTTTTGATACCGCCAGGGTGCACCGTCGTGACGAAGACATTGGTGTTCTTTAACTCTTGGCGTAACGACTCCGTGAAGCCACGAACCGCAAACTTAGTGGCGTTGTAAGCTGACTGAGTAGGTAGGGCGATAATCCCGAAGATGCTTGATACGTTGACGATGGCAGCTTCTGGACGTGCTTTTAATAGCGGCAAGAAGGTTTTGGTGCCGTAAACAACCCCCCAGAAGTTGATATTTACAATCCATTCCATATCTTCATACGTCATACGTTCGACGGTTTCAGATAATGCAACGCCCGCATTGTTGATGATCATGTCAACCTGGCCATGATCTTCTAACACCTGTTCGGCATAGGCTTCAAACGCTGCTCGATTAGATACATCGAGCGTATGTAGGGTGACTTTGCCTTTGCCATGCAGAGTGCTGCGGGTTTCTTCTAAACCATTCATATTAACGTCAGATAGCGCGAGGTTTGCGCCTTGCATGCTGAGCTGTTGTGCTAATGCACGGCCAATACCTGACGCCGCGCCAGTGACAACGACGACTTTATTTGCGAATGATTGCATGAATAGATTCCTTCGAAATTCTTTGTTGTTGTGTTAGTGAAGTTGAGATGCAGACTACAGGAGCCACGGGGCATCTCAAGGTGCATTTACGTCGTAGTTCGGCGTTTTTGCTGCAATTACCCGTTTAACACCACCTTTTGTTGCAACTTGCCTTAACAGCTAGCCGTTCTATTCGCTATAATGCCCCGCTTATTTATTGATGCTCGCTGTCCTACGTTCAGGAATGTTTGTTACAGTGAGTCGCGGTCGACGCTGATACTGGGTCGAATCGCACCGAGAATATACAAGAATGCATAGGGCGCCCCTAAGGTGTTGGCCCTCAACTTATGACTACTGATGCAGGACCAAGCAATGCGCACTCACTATTGTGGTGATATCAACGAAGCTTTGATCGACCAAACCGTAACTTTCTGTGGCTGGGTGCATCGTCGCCGTGACCACGGTGGTGTGATTTTCCTTGATGTGCGCGACCGCGAAGGTTTGGTGCAGGTAGTATTCGATCCCGATACCATTGAAGCGTTTAATACTGCCGACAGTGTCCGTTCGGAATTCGTTATCCAAATCACTGGTCGTGTTCGCGCTCGCCCAGAAGGCACTACGAACGCGAATATGCGCACCGGTATGATTGAGATCTTAGGTAAAGAGATCACAATCCTAAATAAGGCCGTAACTCCGCCGTTCCCGCTAGATGGTTACAGCGATGTGGGTGAAGAAGTTCGTCTGAAATACCGCTACATGGATATGCGTCGTCCAGAGATGCAAGACAAGCTGCGTTTCCGTTCGAAAGTAACCTCATCTGCGCGTCGCTATTTAGAAGATAACGGTTTCTTAGATATTGAAACCCCGATTCTGACTCGTGCTACGCCAGAAGGTGCGCGCGATTATTTAGTGCCTAGTCGTACGCACGAAGGCTCGTTCTTCGCATTGCCGCAGTCACCACAGTTGTTTAAGCAGTTGTTGATGGTTGCTGGTTTCGATCGTTATTACCAAATTGCTAAATGTTTCCGCGACGAAGATTTGCGTGCTGATCGTCAGCCTGAATTTACTCAGATCGACGTTGAAGCTTCTTTCATTAATGAAGAAGACATCATGGGCCTTGCCCAAGGCATGATTAAGCAAATTTTTGAGAAAGAATTGAATGTGGATTTGGGTGATTTCCCACGCATGCCATTCTCAGAAGCCATGAGCCGTTACGGTTCAGACAAGCCAGATTTGCGTATTCCAATGGAATTGGTCGACGTTGCCGAATTCTTGCAAGATATCGAATTCAAAGTATTCGCTGGCCCAGCAAAAGATCCTAAAGGCCGTGTTGCAGCACTTAAAGTGCCGGGCGGTGCAGAGTTAAGCCGTAAGCAAATCGACGAATACACTAAGTTTGTTAGCATCTATGGTGCTAAAGGCTTGGCGTGGATCAAAGTTAACGAAATCGAAAAAGGTGTAGAAGGCCTACAGTCGCCAATCATCAAGTTTATCGGCGATGACAACACCATGAAAATTATGGATAAGTTGGGCGCTAAAAACGGCGACATCGTATTCTTTGGTGCCGATAGCACAAAAGTTGTAAACGAAGCGTTAGGTGCATTGCGTTGTAAAATTGGTGAAGATCTCAACATGTACACCGCAGAATGGGCGGCATTATGGGTTGTTGATTTCCCAATGTTTGAAGAGAACTCAGACGGGTCTATCTCTGCGTTGCACCATCCGTTTACTGCACCGTCATGCAGTGCTGAAGAGCTACAAAATGCGCCTCTTGAAGCATTATCTCGTGCTTACGATATGGTACTTAACGGTTGTGAGTTGGGCGGTGGTTCTATTCGTATTCATGATGAATCTATGCAGCACACAGTATTTAAAGTGCTGGGCATTAGCGAAGAAGAACAACGCGAGAAGTTCGGCTTCTTATTAGACGCATTAAAATTCGGCGCACCCCCACACGGTGGTTTGGCGTTCGGCCTAGATCGTTTGATCATGTTGTTGACTGGTGCTCAATCTATTCGTGAAGTCATTGCCTTCCCGAAAACTCAGTCGGCGGCCTGCGTTATGACACAAGCACCGGGTGAAGTAAGCAACCTACAGTTGCGTGAGTTGCATATCAAACTGCGTGAAAAAGCGAAGCCAGTGGCTGAGTAATACTCACCATTCAGCTCGTTAAATAAGAAAGGCGCCTCGGCGCCTTTTTTATTGAATTGATTTCTCAGCATCAACTCAAAGCATTAGTCGGTGTCAGACTGACTATCGTGACTTTGTCACCATTTTGAAAATCATTGGCCTAGTCGCAACAAACTGCTCACTGCCTGCGGCATTGCACTGGTTAAACGCAAACTCCTCTCGTTAAGCTCCTAAATCTTCTCCGTAGTGATGCGGGAGGACCAATAACACCATTCTCATTAAAGGGATATTTATGAACAATCCGAGATACTCTCGCCTGACGAAAGCCATATTGGCTACGACCGTCGCAGTGACCTTAGGGCAGGTTGCTAATGCCGCCGCCGACGTTGATATAGATGATGACGGCCTAATTGAAATCAGCACACTACAACAGCTCGATTTAATGCGTTACGACCTTGCTGGTACAAGCTTGGCGATAGCACAGGTTGTCCTGCCACTGGCTGTAACGGTTATGAGCTGGTTAATGATCTGGACTTCGATACTAACGGCAATGGCGTTGCCGACGCAGGTGATGAGTTCTGGAATAATGGTTTGGGGTGGACACCGATAGGTTGGATATCTCGGTATTCTATTTCAAATTTTACTGCGATATTTGAGGGAAACTCGCACACAATTTCTAATCTTTACATGTCTGGATTTAATAGTAATTACGCCGGGTTATTTAGTAAGGTAATTAACGCAGAATTTAGAAATATCGAATTGGATAGTCCAAAAATTCTAGCCAATGGAATTCAGTCTCGTAACTATGTCGGTAGTCTGGCTGGTTATGCCAAAGGCTCAATACTAAATAATATTTCAGTAAATAATATTACAGTGGAAGGGTATAGCTCTGTTGGAGGCGTTATTGGTTCTTTCAAGGATGCTATATCGGCAACGGATATAGCGGTCACTGGTACGTTGAATACCTATTCGAATACGGGGGGGATTTTTAGTTCTGCAATGGGTGTGTCTCTCGGTAGTTTATTAGTGTTAGAGAATCTTAGTTTCAATGGCACTATTTCGACAGACGACAATGCTGGAGGAGTTGCATCAATAATGAGTTTTAGCAGTCTTACTAATTGTACTATCAGTGGCGAGGTTTCTTCTTATGGTTTTAGTAATGGTGGTGTAGCTTCACTTGTAGCTGATTCAACTGTTAGCCAATGTCAAGTGCAAGCAGATGTTATGGCTAAGCAGGAAGTTGGCAGTCCATTTACAACTACATCTTATTTCACGGGTGGATTTTTTGGGGATATGAGAAGTTCGCAATTAACTCGTTCTAGCTTCACTGGGAATATTCAATCTATAGATCGTTATGTCGGTGGGGTAACCGGTGCCATTTCGGGTAGTTCAGTTATTCAAGATGTTTCTGTTAGTGGAAACATTAATGCAGATGATTGTTGTACCGGAGGAATTGTAGGGGCTGCGGTTTCTTATATCGATTACGATTTAACGTCTGTTGAAATTGATAATGTTATTGTTACAGCAACGATTAACTCGGGTGCTAGTCAGTGGGCGGCAGGCATACTAGGCTCTAATTGGGCGTCTGCTGAATTGGTTGAAAGTGCATTTAACGTAACAGATACTTATTGGGATGCTGATTTAGCCAGCGGTTTGCCAGCATCAGTCAATAATATTCCTATGGGCGGTGACGGCAAGTTAACCTTCGAACTCCAATGCCCAACAGCCCCAGGCGATGTAAGTTGTGATCCAACCATCTTCGCCGATTGGGATGCCACCGTTTGGGATTTCGGTACTTCTACCGATTATCCAGTACTGCGGTAAGGTGTTTATCTAACTAAGTGCAAACTTGGTGGATGAAAAATTAAACAGGCGCTTCGGCGCCTGTTTTTTTATGTCCATTGTTTTTAGGCTTTTCTTCTGCATTGGTACGGTTGAAATAGTCTTTGTGGTAATGTTTGCCAGTACTGCCGGAACCCTATTTAGCCTCGGCGGTTATTCTCATCTTAAAGAGGAATGATAATTATGAAACACACCGTATTAGCTCTTATCATGGGCACAGCATTAGCTTTGCCTGTATACGCCGACGATTCTAAGCAATTGACGCCAGAGCAAGTCGAAGCGATTAAGCAAAAGCGTGATGAAATGCATCCTGAAATGAAAGGCAAAAAGGCCGAGATGGATGCTAAGAAAGCAGAAATGGATAGTAAGCGCGCTGAGCTAGAAGCTCGTAAAGCAGAACGCGAATCCATGGAGAAAAAGAAAGCTGAGTTGGATGGTAAAGCTGGCAAAAAAGCCGAGATAGAAAAAACAAAAGCTGAACGTGATGCAAAACGCGCTGAACTTGAAGAGCGTAAAGCTAAGCGTGAAGAAATGGATTCAAAACGTGCAGAGCTTGAAGATCGTAAGGCTAAGCGCGAAGAAATGGACGCAAAAAAGGCTGAGCTTGAAGAGCGTAAGGCGAAACGCGAAGAAATAGAAGCTATGGAAAAGAAGCGTGCTGAAGTAGAAGATCGTGCTAAAAACGAAGCTGCACCTGCGAAAGAAGCTGCAAATAAAGCAGAGAAAGAAGAAAAGAAAGAGAAAAAATGGTGGCAGTTCGGTGAATAATGACTGAATTATCATCCAATAAAAAACCCGCATAATGCGGGTTTTTTATGGTTCAAAATCGTTCAGTAATTACTGAGCTTGATAATCGAACATAGAGAACCAGCTCTCCGCTACATGAGAGTCGTGCTCTGCACCATTAAAGTAGCTTTCTGCGGCTTGGTTATCTTTTAGCTGCACTTCTAAGAATGCAGTTACTAGAGTGCGGAACTTAGCTTTTTGATCTGGGTTGCTGCTGCCGAACCAGTCAAAGTGGCTAGCACCAGTATAAATTGCCAAACCTCGCTCGATATTGGTTGGCAATGAGGCGTAGAAAACATCGCTGTAGTAGGCGAGTTCGTCGTTTTCACTGCCTAGCACCAGCATTGGCTCTTGAATGTTTTCGTATGAAGGTGAGTATTGACCTAACCAAGGTGCTAGTGCGATAGCGCTCTTATAGCCAGTTCCCATTTCTCCGGCTGCTAATAATACGCCGCCGCCGCCCATAGAAAAGCCCATAAGGTTACGGTTATCAAGATCAATTTCGCCTTTGATAGGGCTGCCAGTGCGGCTATTTTCAGTTGCCAACATGTCAAAACCACCATGTTGTGCTGTTGCCCATACTGGTGGAAATCCTAAAGTGTTAGTTGGTGTCATGGTGATAACAACGTAACCATGAGTGGTCAGATGCTCAGACAGCCATTCCATTTGTTCTTTAGTATTAGTAAAGCCGCCAGTTAACGTAGTGGCAGGGTACGGGCCATCATTCAGATCGCAAGGATAAGTAATACGCGCAGATGCGTAGCTACTAGAAGCGATGCCGTCTTCGTATGAGCATATTTCGTAGCTACCTGGATTAGTTAAGTCTTGAGCGGTTGGATCTGTGGGTTCTGTTGGTGCACCGCCACCAAAACAACCTTGAAGGAGCGCTGCACACGCAATCGGTGCAATACGGAAAGCGGTTAAATATTTCATACCTGACCCTGCTATTTTTATAATTAGTAGGGCCAGAATACGGATCTCAAGTGTGACGTCATTCGCTTTTTTCGACTTTTTCTAAAGTAGTCCCATCGGGGTACATAATTGGCCATATATGACGATGAATCACAGAGTTTCGGTGATCATTAGGTATCAATAGGAGCGATGGCGAGTTCCGTTCGATACCCTAATGAGCTATCTGATGTCACCGCGCAAGGACAGTACACGTTCTTGTAAATATTCTGGTGACGCATCCATGGGCTGAACTTGGTCGCCTGCAATCAGCTCTACTCGTGACCAAAAGCGACGCGGCATGCGGGTGAGGGCTGGGCTACCTTTATGGCTGAAAAAGCTGCCCCATAAACCACGCAATGCCATAGGTATAACGGGCACGGCATCACTTTCCAAAATTTTGCTTACACCATTACGGAAAGTGTCCATTTCTCCGGTGGTTGTCAGCTTTCCTTCTGGAAATATACACACCACTTGGCCATCACGTAATTCTTCAGATATGCGTTGGAACGCCATTTCATACGCTTCTGGATCGGCTTTCTTGGAGTCTATTGGTATGGCTTTGCCAGTACGGAAAATAAAGTTGAGAACGGGGATGTTAAAAATGGGCTTAAACATTACAAAGCGAACAGGGCGTCGACAAGCCCCGCCGATAATTAAGGCATCCATAAACGAGACATGATTACACACGAGTACGCATGGGCCTTCTTGCGGAATTTTATGCAAGTCGGTATGAGTAACACGGTAAATAGTATGGGTGATCATCCAGATTAAAAAGCGCATCGCGAATTCTGGAATCACGGTATATATGTAGATAACAACCAGAGCATTCAGTACTGCCAGCAAGGCGAAGAACTCAGGAATGCTCCAATCAAATATACCTAACAGTACAAAGGCGGTTGCTGCTGAAAGTACCATAAATAGAGCGTTCATAATGTTGATCGCGGCGATTGTCCGCGAACGATGTGCTTCTTCCGAACGCTCTTGCACCATGGCGTATAACGGCACTATGTAAAAGCCGCCAAAAATACCGATCAGGGCAAAGTCAGCGATGACGCGCCAAGCACCCGCCTGGCTAATAAATGTCTGAGCATTAATAAGCTCGGTTCCGGCCGCGATAAGTGGATGGAAATATAAATCCAAGCCGAAAATAGTTAATCCGATAGAGCCAAACGGTACTAGTCCGAGTTCCACTTTATGCCCAGATAAACGTTCACAAAGTAGAGAGCCTAGGGCGATACCGATAGAGAAGGTGGCGAGAAGAACGGTCACTACACTTTGATCACCGCCAAGGTTTAAACGCGTAAATCCATAGAGTTGCGTTAGGTAGGCCGCACCTAAAAACCAAAACCAAGAGATTGCCATAATGGCTAAAAAGACGGGTTTATTAGTGCGACTAAAAGCAACCGTCCGCCACGTTTCGGTAAAAGGATTGAAGTTGATTTTAATATCATTACCTAACGACGGCGCACTAGGTATCTTACGGCTAGTGATATACCCCAGTAAGGCGATAGCGATAATAATGGCGCCAATAATCTCTGGACCTTGGTCGCTGATAGCGAACAGGCCTGCTGTAATCGTGCCGAGAAGAATCGCAAGGAAAGTACCCATTTCTACCAAGGCATTGCCGCCCACTAATTCATCGGAACGCAAGTGCTGAGGAATAATGCTGTATTTCGCTGGGCCAAAGAAGGCCGACTGTGTGCCCATTAAAAATAGCAACAGCATTAAGCCCCATGTATAACCCATTAAGAAACAAGCACTGCCAAGAATCATAATGACGATTTCAAGCAATTTGACGTAGCGAATTAAATGAGACTTCTCATACTTGTCAGCCAATTGTCCTGCCAGCGCAGAGAACAAAAAGAAGGGCAAAATAAAGAGGAGGGCACCAAGATTATTCATCAAGTTAAGATCGAGTCCCGAGCTTAATAAGCCGAAGGTCACCATGGCCATCAACGAATTCTTAAACACGTTATCGTTAAATGCGCCTAAAAACTGGGTCCAGAAGAAGGGGGCAAAACGACGAGAGCCCAATAGAGCGAATTGCGAATGTTCGCGCGGGGCAGGATTGTTGAGTGGCTGTTTGTTTTGGCCTTCCATGTGCGTTCCTTGTGAAATTGTTATTAGCTAACCAGATTATCTATCTTACGTTGCTTCCTGTCAGTAGGCTTATTTGTCAGGGGTATTTGCAGCGAGGTGCAAATCAATTTGTTGAGCCTGATAGCACCAAAGTATGTGTTCGTCGGTTTCGCTGCGGAAACGTCTTGTATAAGTATGTTGGAACGGCGTTTCCAGAACATTGTGTTGAATGAATTGAACCTCGCCTTTCTCATCTTGCTCTCGCCAGCAAATCATTCCAGCTTTGTCTTTATAGAACAGCAAGTCTCCTAAATTCCAGCCTAATTTAGGAGTTTCTTGCACTGAAATATCGTTATTCGTGCGGATGCGTTCAATGGATGCAGAAATTGAAAATTTGTCATTTTTCCATTCGAGATTTTGCAGGTCGGTTGGGTAATTTAACGGGTTACCACGGCGATCCGTATGCTGAAGTCGAATAATAAGTTGATAATGGAGCATGATGCGCGCACTGAATTTGAGTAAGGCGACATTATATCAGTTACAGATCCGGCCACCCACCGACACTGGCGGTTATGAACCTTGGCCCAACGTGCAAACCTGCTTAAATGGTTCTCAGTGAATAACAAAAAATTAGCTTTAAGGTATTTCTATGAATCTCATTGGCAAAATTGTTCTCGTAACCGGCGCAGGCAGTGGTATTGGTCGTGAAACCGCCAAAGCCTTTGCAAAGGAAGGGGCTAAGCTCGTGCTATGTGATATCAAACCCGAAGCCGTGGCCGAAACTGCGGATCTTATCGGTAGCGCGGTGGTTCTTACTGACGTTGTTGATGTTGCGAGTAAGAATTCGATGAAAGCGTTTGCTGAGCGGGTATCTGCAGAAGTCGGCGTTGTCGACGTATTGGTGAATAATGCCGGTGTTGGCTTAGCCGGTGGTTTACTGGATGTATCGGAAGAAGACCTTGAGTGGGTGATGAACATCAATCTTTGGGGAGTAATGCACGGCTGCAAACAGTTTGTACCGAAAATGGTAGAGCGTAAGCAGGGTGGGCATATCGTTAATGTCGCATCGGCTGCCGGTTATTATGCGTCTGCGGGTATGTTGGGATACAACACATCCAAATTTGCAGTATTTGGTTTTACTGAGGCGTTGCGTGAAGATATGCGTCCATTCGGTATTGGCGTTACTACCGTATGCCCGGGGGTTGTACATACCAATATTATTAATGAAACCCGTATGGCGGGGGCGGCTGATGAAGCAGGCATTCGCAATAAAATTGATAAAATTTATGCCAAACGCGGTTATGGCCCCGATAAAGTTGCTGCGGCGATTGTTAAGGCCGTGAAAAAGAATAAAGGTATATTACCGGTCACTCCGGAAGCTTGGGTAATGTACGTTATGAATCGCATTTCCCCTGTATTTTCGCATTGGCTATTTGGCAAAGTGGAACGTGCTTCAACTCCTGAAACAGCAGGATCTTCGTTTACACATCCGCAATATAAACGCTGACTAAAGCATGAAGTGCTGCCATTCTGACAGCACTTCTATTTCTACCGGACTTACTCGTTATTGCTTAATATTCAATTCGTAGCGACTCAATAATTCCTCATTTGTGCCAACGTCTTTTCGTATGGTCTCGAGATATTTGGCCGCTGACTTATCACCCTTTAAATACAGATCAAACCAAGCAATTGCCATGGCTTTATAGCTTTCACGATTGGTGGTGATTTCTGCCCGATACCATTGTTGATGACGACCGTTACGATAAACAGCCAGCGCATTATCAACTCCAGCGCTGGTCACTCGGCCGTAGATCTCTTCAATAGACTCGTTGGTTACGAGTAAGTCACGATCTCCCGCAAGAATCATGGTGGGTACTGCAACGTTTACTTTTAAGCGATCTTCCGCTTTCAAAAATGGTGCAAAGGCCGCTAATGCTTTAACGTCTTTTTGCAGTTCACTACCGGCTAGTAGGGTCCCGCCACCGCCCATGGAGAAACCAGCGATGCCGCGGCGTTCGATATCGATTTTGCCTTTTAATGGGCTGTCGATTCGGTTGTTTTCTGCGATGAGTGTTTTTTGTCCGCCAAGATGAGCCGCTGTCCATTGCGGTACGTCGCCGTAGATATCAATTGGGGACATTGCGAGTACAACGTAACCTGCGTCGGCCATTGCTTCGGCCATCCATTGAAGATTCCGATAAGTATTGTTGTAGCCTGCAGTAAGGGTGGTTGCAGGTGTTGGCGCCGATAGCTCACATGGGTAAAAAAATACGGCCTCTTTATAGGCTTCGGTAGCGGGCATTTCGTGTTGGCAAGTCTGAGCCAGAGCTTTTACCTGAATTGAACTTAGAATGAGTGCTAGCAGTAATCGTATAGGCAGACGTGTAAATTGGGTTGTCATACGTATTCCATCTTTTTATTGTTTTTAAGTAATGATTTATATGAAACCTAAACGGCTTGAAGAAGAGTTGCAACTTTCTATTCATAATAAAAAAGCCCGCTAGTTTCCTAGCGGGCTTTTTACTTTTATTTCAGGCTAGCTGAGATAAAAGAGGGCAGTCTTACTTATCTGAAGCAATCAGAGCAGTGGCTCTAGCTGTTGGCGGCGATAATATCGCGCAACACCATCGGCAGAATGCCCTTGTGGCGAATCTGCTCAAGCTCCGATGAGGTATCCACGCGCGACAGTAGCTCGACCTGTTCGGTTGAACCGTCAGTCCGCTTGATCGTCAGCGTCACAGAGCCACGTGGCGCCATAGTATCAATGCCCGCCAGATCAAAAGTCTCAGAGCCATTCAGGTTCAGAGAACCCAGCGTCACGCCTTCTGGCAATTGCAGTGGCAGTACACCCATGCCGACTAAGTTGGACTTGTGAATACGCTCAAAGCTCTCGGCAATAATCGCTTTCACACCCAACAGCGCCGGGCCTTTTGCAGCCCAGTCCCGTGATGAACCCGTGCCATACAGCTTGCCGCCGAATACGACGGACGGCGTGCCTTCCTGCTGATAGCGGGATGCGGCATCGTAGATCGACATCTTCTCCGCGTCGCCGTTAGTGTTGTAGTAATTCGTCACCGCCCCTGTGGTGCCCGGCAGCATCAGGTTTCTTGCTTTGACGTTACCGAAGATACTGCGCAGCATAACGTGGTGATTACCGCGACGTGCGCCGAGGGAGGTCAGATCATTAGCATCAACGCCGATCGACAACAGGTACTCTCCCGGTGGTGAATCCGGGCGGATGCGGCTCACAGGCGAGATATGGTCGGTAGTGGTGTTGTCATCACACATCACCAGCATACGTGCGTTGCTGATGTTGTTCAGTGAATCTTCTGGTGTCTCCAGAGCGAAACCATCGAAGAAAGAGATTTCCTGAATGTAGCTGGATTTTTCGTCCCACTGATACACCGGGCCGGTCGGTGATTCCAGCGTCTGCCAGGTCTCCGGGCCAGCGAGTGAGTTTTCGTAGGTTTCACGGAAGGCTTTCGGGTCCATGCATTCGTGCATGGTTTGCGTGATTTCCGCGTTGCTCGGCCAGATATCTTTCAGGAATACATCATTGCCCTGAGCGTCTTTGCCCAGCGGCTCTTTAGTGACATCAATATTCACATTACCGGCGATGGCCATAGCAACGACCAGCGGCGGCGACATCAGGAAGTTGGTGTCGACATCTGGGTGGACGCGGCCTTCGAAGTTACGGTTACCGGATAACACGGAAGACACAATAACGTCGTGGTCACGCAACGCCGCTTCAATACTCGGTGCCAGTGGGCCAGAGTTACCAACACAGGTCGTACAGCCGTAACCTGCGGTGTTAAAACCGAGGGCATCGAGGTGCGCCTGCAACCCAGCTTTGGTTAAGAAATCGGTTGCCACCGGTGACCCTGGGGCAAAAGAGGTTTTTACACCATCGGGCACTTTCATGCCCAGTTCATTGGCTTTTTTCGCCAGCAAGCCTGCGGCAATCAACAGACCCGGGTTGGAGGTGTTGGTGCAGGCGGTAATCGCCGCGATCACAATATCGCCGTCTTTCAGAGTACGCTCCGGCAGCGATTGGAAGATACCGGCTTCGTCAGCCTTAACAGGCGTGACAGTGACTTCTTCCGGGGTGCGCGAGCCAACCGTTGCTGTCTGTTGGAATACTTTGCCGATATCGCCCAAAGGTAGACGGTCTTGCGGTTTTTTAGGTCCGGCAACGGAAGGCTCAACTGTCGATAAATCAAGGTGCAGCAGGTCAGTGTAGCGCGGGAGTTTCTGGCCAGCTTTCCACGCCATGTTCTGCGCCTGATAGTAGGCCAGCGGCAAGTCGCCATCACGGCCAGTCGCCTTCATGTAATCAGCGGCGATTTCATCAAACGGGAAGAAGCCCATGGTCGCGCCGTATTCTGGTGACATGTTGGCAATGGTCGCGCGGTCAGGCAGTGACAGATTAGCGCTGCCTTCACCCACGTATTCAACGAATTTGCCCACAACACCGCGCGGGTATTTACGCAGCATTTCGGTGATGGTTAATACTAGGTCGGTTGCGGTCACGCCTTCTTTCAGAGCGCCCGTCAGCTCAACACCAATCACTTCTGGTGCCAGCATCTGCATTGGCTGGCCCAGCATGGACGCACCGGCTTCAATACCACCCACGCCCCAGCCAACAATACCCAGCGCGTTGGCCATTGGGGTGTGGCTGTCCATACCGATGAGCGTATCCGGGATCATAAGGTCATCTTGATTGAGGTAGCCCTGAGCCAGATACTCCAGATTCACCTGATGCACGATGCCCGTTTGCGGCGGAATAATACGAATAGTATTGAACGCCTGCGCCCCCCATTTGAGAAAGCCATAACGCTCTTTGTTGCGTGCGGCTTCCAACTCGCCATTAATGCGCAGCGACGCCGGGCTGCCGGTGTTATCCATAGTCACCGTGTGGTCGATCACCAGATCAGCACGCACCAGAGGCTCAATGATCGCTGGATCAAGACCCATACGCTGTACCGCAGAGCGCATCGCCGCGAAATCGACGATGGCTGGCGTACCACTCAGATCGTGCATGATCACACGACCCGCCGTGAACGGAATCTCTACCGGCTCGGTGCCCTGATGCGCTGGCCAGTTACCCAGAGCCTGCAGCTGCTCAACCGTGATGCCGTTTTTGCCGACATTACGAGCGATGCCCTCAAGAATCGGGCGCAGAGAGAAGGGCAGTTCATCGAGATTGATACCTAAGCGCTCTGCCGTCTCTGGCAGGCTGTGAAAACGATGGGACGTGCCTGGCAGAGTCTTGATCGAGCTGGATGGGTCAAAATTAGTGGCTGATGTCATGCTGGGTACCTAGTGAGAACAGGGTGTGCCGGAAGCTTATGAATTGTCAGCAATTTTAGCGACATGAGGGGGTAAATCAAGGTTTGCGAGCGCCGGTTGGGCGGGATTGTATACAACTTTGCGTAATTCAAGCGTAAACGTCAGCACTCTTTGTGTCAGGGAGCGGGTGATAGTGCTATAAAATATCGCAGCCCACGACCAACCCCCTCCGACCGTACGCATTTCTTGGCGAGTAAGTCACCCAAATCACGGGTCGCGGTGGCCTTGGAACATTTGCCTAGCGCGGCGTATTTTTGCGCGCTTATCCCGTTAGGGAAGCCTTCTTTCCCAGCTTTGAATACCTTGTTTAAAACCGTCTTCTGACGCTCTGACAACTCCGTATTCTTGTGTCGCTGCCAGAAATCGGTTTTCTCAAATATCGTCGCTACCTTATCTGCGGCTTCTCGTTGTGCAGCCATCAGGGTTTGGATAAACCAGCTGAGCCAGGCAGTGATGTCGAGCACGGCAGGGTCATCCAGTTCAGACGTGTCGCAGCAACTTGCGGCATTCAGTTGGCGATAATATTCCTTTTTGCTCTTTTCTATATGTGTCGACATGCTGAGTATGACTGGCATGCCCAGGTCTTGCGCAAGGGCATATTCGATGATGGCACGGCCGATACGGCCATTACCGTCATCAAACGGGTGAATAACCTCAAACCACAAATGCGCGATGCCGGCGCGAATCACGCCCGGCACTTGCTGGCTGTCTGGATTATTAAACCAGTTCAGGAACTCAGCCATTAACTCATCGAGATTCTGAGCGGCCGGTGCCTCGTAGTGCACTCGCTCATATCCAACCGGCCCAGAAACGATCTGCATGGGCTCTGGGCTATCACGCCATTGGCCTACAGTGAGTTCGTTGTGCAGGATATTGTCTTCAAAGCCTGCGAGCACCATACGGTGCCAGTTGAACAGCATCTCTTTGCTGAGTGGCTTATTGAAATGTTTGCGCACGTCCACAAGCAGCGCCGCCATTCCCTCGGCTTTAACGTCAGCGACGTTGATGGGATTAGGGGTCAGGTTCAGATAGTTCTGTAATGAGGAGCGCACACTGGTCGGGTTCAGGCTCTCACCCTCAATCAGGCTGGTATTGATCGCCTCATCCACCATAAGATCCAACTGAGCGGCGATAGAGTCCCTCTGATCCGTCTGCGACAGGCGGCCGGACAGCTGGGAGGCTTGCTTGGCGTATTGGTAAGCCAGAGCTGATAGCTTGCTGCTGTCGTAGCTGAAGCTGGGCCAATGTTTGTGTTGCCAGATGTAGTTCATGGACTGCCCGGGTGGTTGTGTTGTGCCTTGTTTATAGTGCTATGAGCCGCAAATTTCACATTTGCGGCTCATTATTGTTGGTTATTTGAGCCGTAAAGGCAAGTTTTGCGGCTCAAGCAGTTTTCTGCATGAGCTGAGAATGGTAGCTTTGTGGCTGATTATGGAGCTAAACGCTATTAGGGTAAGCTGGGTGTCGGTAGGAGGTAGAACCCGAGAAGCAAGAAACCAAGGCAGATTATCTTTATATCAGGCTGTGAGGGACAGACTATGAGCAATGAAAAAGTCAAAAGCGTGGCGGAGAAGCGGAGTGAGATGAAAGCCGAAACGATTCAGGGTGCCATCAAGCGGACAAAGCAGCTTATCCGCAACAATAACGCAGACAATCTTGAAGAGCCGGAGGGGCTCGCGTCGGGGGATATGAAAAAATTTCTGAGTGGCCCTGACGAATATGAAAAGGATGATAAAGATGACTAATATAAAAGATTCCAGCCAGGTGTCAGAGCAGGATAAGCAGCTGAAGCCTCTTGCTGGTGAAATCGATGCCAAAGATGCAAAAATAAAAGTATTTCTGGCAATGCAAAAAGCGAAAAATAAAATTTAAAAAATAGCAGCTTTTAAAATTTTCAGTCAGTTTTTCTGCAGTATATGAAGATGATGGGTTGGTCTGAATTACGCCGACTGTTCAAAGCTGGTACAAACCTGCCGGCCTATCAATTGTCAACAGTCTCTTACTATGACCGTCCATGTAATTCAGCAGTCTACCTTGATACTAAAAATGTATTAATGGTCATGGTGCTCTATAAATAAAATTCGAACTACATGATTAATTCCATGGTGGCTTTATCAAACCTTAACTCTTTAAGGTCTTTTTGGGATATTCTAAATTGAAGACAGTCCAAATCTCCGAATCCCCACATCATCGTATCATCAAAACCAAGTTGTAAAAGAAGAATTGAATCTTGATATGAACCTTCATCATAAGTCCTAGCTCCATCGGGTATACCATAGCCAAGCACTTGGTGAGGCTGACGGCAACTTACTTTTATATAGCTCTCAATTCTCTCTAACTCAATCTTGTTAAATGTTGATGTGCCATTTGCTGTTAGATCAATTAACCAATTACGAGCTTCGGGAAAGCTTGAAATTGATGTTTCAATAGCAATGCGTATTTTAAATAGAACTTTCGATTTAGAAGTGTTATGTACAGAAGAAAGATAACTATTAGTTACCCAATTTTTGAATTCGGAAGATATATTTCTAGGTACTTTCTGATCAAACTTCTGGAGTTTTGATTGATAAAGCCAGTTATCAGTTTCTTTTTGCAGTTCTAATAATAACTGATAATTTTCGTTTACTTCTTGAAGTTGATTCCCTCTTTTAAGCTCCTTTGTTAATACTGTGCAGAAAAACTCTATATGTAACCAAGCTTGTGGCCAATTTTCTACAAAAGTACCTTTTTCAATTCGGTTGCCCATATATTCGATTTGCCCAACGAGCCATTGAGGTAAGTTTTCCCGTCCAACTACTTCGTAAATTGATAGGTCGGTTTTATATTGGTGCTCAAAGCAATTTATTTTGTATGTTAAGTCTATTTGATCTGAAATGATTCTGTCTTGTTCATCCCGTCTGTCATCCCGGTTTTCTTCATTGTAGCTATAGATTGGGTTGCCAATGTCTTTAAATTTTACTGGGGATATTTCATATTTTGGGAAGCAAGCTCTTGGATAAGATTCAATGACCTCTTTATGACGGAAAAGAAAAAGCCCCGTCATCATCATCTCATCGTTAAATGAAGGTAGCATTTCAATCGTAGGTAAAGTTATTTCATTGCAGATTGAGTCAGAATAAACAACACAGACAGGATAGGGGCGGGCACGTTCATCAAACGTTATGTCGTAAAAAAAATATAAAATGCCTGCTTTTGGGAGTTCTTCTTGTGTTTCACTTAAGTCGGCTAAATTAATTTGAGCAAGAAAAGGGAGTTGTACTACTTTTCCTGAGTACATGGTCGTCGGCCATTTAATATTTTTAGGTAAAGTTGGATATCCACCAAAATAACTAAGCTTTCCAGTGTTAAAAATAGACTTAAGTAGAAAGAACGCATCTTTACCAAATTTAGAAATATACTCGTCTTTACTATAAGTCATCTGAAGCTCCATCTCATTTTTATTACATAATAATGCAGTGTTTCTGGTTGTCACAATAACAAAAAAACCGGCGCCTCTTTCGAGTGCCGGTTTTTTATTTGCTTAGCCCGCTGCCTCAACCTGAAGATCAGGGCAGCGGGCTATTTCCCTCAAAAGCTTAAACAGCTTTCAGAGGGATCGCTGGACGCGCTAGATCTTTAGAAGGTGGCGCGAAGCTAGTTAGGTTAATACCGTCTACTGCTTCTTTGTACTCTTCTAACGTCGGGAAGCGACCTAGGATACAAGAAAGCACAACCATTGGTGTTGAACCTAGTAGTGATTCACCTTTCTTCTCGGCGCTGTCTTCTACTACACGGCCTTGGAAAAGACGGGTAGAGGTGGCAAGAACAGTATCACCTGCTTCTGCTTTCTCTTGGTTACCCATACATAGGTTACATCCAGGGCGCTCTAGGTACATGATGTTTTCGTACTTAGTACGTGCTGCTTCTTTCGGGTTGGCATCAGAGAATTCGAAACCAGAGTATTTCTCTAGTAGTTCCCAATCACCTTCTGCTTTTAGCTCATCAACGATGTTGTAAGTTGGCGGCGCGATCACAAGCGGTGCTTTGAAGCTGATTTCTTTGCCTTGTTTTTCCATGTTACGGAACATTGCAGCGATGATTTGCATGTCGCCTTTGTGAACCATACAAGAACCAACGAAACCTAGGTCAACTTTACGGTCGTTGTAGTATGACGCTGGACGGATAACATCGTGGGTATAACGCTTAGATACGTCTTCGTTGTTTACGTCTGGGTCAGCAATCATTGGCTCGTCGATTTGGTCTAAATCAACCACGATTTCAGCGTAGTACTTAGCAGTATCGTCTGGCGCAAGCGCTGGCTCTTCACCAGACTTGATGCCGGCAATACGCTTGTCAGCTAGGTCGATTAGACCTTGTAGCATGCCCGCTTCGTTTTCCATGCCTTTGTTGATCATGATCTGGATACGTGACTTAGCAAGCTCTAGAGACTGAATTAGAGTCTCGTCAGTAGAGATACAGATAGACGCTTTCGCTTTCATCTCTGCAGTCCAGTCAGTGAAGGTGAATGCTTGGTCAGCCAGTAGCGTACCGATTTGTACTTCGATGACACGACCTTGGAATACGTTTTCGCCACTGAATTGCTTAAGCATTTGTGCTTGAGTTGAGTGAACAACATCACGGAAATCAATGTGGTCTTTCATGTGGCCTTTAAAGGTCACTTTTACAGACTCAGGGATTGGCATGGCACATTCACCAGTCGCAAGTGCGATGGCAACCGTACCAGAGTCAGCACCGAACGCGACACCCTTAGACATACGAGTATGAGAGTCTCCACCAATGATGATTGCGCGATCATCAACAGTGATGTCGTTCAATACTTTGTGGATTACGTCGGTCATTGAGTGGTAAACGCCTTTCGGGTCACGTGCAGTGATTACGCCGAATGCGTTCATGAATGCCATCAGTTTAGGCGTGTTGGCTTTCGCTTTGTTGTCCCATACAGAGGCTGTGTGACAACCAGACTGGAATGCACCATCAACGTCTGAAGAAATAGTAGAAGCAGCCATGGCTTCTAGTTCCTGACAGGTCATTGGGCCAGTGGTGTCTTGAGAACCTACGATGTTCACTTTAACGCGAACGTCAGAACCTGTGTGTAGAGGAGTCTTAGACTTAACACCCACTGCGTTGCGGTTGAAGATTTTTTCAACAGCCGTCAGGCCTTGGCCTTCAATAGAGATTTCTTTAGAGGCAGCGTAAACAACCGGCGCTTCAATGCCCAGAGTTTCAGCAGCGAAGGTTTGCAGTTTCTTACCGAAGGTTACTGCGTAAGAACCGCCAGCTTTCATGAATTCCACTTTTTGTGGAGTGAATGCTGATGCAACGTCTACCAGTACATTGCCTTCGCTGTCGAGCAGCTTCTTGGCTTTGGTGTCGATGGTCAGAACGGTACCTGTCTTAACAGAGTAGGCTTCTTCCAATACTGGGTCGCCATTTGCGTCTTTTACTAGGTTACCGTCCGCATCTACTTTCTTAACCCAGTTTTTCAGGTCAAGACCGATACCGCCGGTTACACCAACCGTGGTCAGGAAGATAGGTGCGATACCGTTGGTTCCAGCAACCACAGGGCGGTTGTTGATGAACGGGATGTATGGAGAGGTTTTTTCACCGGCCCACAGTGCCACGTTGTTCACACCAGACATACGGGAAGAACCTACGCCCATGGTGCCTTTCTCAGCGATCAGCATCACTTTAGCGTCTGGGTTGTCTTCGCCCATTTTTTTGATTTCTTGCTGAGCTTGCGGAGAGATCATGCACAGGCCGTGCAGTTCACGGTCAGCACGTGAGTGTGACTGGTTGCCCGGAGATAGAAGGTCAGTAGAGATGTCACCTTCTGCAGCGATGTAGGTGATGACCTTAACTTGCTCTGGAATGTCGTCCAGCTTGGTGAAGAATTCCGCTTTCGCGTAGCTTTCTAGAAGATCTTTCGCAATGGCGTTGCCTGCTTTAAATGCAGCAGATAGGCGCGCATAGTCAGCATCGTATAGGAATACTTGAGATTTAAGTACTTCACCAGCGGCTTTTGCGTTCGCGTCGTCAGACAGGGCGATGTCGAGTAGCGCTTCAACAGAAGGGCCGCCTTTCATGTGAGACAGTTGCTCTAGTGCGAATTCAGCAGAGATTTCTTCTACTTTTTCTTGACCAAGAACGATCTCTTTTAGAAATTTAGCTTTAACAACCGCTGCAGGGGTAGTACCAGGCAGAGTGTTGTAGATAAAGAAGTTAAGAGAAGCTTCGCGGTGCTCATTGCCGGTGTCTTTAATTTGGGCAATGATTTCAGATAGCAGTTCTTCGCTATCGATTGGTTTTGGGTGTAAACCCAGATCCTTTTTACGAACCTCAATTTCTTCCAGATATTCTGAATACAGACTCATTAGCGACCCTCTCAAAGCCTCAGTAGCAACGTATGGGCACTTTAGTCAGCAACGAGGGATAGTGTTTCGTTCTGACTAAGTACCATTAAGTATGAAGGTAGTTTTCTGAACAGACGATCAGCCTATGCAGGGATCTACCTTTTTTAAGATAGCATGCAGTATACAGCAATAATGGCGTCAGGCGCATTAGTCCCCTTGATGTGCATCATTCATAAAAATAATGAGTGTCAGGTCTAATATTTCTCCGGCTTATCTGAGCATTCGGCTGCGGCTGACATGATTATCAGGGGCTTTCTGCTGTTTGTTTTTGCTGTCTTTGGGCGTGTATTAGCCGGGGAGGTACGGCTTAGTTGCGCCTCTTGTGGTACGCCCTGGCTGTCTTGAATTTTGTTGTCCGGAATTTGGCATAAATGGCCTGCTCCGAGCCATTGAGTAGTCTGTATAGTCAGTAAAAACAATAATCCCGGTCTCTGCCGGCGATCAGCAGCTAGGACGACAGCATGACTATTCAGACGCATAAACGCACCTGCAGCCTGTGCGAGGCCACCTGCGGTATTGAAATTGAATTTAATCCTGCAACGGAAGAGATACTGTCAATTAAGGGAGATAAAGACGACCCTTTTAGTCAAGGTTACATCTGCCCTAAAGCGACGGCGCTGCAAGATCTGCATGAAGATCCGGACAGAGTAACGACGCCAATGTTGAAAACCGAGTCTGGTTGGCAACCGATAGGCTGGACGCAAGCGCTGGACATTGCCGCCAAACGGTTTGCTGAGATTCAAGCTAAGCATGGCAAAGATGCTATTGGTTCTTATCTAGGCAACCCTAACGTTCATAACTATGGCAATTTGTTGTTTGGACCTTTGTTGCTCAGGGCTTTGGGTTCAAAAAATAAGTTTTCTGCTACATCCGTAGATCAGCTTCCGCATCATATGGCGAGCTTGCATATGCTTGGCCATCAACTTTTGTTGCCGATTCCGGATATTGATCGAACCGACTTCATGATCATTATGGGTGCGAATCCGTTGGCGTCGAATGGTAGCCTGATGACAGCACCAGATTTTCGGGGGCGTATCCGCGCCATACAAAAACGCGGTGGTAGAGTGTTGGTGATTGATCCGCGTCGCACCGAAACAGCCAAGGTAGCGGATGAGCACTGGTTTATTCGTCCAGGGCAAGATCTGGTTTTGTTGTTGGCGATTTTAAATATTTGGACCAACGAACAGCGCGATGAATTGCCAACGTTACCGGACTATGTCGAGAGTCTTGATCTTGCAAGTTTATGCGCAGGATTCACTCCCGATATCGCTGCCAAGGCGACCGGCATTGATGAAAGTAATATTCGTCAGCTAGCGAAGCAGTGGTTAGCAGCCCCATCGGCTGTTTGCTATGCCCGAATGGGCTTATCCGTGCAGCAGTACGGCGGTTTATGTCAGTGGTTGGTGAACGTATTGAATATCGTCAGTGGCAATTTTGATCGCCCTGGTGGCGTGATGTTTACTAAGCCAGCAATTGATTTACCGGCTATTTTGGCGGCTCGTGGTGGACGCGGACATTTTGATAGATATCGTAGTCGTGTGCGTAAATTGCCTGAATTTGGCGGAGAATTTCCTGTCGCTGTAATGGCGGAAGAAATTCTTACTGGGGGGCAAGGGCAGATACGTGGCATGCTGACGGTCGCAGGCAATCCAATCATCTCAACGCCAAACAGTGATCAGCTTAACCGTGCCTTTGAATCTCTCGATTTTATGGTGTCGATAGACTATTTCATTAATGAAACGACTCGTCACGCCGATCTAATTCTTCCCCCTTGTGGCCCGTTAGAGCGTGATCATTATGATCTGATTTTCAATACGTTTGCGGTGCGTAATGTGGCGAAATATGCGCCTGCTTTGTTCGATAAACCAAAGGGCGGCAAAGAAGATTGGGAAATCTTGTTAGGTTTGGCTAAGCGTTTAAATCGCGGTTCTCTAAAGACTCGACTCCAAACCTCACTAACCTATGCCGTTATGAACTGGCTCAAGCCAGTGGGTATTCTTAAAGTCCTGCTTAAACGAGGACCGTATCAGTTGGCATTGAAAACGTTGATTGAAACGCCAGAAGGTTTAGATCTTGGTGCGTTGGAGTCTTCCATGCCGAATCGTTTGTTTACTAAAAACAAGAAGTTATCGCTAACTCCTAAGGTTTTTGTCGATGAGCTTCAGCGGTTGCGCACAGCATTGTTAGCGCCACAAAGTGACGATTCACTGTTAATTGGTCGCCGCCACGTACGCAGTAACAACTCTTGGCTACATAACAGCCGTCGTTTAACCAAAGGGCCAAGACGTGATCGGTTGTTACTGAACCCTGTCGACGCCGAACGTTTAGGTATTGCAGAAGGGGACACGGTTAAGGTGACGTCGAGGGTGGCGACGCTCACAGTGCAAGCTGAGCCTTGTGACTCCATGATGTTGGGTGTTGTGAGCTTGCCGCACGGTTGGGGTCATGATGAAGATGGCGTGCAACTGGCTCAAGCGCGACAAGCGGGTGGGGTGAATACTAATCGTTTAACTGATGATCATTATTTGGATGAGTTGACCGGAAATGCGGCCCTTAATGGTGTCTCGGTAACGATTACTCGCGTCGCTTAAAGATGCTTTAGCTCGTGATCATTGTGTTTGACGCGAGCTATTGCCACAATGCCGATTCCTTACTGAATAGAGTGTTACCCAGTGCAAATCGTTGCCGACGAAAATATCCCGTTACTTGATCAGTTTTTCTCAGAATTTGGAGATATCGTTCGAGTGCCAGGCCGAACTATGACGGCTGCTGATGTAGCGGATGCCGATATCCTTATCGTTCGTTCCGTTACTCAGGTGAATGAGCAGCTGTTGGCAGGCAGTAAGGTGAAGTTTGTTGGTACTGCGACGATTGGTACAGATCATATTGATCTCGATTATTTAGAAAAAGCAGGCATTGGTTTTCGTAGCGCGCCGGGATGCAATGCTCAAGCCGTGGTCGATTATGTGTTGAGTGCACTGAGCGTTCTTGTTGATAGCCGCGGTATTGCCTTTACTGAATTATCAGTTGGTATTGTTGGGCTGGGCAATGTCGGATTGCTGTTGCGCAATAGGCTAGAAGAGATGGACGTTGAGGTGATTGGCGTTGATCCATTTAAAGATCCGGAAGACGTGGGAGTTTTGTCCTCCTTTGAAGAAGCTCTAAGTGCGGATGTCGTGACATTCCATACGCCCATGACGAAAAGCGGTGACCATCCTACTTGGCACATGCTGAACGCTGAAACCCTCGCCAAGATGAAACCGGATGCTTGTTTGATTAACGCAGCTCGTGGGGCGGTTGTCGATAATGCGGCCTTGTTAGAACACTTGAAAGCAAACGACGACTTCTCTGCAATCTTGGATGTTTGGGAAGGTGAACCCGAGATAAATACTGAGCTGTTAGATTATTGCTGGCTAGGTACTCCCCATATTGCGGGATACTCGTTGGATGGCAAGATGCGCGGTACCGAGATGGTATATCACGGTGTTTGTGAATTCTTTGGCTTACCTATCCGCTGTAAATTGGCGCAGTTTTTACCAGAACCCGGAATTAAACGCGTTAACTTTACCGAGCAAGCGCCGGTTCATCAGGCTTTACGCACGGCTATTCGGGCTGCTTATGAAATTCGTGTGGATGATGGCGTGTTGCGATCAGCGATGCGTCGATCTAAGAATTTACGCGAGACATTTGATCGCTTACGTAAAGAGTATCCACTGCGTCGTGATACACCAACGTTACGAGTTGGAGTTCCAGCGCGAGCGCATGATTTGATGGATGCCTTGACTTCGGCAGGATTTGACGTTCGCACTAAGTAGCTATTTAGCTACGATTCCTTGATTAGATACGTTCGTAACAGAAAGCTCACTCGTGTGGAATCTTGTTCCATGCGAGCGCTCTCCAGTATTTGAAACACGGGTTGGTTTGCTATTGGCTCAAGCGCTAATAACCGTGAAAACGCTTTACTGGTAAGCACAAAATTATCGACGGACTCCTGTCGGTCCATAGCACCAAAACGAACAAAACCTTCATCTTTGAGCCAGCACAGGGCACCAAGTGCAGCGATGTGTCTGGCGCTATGAAGTCCAAATTCGTCCATATCGTCAGGGCCCGCGATATCTTCCACAAACAGAGTTTTTGCTGCAGGAAAAGACTGCAGGCCCATTAGTAGGGCTACTGCGCAATCGTTAAAAAATTCGTCGATATGAACGTCTAGCATACTTATCTGCAGCCTGTTACAGCTGCTGATAGGTTTCGAAGAAATGCTTGGTTTTATCCAAGGCGTTGGTCAGATCTTCCGGGCGTGGTAAGAACACAACGCGGAAGTGGTCTGGGGCTGGCCAGTTAAAGGCCGTACCATGAACAATCAAGATTTTCTGCTGTTCAAGTAAATCCAATACCATGCGCTCGTCATTACGAATATTAAAGCGTTTCGCATCCACTTTGGGGAAGCAGTACAGCGCCCCTTTTGGCTTAACACAGCTAATGCCAGGAATATCGTTGAGCATTTCATAAGCGATATCGCGCTGCTGACAAATACGACCCGTAGGGGCGACTAAGTCATCAATGCTTTGATAGCCACCAAGCGCGGTTTGAATAGCGTGTTGCGCTGGAACGTTGGCACACAAACGCATGCTCGCTAGCATTTCCAGACCTTCGATGTAGTCTTTAGCTTTGTGCTTAGCACCGCTGATAATCATCCAACCAGAACGGAATCCAGCCAAACGATAGTTTTTGGATAAACCGTTGAAGGTAATAATCAATAAATCGTCGGCAAGGGCGCCGGTTGAAGTATGCGTTGCACCATCGAACAATATTTTGTCGTATATCTCATCTGAGAAAACGATAAGGTTGTGTTCGCGCGCAATTTCTAGCATCTCAAGCAATAAAGCATCAGGATAAACTGCGCCCGTCGGGTTGTTCGGATTGATCAACACCATGGCGCGCGTTTTATCGGTGATCTTGCTGCGCATATCATCAAGGTCGGGATACCAATCTGATTGCTCGTCGCAGATGTAGTGCACCGCGCGCCCACCAGCTAAGCTGATCGCGCCAGTCCAGAGCGGGTAGTCTGGCGCAGGAACTAATACTTCATCACCATTATTCAGTAGACCTTGCATGCACATCACGATCAGTTCGCTGACGCCGTTGCCTATGATGATGTCTTCAATTGTTACATTGGCTATGCGCTTTTGCTGAGCGTATTGCATGATAGCTTTGCGCGCAGAAAATAAGCCCTTTGAATCACAGTAGCCTTCAGAGTCTGGGAGGTTATAGATAACGTCCTGAATGATCTCTTCTGGCGCGTCGAGTCCGAACGGTTTTGGATTGCCGATGTTAAGCTTCAGAATTCGATGACCTTCTTCTTCCATGCGTTTGGCCGCCTGTAGTACAGGTCCACGTAGGTCGTAGAAAACGTTAGCCAGTTTGTTGGATTTTAATATTTCCTGCATGGAACTCGATCTGCCTGTGTTGCATCGAAAAGAAAAGGAGGCATCATACTCCGACCCCGTGCGCTTCGAAAGTGGGAACACCTATGAAAAAGCTTGTTAAAACAGCCGATGAATGGCGTAAGACCTTATCTCCTGAATCCTATCGCGTTACTCGAGAGGCTGGAACAGAGAGACCATTCACTGGGCAATACTATGATAGTAAAGATGAAGGCACCTATCGCTGTGTCTGTTGTGGTGAACCTTTATTTTTATCTGACAGTAAATTTGATTCAGGTTGCGGCTGGCCAAGCTTCAGTGCTCCCGTATCACACGAAGTGATTGATGAGCGTACCGATACGAGTCATTTTATGGTTCGTACCGAAGTAACTTGCAAGCATTGCGACGCGCATCTAGGTCATGTATTTACCGATGGGCCAGCACCGACTGGATTGAGGTATTGTATTAACTCGGCTTCGTTAACCTTCGATAAAGCATCTACCAAAGAATAGGCACCTGGGGAAATAGCCTGAATTCAGAAGGCTGTTCTCGGTTGTTAAAGTATATTGTATGCAATATAGTTTCGTGCAATGTAAATGCAGCCGCGGTTGCGCTATAAACGGGAGAGAGTTGAGATGACGGTTTTAAATTACACTATGCCATTACTTAATGGTGTTGAGCAGGATCTATCCGAATACGCAGGCAAGGTTGTATTGGTCGTGAATACCGCAAGTAAATGTGGTTTCACATATCAATATGAAGGCCTTGAAAGCATGTATAACGCCTACAAGGACAAAGGCTTGGTCATTTTAGGCTTCCCTTGCAACCAGTTTGGCAAGCAAGAGCAGGGCAGTGAGGCGGAAATTGGAGCGTTTTGCCAAAAAAATTATGGTGTCTCCTTTCCAATGTTTAGCAAAATTGAAGTGAATGGCGACGACGCTGCGCCTTTATATCAAGCGCTTAAAACGGCTGCTCCCGGATTGATGGGAACTAAGGCGATAAAATGGAATTTCACGAAGTTTTTAATTAATCGTCAAGGTGAAGTCGTGCGCCGTTACGCACCAACCACCAAGCCAGAAGAATTATTAACCGATGTCGAGACTGAATTGGCACAAGCGTAATGTCGATTAAAAAATACCCTCATTTGTATTTGTCGAATCAAACTTGTTTTGCGGCTTATACCGTGGCGCGACAAATTACCCAAGCCTACCACCCGCTATTAAAGCTACTTGGCCTGACCTATCCCCAATACTTAGTGATGCTAGTGCTATGGGAAGCGATGGAAAATAATCAGCAGTGGTTAAAAGTCGGAGATATTTGCGATGAGTTGATGCTGGATACGGGCACGGTTACGCCGTTACTCAAGCGTATGGAGACTTCGGGATCTATCGTTCGTCAGCGCTCGGAAAGTGATGAGCGTATCGTGCTTGTGGGGTTAACGGAACAGGGAATGTCATTGCGTGAGCTGGCTTCAACGGTGCCGAGTAATTTGATGTGCCGAGCTGGAGTCTCTATCGATGAGGTAGCCTCCCTGAGGGACCACTTGTGGGGCTGGATAAAACGCTGGCAGAAGGCAAAAAATCAGTCGTAGTTCTTCTTTTTCCAAGCCTCGTCGGCCTCTGCTAGCTCTTCCGTTTCTGCCGACAGCCGTGAGCTGGTATGTGTTTCATAGCGCTGCTGCTCTAAGTTAGTTATTTCTTCGGATAGTGCACTCATTAACTCCTGCAAATCGTGCGGGAGTTCCCCTAGCGCTCGAAGTGCGTCTTCAGCACGTTTCAAAAAATGGATAGCCTGATTCGGACTGTTCTGCTTTAACGCATTTTGAGCACGAGCTTGATAAACACCGATGCAGATTCGGGTGTTGAGCATGCGTCCTTCTTTAATGACTTGGCGAGCGATGTTTGTTTCGACAATTTGATGCCCGTAGGCTTCTTTCACAAGCTCCAGCAAGGATACGACTGATTGACGCAATGCCTGCGCTTTTTTTAGGTCTTTTGGCATTGGGTAGCTGAGCGGTGGAGGAGGGTTGTTTTGCCATTCTTCGGCCATCGCCGCTGCGCGATTGGTGCGCGCATTTGGCGGGATTCCGAGTAATTGGATTTGTTCTTGGTGGTATTGAATGACTCGAGCAATGAATTGCAGTGCTTCTGGGCTTAACCATTTACTGAGTTCTTCTCCGTAGAGGCATGCCTTATTCATGTTGTCGCTATGCATTACAGCCTGCCTTAAGCGTTCCAGACGGCGCTGTTCTAACCATCGACTGAAGGTTAAAGCAGCGAGCGCTGCAAATGCAGTGACGATGGCAATAGCAATTAGCAAACTGGTGCTCATGGCGTCTTATTCCTGTCCCTTCGGGCCTGATTGAGGTTCACCTGCTGTGTTAGCTCTGACTGAAATATAACCAGGAGCATTAAACATAACGTCTAAAACCAGTGTAGACCGAAAATTTTACATTGCAGGGCTTGACGACTCGTCGATACGAAAATAGAATGCGCGCTCTTTGATTAAGACGTCCCCATCGTCTAGAGGCCTAGGACACCGCCCTTTCACGGCGGTAACAGGGGTTCGAATCCCCTTGGGGATACCATCAAAAATGTTTTGCGGGAATAGCTCAGTTGGTAGAGCACAACCTTGCCAAGGTTGGGGTCGGGAGTTCGAATCTCCTTTCCCGCTCCAAATATTTTTGTTGGTATTACGCCAGACGCTTGATCAATAATGTTGTTGAAAAAGTAAGAAAAAACGCTTGCAAATCAACAACAAAGCGCTAGAATGCGCAGCACTTAACGCGATGTCCCCATCGTCTAGAGGCCTAGGACACCGCCCTTTCACGGCGGTAACAGGGGTTCGAATCCCCTTGGGGATACCAATCTTTTTAAGATTCGGTATACACCAGGCAGAAGCGTTAGGTAATAAGCGGGAATAGCTCAGTTGGTAGAGCACAACCTTGCCAAGGTTGGGGTCGGGAGTTCGAATCTCCTTTCCCGCTCCAAATTCAAAAACCTCAGTGCGAAAGTACTGGGGTTTTTTTATGCGAGAAACTCCCGACCCAAGGGTCGAGAGCTGGAGCGCCAGTCCGATCGATCTCCTTTCCCGCTCCAAATTCAAAAACCTCAGTGCGAAAGTACTGGGGTTTTTTTATGTGACAGAGTTTGAGAGCTGGAGCGCTTTTGGGGCGCTCCAAATCGACGACTATTATCGCAATGCGCCATGCGCTGCCTGATAGTCGAATGTTTTACCGTCACTTTCAGCTTCTGCTGCCATGTCTTCTAAACGCTGAAAGCGTTCTATCTCGTCATCTGCTAGAAAATGCAGGCAATCGCCACCGAAGAACCATAGTAAGTCGCGATCGATAGCGGGCATTAGTTGCGGGTGGTGTGTTGCGATATTGGCTAATAGATCATGGCCTGATTCATAACCTGAACCAGTTTGTTGCACCAGTTGGTCAATAACGAGCTGTAATTGCTGTAGAATCTCTTCCGAAATTGCTGTGCTGTCCTGCTTGCTCGCATTTAGCAGACGAGTTTGGGTGTTTTTAAGTAGCCCTAAGTGATAGTCCAGACGTTCGCTCATTCGATCTCTCATAAGGTTATAGGTATGGTTCCGGCATTAATGGTGGAAGGCCTCGCTAAGGTATATGGCAACGGCTTTGAAGCCTTAAAAGGTATAAACCTCACAGTACAGCAAGGCGATTTCTTTGCTTTGCTGGGGCCAAATGGTGCGGGTAAGTCAACCACCTTGGGTATTGTATCGAGTCTGATACAGAAAACATCTGGTTCGGCATCTATTATGGGCTTTGATGTGTCCAAGCAGGCATTTGATGCCAAGCGTCATTTGGGCGTCGTACCGCAAGAATTCAATTTTAACCAGTTTGAAAAAGTGTACGACATTGT
The DNA here is from genome assembly GCF_000355675.1 of Thalassolituus oleivorans MIL-1. NCBI lineage: Bacteria > Pseudomonadati > Pseudomonadota > Gammaproteobacteria > Oceanospirillales > Oceanospirillaceae > Thalassolituus > Thalassolituus oleivorans. Next base: position 2,065,902 of record NC_020888.1, on the reverse strand, counting down.
CGTTACTCAAGCGGGGTACTTCGGTATGACTCGCAAAGAAGCAGCAACCAGCACTGAAAAGTTGTTACGTCAGCTTGATCTATGGGACAAGCGTGATCAGCCGTCAAGAATGCTTTCTGGTGGTATGAAGCGTCGTTTGATGATTGCTCGTGCTTTGGTGCATGGTCCGAAAGTCTTGATTCTGGACGAGCCAACCGCGGGAGTGGATATCGAACTACGTCGTTCAATGTGGGCTTTTATGCAAGAGCTCAATAAAAGCGGTACTACCATTATTCTTACGACCCACTATTTGGAAGAAGCGGAGCAGTTGTGCCGTAACATCGCCATTATCAACAAAGGGCATATTGTTAAGTGCATGAGTACCCGCGAGTTACTGAGTCAACTTAAGACCGAAACCTTCGTGTTCGATTTGATATCCCCGGTTGCTGAATCATTCAACTTGCCGGGTTTCGAAACGAATATTGCTAATTTAGAAAGCATTGAAGTCACGGTTGAAAAGGGGCAAAGCATTAATCAAATTTTTGCTTTGCTAACCGAACAGGGGGCTGAAGTTCGTAGTATGAGAACCAAGTCAAATCGTTTAGAAGAGCTATTTGTCGGCTTAGTTCAGGGAGACAACGCATGAGCTTAATGCGCGTACAATGGGTAGCCTTCAATACCATTCTAGTGAAGGAAGTTCGTCGATTTATGCGTATCTGGCAGCAAACCTTATTGCCGCCAGCCATTACGATGACACTCTACTTCGTGATTTTTGGTACTTTGATCGGTTCGCGAATTGGTGAAATGGGCGGCGTAGATTATATGTCCTTCATTGTTCCTGGTTTAATCATGATGAGTGTTATTACTAACGCGTATGGCAATGTGTCGTCGTCGTTTTTTAGTAATAAGTTTCAACGCAGTGTTGAAGAAATGATGGTGGCTCCGGTTCATCCGGTGACAATTTTATTAGGATATCTTGGCGGTGGTGTCGTGCGCGGAGTTCTTGTTGGCGCTATCGTAACGCTTCTGTCGTTATATTTTACCGACTTGAAAATCTATAATATTTGGATCGTGGTCAGTGTCATACTGCTATCGGCTATTTTGTTCTCACTTGGTGGTTTTATTAATGGAGTTTTCGCTACTAAGTTTGATGACATTGCCATTATACCGACCTTCATTATTACGCCTTTGACCTATTTAGGCGGTGTGTTTTATTCCATTAATCTTCTGCCTGAGTTTTGGCAGGGGGTATCAAAGTTAAATCCAATTTTGTACATGGTGAATACCTTCCGTTACGGCGTGATGGGGGTGTCTGATGTCAGTGTTGTATTTGCATTTGGTATGTTGATTTTCTTTATCGTCATTTTAGCCGCGTACAGTGTTTGGTTGTTGCAGCGCGGCGTAGGAATGCGACAGTAGTAGGAGATAGTGTTATGGCATCAGTTCACAGCGACAACAATCCATTGGGTCAGGTATCTGCCTATCGCGATACCTATGATCCGAGTGTGCTGTTTCCAATTGAGCGTGACGAAAGCTGGAGGGCACAAGGATTAGACCGCAATCAATTCCCCTTTTTCGGCGTTGATATTTGGAACGGTTACGAGATTTCTTGGTTGAATGCCAAGGGTAAGCCCTTGGTTTGCACGGCGGAGTTCCGGATTCCAGCCACTAGCCGTTATTTGATTGAGTCTAAGTCATTCAAGCTCTATCTGAATTCCTTTAATCAGTCGCGCTTTGACAGCGTAGACGCTGTAAGGGCGCTCATGGTTGCCGATTTATCTGCTGCGGCAGGTGTGGCTGAAGGGACGTTTGTAGACGTTATCTTTCATGGCTTTGATACGCAATTTCCGTTAGCGCCAGAGGCGAAATGCTTAGATGATATTGATATCGAAGTATCCAGCTACGAACTTGATCCTGAATTTCTGCGCGCTAATGGGGATGAAATTTTCGACGGCTGGCTCTGCAGTCATCTGTTGAAGTCGAATTGTCCTGTGACAGGGCAGCCCGATTGGGGCAGTATCTTCGTTTATTATCGAGGATCCAAGATCGACGAAGCGGGCTTGTTGCAGTACTTAGTGTCCTTACGTCAGCACCAAGATTTTCACGAGCAGTGCGTCGAGCGCACCTTTAGGGATATTTCAGCACGCTGTCAGCCGGAAGCATTGACGGTTTATGCTCGCTATGTGCGACGTGGCGGTTTGGATATCAATCCGTTCCGTAGTTCTATGACGGATGCAAAAGCAGAGAATTTCAGGCTGTTTCGGCAGTAATTGGGATTTTTCGGTCGTGTCATTAAGTGCGTCAGGCGACGCACTTTCCGCGTAACTTGCGTGCTGCTTTTTCTAGCGCGTCAGCCACTTTATCTTTATCTTCTTCGCGAATTTTATCCGTTTCCATGTGTAGGGCAAAGCCTTCGATATCGTGGTTAACATAGTTATTATCGATACCATTATCTAGGCGATAATCGACCACTTGAAAGGTGGGTATCGGATCGCGAAAACCTTTAACAATTGCATTGGATCGACTTCTACATACGATTCGGTCTCGTACTAAGCTGTAGGTATCTTGGGATATTAAAATTTCTCCCGCTTCAGCTTCGGTCTCTAGGCGGCTGGCTAGGTTAACTTCTTTACCGATAATGGTGTAATCCATGCGGCTTTCTGTACCAAAGTTACCGACTGTGCAGTAGCCCGTGCTGATACCCATTCGGATCTGTAAGGGCGTTGTTAATCCATGCTCAGCCCAGCGTTGGCGAAGTTTGTCCATATGACGACGCATTTCGATGGCCATAGATACACAAGCGAGTGCATCGCGTTTGGTGCCTTTGGTTTTGGGATCTCCAAAGAAAATCATGATGCCATCACCAATAAATTTATCGATGGTGCCGCCATATTTCAGCGCGATTTGCGACATATCGGTTAGATAGGTATTCAGTAAGTCGGTGAAGGCTTCCGCTTCCATTTGTTCTGATAATGCGGAAAAGCCGACGATATCTGAGAAAAATACGACTAGTTTTTTACGTTGTGTTTCTAGACGAGCTTGTCGGCGTCCTGAAAAGATCGACTCCCATACCTGCGGGGCAACGTACTTAGATACCTGATGCGATAGCGCTTGGAAGCGCTCTACTTGCCCTTGAAACTTCAGTTTCAAACGAATAAGGTCGCGGGCTTGGCGATAGCTGTTATACGCCGTAAGAGCCAGATGCACACCGACGCCTGTTGCAGTAATTAAAAATACTTCTGTTGGTAATTGAGGCATAGGGGTATAGCCAATCACGAGGTAGGCTGCCGCTGCACCTGAGATAAGCGAGACAATACAAAATGCCCATGCGGTGAAGCTACCCACAACAATAAAGCTGGTGTTGATCATGATGAGAAAGAGTACAACCAGCTCCATTGGGAAATTAATGTAGCCAAGAAACAGACCACACCAAAGTGCGTCACCATGAATAAGAAATTGGCGTGTAATATAAGCGCGACGACGACGGAAAGGGCGACTTAGTATATAAATGAGATGTGGATACGTTAGCGCAATGACTGGGACTATCATCATTTGCTCACCGTAGTAACCATAATGCATGGCCGCAAACATCGCTAATGCAGCGACCCCGTAGCCAAATATGCGAGCTACATAGTCCTGTCTTGGCAAGGTCGTCTCGGAGAAATGAGAGAGGTCTTGTGGACTAGCCATGCTCACATCCTAGATTGTTATTATTATGTTAGGTAAAACCTATCACTTCTAGTGACATAGTCTTAGATCTAAGTATATACCGTTAAATTAAGGGCGCAGCAATAGCCTGTCTGGAATGTCATGAACCATGTTGGGTATTATGCGCCAAATGAATAACTAAAGAGAAGGTCAAAAAATGGACGCAATTAAGGCGATTACTGAACGAGTTTCCGTCCCTCAATTGACAGGGCCCGACATTACTATGGCGCAAAAAGAGACATTGTTTCAGGCTGCCTTGCGAGCTCCTGATCACGCATGGTTAAGACCAAGCCGATACATCACCATTAGTGGAGACGCACGATCAACGCTAGGGGAGATCTTCTTGCAATCAACACCGGAGTGGGAGAGCCTCTCTGAGGAGCGCCAACAGAAGCTGAGAGGCATGTTGCAGCGCGCTCCATTGGTTATTGTTGCGGTCACGCGGGTACAAGATCATCCCAAAGTGCCACGGGACGAACTATTACTATCAACCGGTGCTGGCATACAAAATATGCTGACAGCTGCTTGGGCTCTAGGATTAGGAGCAATTTGGCGCACCGGAGATATGGTGCATAGCGAAGGTGTCCGTCAGGCATTGGAACTAACCACTGACGATGTCATCACTGGGTTCGTTTATATAGGCCACGTTAACTGCACACTGAAGCAACCGCCAGTGATGCTATCTACCGACTTTGTTAGCGAATGGAATGGCGAAACTCTTGTAAAAACAAACGACTAGGCAAAGTGTATTGACGCTTCGTAAGTGCCTGCGTATAGTACGCGACCTCTGAATTGCGCTTTTAAGGCGTGCATTTAGAAATTGGTGAGGTGTCCGAGTGGCTGAAGGAGCACGCCTGGAAAGTGTGTATAGGTTTATCCCTATCGAGGGTTCGAATCCCTCCCTCACCGCCAATATTTAAGAAAAAGCCCCGTAATTCGGGGCTTTTTTGTGTCTGTTTGATTAGTCGTCCCCCAATCCGTCCCCTAATGCTTTTGAGAATTTTGTGACCTGGTGTGTTGTAAATTTGCAGGGTGAGTGCTTCAGTGCAGTCACGTTTTCGACTTTAGTCCTTCACGTAATAGTCTGACGATTAACTCGTTTCTTTTGATTCCTTTGTTTGCCGCTGTTTTGTCCAATTTTTCGATCAAATCGTTAGGGATCATTGAGTTTATTTGCTTCGCATCTTTGTTTTTTGTGCGATAGTTACTTGAATTGAATTGATTTCTTAACTTTCCTATCAATAGTTTGACTCCAGCCAGTCCATCACTATGTATCAAGGCGTCTAGGGCTATTATTACCTCGATTTCGCTATCAAATGGACCGTTAAGTAATGAGCAGGTATTCACATTATCATTTATAAGGGATAGTTTTGCGCTAGTATCGTCCTTAAAAAATCGTGAAATGAATATCGTTTGCTGTTGATGCGACTTCCAACTATTTTGTAGTTCTTCTGCAATAACCTCTCTATGAGGTCTGTCGTTTAAATTTTTTGATGTGGAACGAATAGCATCAAGAAAGGCAATAATGTGTTCTTTATCAGTCGCATTCATAGCTTTTAGAGATTCTTCGTACATGCGTTTATCAATCTCCTTCTCTATATCCGATTTGCCGAAGAGCTCCCATTCATTACTCACTTGAATGGGTATATTTCTCAATAGCCATTTGAGTTGACGCTGATCGGTTTTTATCCAGTCAATGACATTATTTTGAGCAACTGAATCGCCCCTAGTTTCCTAGACACCCATTTGCTTCAAAAAATAATTCTTTTCATAGTCTGAATCGCCCCTAGTTTCTTAGACACTCTTTAAAGTTACAATGTATTTAAAGAGGAGGCCGAGATGGCTGGTGAACGATATAACGAAGAATTCAAGATCGCAGCAGTAAAGCAAGTGACCGAACATGGTTACTCCATTGCTGATGTTGCTCAGCGTTTAGGCATTACAACTAAGAGCTTGTACAACTGGCGTGATCGTTACGGCGAGAATGCGCAAGCCTACCACGAGAAGCAATCCAGTCATGAAGAGCTGCGTAAGCTTAAAGCGGAGCTAAAACGTGTCACAGAGGAGCGTGACATATTAAAGGAGGCCGCCGTGTTCTTTGCTGCCGAGTCAAAGAAAAATACACGTTCATAAAATCTCGAACAGATCGCTACTCCGTTCGTACCCTGTGTCGAACACTTGAAGTTCATCCCAGTGGGTTTTATGCCTGGTTAGCGAACCCCGAAAGTACACGGCAGAAAGTTGATGAGTATCTACTCGGGTTTATTAAGCAATTCTGGCTTGAGAGTGGTTGCGTTTATGGCTATCGAAAAATCCATAAAGATCTAAAGCATGCAGGAGAACACTGTGGAAAAAATCGTGTTCATCGACTGATGCAGCAGGCACAAATACAGGCAGAGCGGGGCTACAACCGAAAAACACGCTATGACAGCGGCGAGTTATCCACCGTTGCCCCTAACCTACTGAATCGTGAATTTGATGTATCCAAACCGAATACCGTATGGGTCACCGATATTACCTACATTCGTACCTATGAGGGCTGGCTGTTTCTAGCGGTAATCATTGATTTATTCTCACGGCAGGTCGTTGGCTGGTCGATGAGTGAACGTATTAATACCGATTTGGTACTGAATGCAATCACGATGGCGTGCTGGCGAAGGAAGCCAAAAGGTGAGGTGATCGTGCATTCCGATCAAGGTTGCCAATACACAAGTTACGACTGGCAAAGCATGTTAAAAGCCAATAACTTAACCGTCAGTATGAGCCGTAGAGGGAACTGTCATGATAATGCCTGTGCGGAAAGCTTCTTTGCCTTGCTAAAGCGAGAACGTATTCGCCGTAAAATTTATCGCACAAGAGAAGAAGGAAAAGCGGATATATTTAATTATATTGAGCTGTTTTATAATTCCACACGTCGTCATGGTAATAATAATGACTTGTCGCCAAGGGACTATGAAAAGAATTATTTCTTGAAGCAAATGGGTGTCTAGGAAACTAGGGGCGATTCAATCCACCGATACACATGGTGTTAATCATGTGAACTTTGCCTTGCTGGACTTGTTTGGGTACACATTTGCACCCCGTTATGCCCAGTTTGGAACAGTAATATCAGATCTTTTTGATGTGAGTGAGGGGGAAGAAAACAAGGCGACACTCTCGTTGAAAAAGCCTATCAATACCACGTTAATTGTCGATGAGTGGGATAGTATTCAACGGATCATAATATCGTTACAGCAAAAGACGATAACGCAGGCAATGCTTGTGAGAAAGCTTTCTGGCTACAGTCAAAACCACCCTTTACTGAAAGCGTTAACTGAGTACAACCGAATGCTCAAGGCCATGTATTTATTAGACTATATTGATGACGCCAGCCTAAGAACTTATGTCCAACGAGCTTTGAATCGCGGGGAAGCCTATCATCAATTACGTCGCGCTATTGCTCATGTAAATGGAAATCGTTTTCAAGGAAAGTCAGACGATGAAATCGTCTTATGGAACGAATGTGCAAGGCTTTTAACGAACGCCATTATCTATTTTAATTCGCTGATCTTGAGCCGATTACTAGAGCACTTTAAGGCAGAGGGTGACGATCAAAAATTGGAAATCATTAAGCAAGTTTCACCAGTGGCATGGCATAATATAAACTTGAACGGAACTTACAGCTTTAGCTTTGAACAAAACTTACTTGATTTAGATGAAATTATGCAATCAATAGTACAGAATGAAAATTAAGAGGCCTGTGAATGTCATGTTAGCTGTGGGTTGTAGCGATAAGTGTTACATTAGGCGGGGATGTCCCCAGAACCCCAATTTTAGTCATTTAAACACATGCAAAAACCGTATCATCGAAGCTGAGTATACTGTAGTGGATAAAGAGCGAAGTAAGTAAATCGTGCGTATTATGTTGGTAGAAGATGATGCTCCATTAGGTAATGCAGTTAAACTTGCACTGCATGATGCGTCCTATGCGGTAGATTGGGTTCAAGATGGAGAGTCTGCCTTACGCGCTATAGAGCTTGAAGAATATGCACTTATTTTACTTGATCTTGGTTTACCTAAAAAAGATGGCCTAGAAGTTTTACGCGAGCTTCGAAAGGACAAAAATAAACTGCCAGTCATCATCATTACTGCACGTGATGCAGTAGAGGACCGAATACGAGGTTTAGATTACGGTGCCGATGATTATTTAGTAAAACCATTTTCCATAGACGAGTTACATGCCCGTATTCGTGCTGTGATCCGTCGCAATCACGGTGTTGCTGATCCAGTTTTAAGCAATAATATAATTACACTTAACCCAGTTAACCGCGAAGTGTCTCGAAATGACCAAACTTTTCAGCTCACCGCTAAAGAATATGCTTTGCTGCATGCCTTGATGCTCAGGCTCGGTGCAATTTTATCTAGAGAAAAACTCGAAGAGAGTATTTATGGTTGGAATGAAGAGGTGGCGAGCAATGCCATTGAATTTATTATTCATGCTTTGCGTAAAAAACTCGGTAAAGATGTGATAAAAAATGTACGGGGAATGGGCTGGATGGTGAGTAAATGAACCGGAAACTATCCTTACAACGAGAACTAAATAAGTGGATCATTCTTAGTTCGTTAGTATTGGTCTTGCTCGGTGGTGTGATTGCAGGAGGTATCGCTTTTTTTCAGGCTAGGGAGCTGCAAGATAATACCTTAACCAATATCGCTAACTTAGTTCGTACCGGAAAACTACAACAGTTAATACTCGATCATCAAGATTCAGAAGAAGAAGAATCTATTATCATCCAAGAACTTGGTAAACAAACTTACTTTTCGAATATTCCCTCCACTGTTAAAGATGGACTGCAAACCTTAGTCTTAGATGATGAAGAATGGCGAGTATTCACTACTACACAACAGCAAAGTCAGCGTCGATTTGTCATCGCCCAACAGACCGAATTGCGTGACATGATTGCCTGGAGTAGTAGTTTGGCCGTTTTTTTGCCCATCGCGTTGCTGGTTGGTATTCTGCTTATCCTTATTCATGTGATTATCCGCGCGCAATTCTTGTCACTGGGTAAACTGACCAAGGTAATGGATAAGCAGGATGGCATGCACTTAGCGAAAATTAACGAACTTTCCTCTAAAGACGTGCCAATTGAAATCGCTCCATTTGTTTTCTCTATTAATGCCTTATTATCGAGAGTTGGACAGGCGATGCAAAAACAACAGCGTTTTATAGCCGATGCGGCCCATGAATTACGCACCCCCATTGCTGCTCTGGCTTTACAATCCGAAAATCTTGCTCATGCAACGACAGAACAAGACAGAGAAGAACGACAACATGTTTTACAACAAAGTTTGCTGCGTTTACGAAATTTGGTTGCGCAACTGCTTGATTTGGCTCGTTTACAAAGTGAAGAAAACGTCAGCATACAAGAAATATCCTTTAACATGGTGGTTCAGGATGTTAGTGCAGATATGTTTCCAATTGCAGAAGCTGCTGATATAGATCTTGGAATGCTCAGACAGGACGAAAATATTATTGTAGGTGATAAGCAAGGGCGATTAGGTCAGCTGGTGCGCAATGCGATTGAGAATGCCATACATTTTACTCCTCACGGAGGAAAAGTGGATATAAGCCTATACAAACAGGACGGCAAAGCTGTTTTAATTGTTGAAGATAGTGGCAAAGGCATTCCAGAAGCAGAGCTAGAGCAAGTCATGCAACCCTTTTACCGGGTTATGGAGGGTGTGCAGCCGGGAAGTGGTTTAGGCTTGGCAATAAGTCATGAGATTGCACAACGCCTAGGTGGGAGCATAATACTAGCGAATCGTGAACACGGAGGGCTGCAATTTAAGTATGAGCAACCTTTACTATAAATGTTAGTTTTTTTGTTTGAGTTGCTGGGGACATAATAACCAATTGTCTTAAGTCACTATGTAATCCTTTAAATTCAAATTTCACAGCGAACTGCCACTTTGCCACAGACATAAAACGTAGGTCAGAAAATCATGTTTTATAAAAGAGATACTCAAATTTAATCAAAATCACGCCTGCTTTTTAGCAGTAAATATAAGTGGCAGGGTCAGCGAAGCCATTTGGGCTTTTAAAACAATAGAATGAACGGTAGTCGGCTAGGATTACAGCAAAGTAATGTGTGAGTAATCACTTGGAAATGTTCGAGGAGTATATTACCATCGTTATCACTTGCTCAATTCATTTATTCAACTGTAGGTAGCTAATTTTTTACCTGCGATAGATACCAATAGTCCATTTGAAAGCAACATAATTAATTTTAAGTGACTGTTTTAGAAGCAACAATAAAATTTTATTAGTGCTCGTTACAGCAGCTCGATTGCCATATTTTTTTCAGTTTAATCGTTATTTTACAGGGGGATTCATGAACTCAAAACTTTCTCATAATCAAGCTAGGCGTCGTTTTGTGAAAGGTACTGCTGCTTTAACTGCACTCGCTTCAACCGGAATGATGAGTTCCTTTACTTGGGCTAGTCCACCAAATAAACAATTGACCGGCAAATTTTTTAACTTAGATATTGGTGAAAAAGAAGTCAATGTCACAGGAAGTACAGCCAAAGCCACATTGGTTAACGGTTTGCTTCCAGGGCCAGTATTGCGAATAAAAGAAGGTGACGAGGTAACAATTAAAGTAACCAATTATCTCACAGAAATGACTACAATCCACTGGCACGGAATGATATTGGATCCAGAGATGGACGGTGTTCCGGGCATTAGCTTCCCTGGAATAGAGCCTGGTGAATCGTTTGACTACAAATTTAAGGTCGTCCAAAGCGGCACTTACTGGTATCACGCGCATACATTAGCTGAACAAACTGGTGTTTATGGGGCATTAATTATCGATTCTCTCAATCCCCTCGAAGAAGAAAGAGTTGATCGAGATTATCCCGTAGTTTTAAGTGATTGGACTGATGAAGATCCCGTTGATGTCTATCTTAATTTAAAGAAAATGGGAGGGTATTATAACTATCAGCAACTTACAGCAGGCGATTTTATCAATGATGTATCCAATGTAGGTTTGGCCAAAGCGTTTAAGCAACGTCAACCTTGGAACAAAGCAAGAATGAGCCCGACGGATTTTAGCGACATAAGTGCTGCAACATATACCTATTTAATGAATGGAAATTCACCAGCTAGCAATTGGCACGGAATAGCCAATAAAGGTGAAAAAGTCCGTTTAAGATTTATTGGAGCCTCGACAGCCACATTTTTTGATATTCGTATTCCTGGCCTCAAGCTAAAAGTGGTTTCAACCGATGGTCAAAATGTTCAACCGGTAGTTGTAGATGAATTCAGGATTGGTCCCGGTGAAACCTATGATGTGATAGTCGAAATTCCAGATAATCAAGCATATTCGGTTTTTGCTCAGGCACTTGACCGCTCAGGCTATGTTAGTGGTACGTTATCAGCCCAAAAATCGATGAAAGCATCACCGCCACCAATCGATGCGCCGGTACTTCTATCTATGGTTGATATGATGGGAGAGATGGGAAAAAGCAGCAGTGATAAAGGTATGCAGATGATGCCTAATCACCTTGCGATGCAAAAGATGGAAAATCAGGGCTTAGCTAAGGCTAGTAAACAGGTGAGGCATGCTTCAACCGAGTTCGGGGCTGGAGTTGATATGCGAGTCGATATGCCCAGAACAAATCTTGACGATCCAGGGGCAGGTTTAAGAAATACCGGCAGACGAGCATTAACCTATGCCGATCTGAAAAGTTTAAAAGTTCCAGAAGATACGCGCACACCGACTCGAGAAATCGAAATGCACCTTACCGGAAATATGGAACGTTTTATTTGGTCAATCGATGGCCTTAAATTAAACGAAGCAAAACCTCTCCATTTTCCTTTAGGTGAGCGCATCAGAGTCATATTACATAACGATAGCAATATGCTGCACCCTATGCATTTACATGGGATGTGGTCTGACTTAGAGTCACCAGAAGGCGGTTTTCAGGTGCGAAAACACACTATTACCGTACAGCCAGCTCAACGAGTGAGCTTTCTTGTTACTGTTGATGCGCCTGGGCGCTGGGCATTTCATTGTCATTTACTTTACCATATGGCCGCAGGCATGTTTAGGGAGGTGGTAGTAGCATGAAAATTTTTAATCAACACTCAATCAATGGTTTTTTAATTACCCTCTTTCTGAGCATAATGTTGCCAAATATGGTGCGGGCTAGTGAAAAGGATACTTCAGTAAATAACGCTAGAATGAAAATGGATTCGAATCAAAGCAAAGAGAAGGAAAAACCTCAGAGCTCAATGTCCATGAAAACTGATTCAAATGAAAGCATGGGAAAAGAAAAAGCACCGGATTCAATGTCCATGAAAATGAATTCGAATGATAACAAAGCAACAGGTACACGCGACCCCTTTGCTAATTCAGGAGGTTACGAATATACAGGTATGGGAGGCTGGGAAGAAACTGATGAAATGACTGTTAGTAAGGTCATATTTGATCAATTAGAGTACCGAAATGGAAACAATACAAAACTTAACCGCTGGGATATGCAAGGTTGGCGAGGTACAGACTATGAAAAGTTTTGGGTTAAATTTGAAGGCAGAGACATTAAATCCGAAAGTGGTGGTGAATTTGAAGTTCAAGGGCTATACAGTAAAGCCGTATCGGCGTATTGGGATATTCAGTACGGCGCACGATATGATCGTGCATACGGCAGTGGAAAAAACGATGAACGCTATTTTGGTGTAATTGGTGTTCAAGGGCTGGCACCCTATTGGTTTGAAGTTGAACCCGCTCTTTTTGTTGACAGTAATGGTAAAATATCGGCTCGTATAGTCGCAGCTTACGATCTTCTGCTTAGCCAACGATTAATTTTACAGCCAAGAGCAGAAATAAACGCTTCTGCAAGCGATTTACCGGAGCTTGGCATTGGGCAAGGTGTCAATGATTTTCAACTTGATCTGCGTCTTAGATATGAGTTTAAAAGAGAGATTGCGCCGTATATAGGTATTACTTGGCAGAAAAAATACGGAGACTCTGCCAAATATTCTCAACAACAAGACAGCTCATCTGAGTTTACTGAAGTTGTGTTAGGTGTTCGAATTTGGTTTTGACCTTAGCGCTATAAATACTATGTATACCTTGTGAAATGATAAGTCTAAAAAACGTTACTCATTAAATGGAACTTATCAATTTTTATTTGCATTTTGACATGACCTATTAAATCGATAATTTTAAAATAAAAGAGGCAAGCATGAGTAACAAAGAATTACACCGTTCAGACCGAGTAGGGTGGCTAAGGGCAGCTGTATTGGGTGCCAATGACGGCATTGTTTCTACTGCCAGTCTCATTATTGGTTTCGCTGTTGCTAGTGCCACTCAAGAAAACATCCTCCTTGCCGGGATCGCTGGGTTAGTTGCTGGCGCAATGTCGATGGCTGCTGGTGAGTATGTATCTGTTAGTTCCCAATCAGATACAGAGAATGCCGATTTGGCGCTTGAAAAAAAGTCTCTAGAGCAAGATTTTACGTTTGAGTTAAATGAACTATCGAAGATATATGAAGGCAGAGGACTTGAGCCTGATTTAGCGGCAGAAGTTGCAAAACAGCTAATGGCTCATGATGCTTTGGGGGCACATGCAAGAGATGAGATCGGTATATCTGAAAATGTAAATGCGCAACCTATTCAAGCGGCTTTTTACTCCGCAGGAACCTTTACAGTCGGTGCAGCACTTCCACTGCTAGTCGCCTGGTTTATCCCTGGTAATCTTTTAATATATACGGTTGCAATCCTTTCACTTGTTTTTCTAGCGCTTCTTGGTGGACTAGCAGCCCGTGCGGGAGGTGCTTCCATTACTGTCGGTGCTTCTAGAGTTGCATTTTGGGGAGCACTCGCAATGGCATTAACGGCTGGAGTGGGCAGGCTATTTGGCGTCGCCACCTAGTAATATTCCACAATTAATTTTAATAACCCAAAATAAGATATTCAATGAATATATTTAATACAACAAAGCAGTACCTGCAAGAACGTCAAACAAGATCAGTTAGCATTCTTCATGTAGCAATTATTGTTCTAATTTCAAGCCAGCTCATTGTTAGTAATTTTATGGCTTTTAGTGACACCGGAGATTTAAGTTCTAACACAATCGAGTTTTACGGAACTTGGCTGCATATCATCACAGGACTTTTTCTTATACCCGTAGCTATTACGTTTCTTATTGTGGAATTAAGGCGGCATAGCCTTAAACATTTTTTTCCCTATCTTTATGGGGAGTTCACTCAGCTAGGCGGTGACATCAAGCATTTATTGAAGTTTAAACTTCCTGAAGCAAGTGATTATGGTATTGCTGGCAGTATTCAAGGTCTAGGTTTAGGAGCATTATTTTTAGTCCTATTTACTGGCTTGTTATGGTTTATTACTTGGAATGCTAATCTCTCATGGTCACATGATATAGAAGATGTGCATAAGCTCTTAACGGGATTAGTACAAGCATACATGATTGGACACGGTGTTATGGGCGTTTTGCATATTTTTGTCTATTCAAAGTCTCTGAAAGGCGGCTAACAATAAAATGGATAGGCAATAACAAATTTGGCCCCTACAATAGCATTCGCCCCCCGACTCCCAATAATGGCAAAGCTGGTATATTTCTCGTAATACCATCGATCGAACAACTAGATTACCAAGCACTTATTAAAAATAGTGATGGTTAACCCAGCGATCAAATACCCAAATAATAATCCGGAAATTTGTGATCAGATAAACTTAATACTGCTTATTTAAATTGGATTGAATGTCTTTTGTATTGCACTGTATGTTACATACCGCTCTTTGATTAATTATAATAATCATTAAGGCGACAACAATCCTGGCACAGGGTGTGTTTTTTTAAAAAACCATCTGGCATCAGCACTTTTGACTCACATGTATTATCTATAATAGTTTTAGTTTATACACTTTTTTAGAATACTAATGATTTCAAAAATCTAAACTGATTAACCTAATTTTAATTTTCCTCGTTAGGCAAAACCAAAGTCAATATTAAGTGAACAATCAGCGCACGGTAAGCAGTTCTTAAGAATAATTGAATATCATACAGGCACTTAACAAGGTGTTCGTATGAATCCAAAACTCCCCTATATTATTTCCTTAGTCGCTTACTTATGTGGAGCCAACCTCGTCCTTGCTGCAAGCGAAGAGGCACAACCTAATTGCGATCAAACCACTAACCTAAATCTTAAGACTAATGACATTTTTGATTTAACCGATCCAGACACCATATTTTTACATCACTGGGCAAATTTATTACACATAAAAACAAAAGACATCACTCTAATAAATGAAAGCGCATTTTTTATCCAAAAGTGCGACATCGCACAAGCTGATATTGATGAACTGGAACGCCACCTAAGAAAGCAAAAATATATCCGTGAAGCAAAAGTCACGGTGAATGATGATAATAAAGTTGATGTTGAGACCTGGGATAATTGGTCACTTATGCCAACAGTCGACTTTGGAAGAAAGGGGGGTATTAATAAATATGCCATTGGCATAAAAGACCGCAATTTGCTGGGTTTAGGCATTGATGCAGAGCTTGAATATTTTAGTAATAACCAGAGAACCGGTTACAAGTTTGACACTCATTTCCCACTTTTTTTAGACCGAAATATTAATGCTAGTATTAGGCTAACAAGTAGTGACGACGGCAGTTCACGAGCCATTTTCCTAAACAAAAATTTTGTAAGCTTTGATACTGAACAGGCCTATAAGGTCGGCATCAATAACTTTAATCAAATTGATACTCAATTCCAAAATGGCGTTACGGTTGCTAAATATAATCACGACCAATCCTATGCCGTTGCACATTGGCAATGGCTACTCAGCGACTCTAATAATGAAACGTTGAGATACGGTATTGGTTATATACGAGATAAACACCAATTCTCTGACTTAGCTATCCCAACGCTTTTTACTTCAGGCTATCTACCTGAAAACAGAGACTACCAATATCCCTTCTTGAGCCTAGAGTATCTGCAAAAGGACTATAGGAAGTTAACCAATTTTAACCTAATCAACCAAATTGAAGACTTTAACATTGGCTGGCACGTTTACGGGCTAATCGGTCGGGACTTTTCAAATACGCCTCAATCGCCTGATGCAATTTGGGAGTTTACGTTTTCTAAAGGGCTCCAAACGTCTGAAAACGGGTTTCTGTTTTTCGATGGCCAATTTAAAGGGGAATTTAATTCAACTTCCGTAACGCAGGACCGAACGCAACTATCGTTTTCAACTGAGTATTTCCATAAGTTTAATAACAATTGGGGGGCCTATTTTAAAAATTCTAACACCATCAGCAAGAACCCATTCTTAGATGCCCCTATAGCACTAGGAGATGACTCAGGTGTTAGAGGATACCCTTTAAATTATCAGCATGGTAAGAGCACAACCCAATTCACTCTAGAGGCTAGATATTATCCTCACATTAACATTTACAAGTTATTTGAATTGGGTGGAGCAGCCTTTATAGACACCGGCAAAGCCTTTGGAGATAGTCCAATTGGCAATGTGAACAACTCTACTCTTACATCCGTGGGCTTAGGAGCTAGGTTTTACTCTACGCACTCCAGTGAAGCTCAGGTCATTCACATTGACATAGTCAAACCGCTCTCCACTGATATGGGGTTCTGGGGACATCTGAATCGCCCCTAGTTTCCTAGACACCCATTTGCTTCAAAAAATAGTTATTTTCATAGTCCCTTGGCGACAAGTCACTATTATTACCATGGCGACGTGTGGAATTATAAAACAGCTCGATATAATTAAATATATCCGCTTTTCCTTCTTCTCTTGTGCGATAAATTTTACGGCGAATACGTTCTCGCTTTAGCAAGGCAAAGAAGCTTTCCGCACAGGCATTATCATGACAGTTCCCTCTACGGCTCATGCTGACGGTTAAGTTATTGGCTTTTAACATGCTTTGCCAGTCGTAACTTGTGTATTGGCAACCTTGATCGGAATGCACGATCACCTCACCTTTTGGCTTCCTTCGCCAGCACGCCATCGTGATTGCATTCAGTACCAAATCGGTATTAATACGTTCACTCATCGACCAGCCAACGACCTGCCGTGAGAATAAATCAATGATTACCGCTAGAAACAGCCAGCCCTCATAGGTACGAATGTAGGTAATATCGGTGACCCATACGGTATTCGGTTTGGATACATCAAATTCACGATTCAGTAGGTTAGGGGCAACGGTGGATAACTCGCCGCTGTCATAGCGTGTTTTTCGGTTGTAGCCCCGCTCTGCCTGTATTTGTGCCTGCTGCATCAGTCGATGAACACGAGTTTTTCCACAGTGTTCTCCTGCATGCTTTAGATCTTTATGGATTTTTCGATAGCCATAAACGCAACCACTCTCAAGCCAGAATTGCTTAATAAACCCGAGAAGATACTCATCAACTTTCTGCCGTATACTTTCGGGATTCGCTAACCAGGCATAAAACCCACTAGGATGAACTTCAAGTGTTCGACACAGAGTACGAACGGAGTAGCGATCAGTTCGAGATTTTATGAACGTGTATTTTTCTTTGACTCGGCAGCAAAGAACACGGCGGCCTCCTTTAATATGTCACGCTCCTCTGTGACACGTTTTAGCTCCGCTTTAAGCTTACGCAGCTCTTCATGACTGGATTGCTTCTCGTGGTAGGCTTGCGCATTCTCGCCGTAACGATCACGCCAGTTGTACAAGCTCTTAGTTGTAATGCCTAAACGCTGAGCAACATCAGCAATGGAGTAACCATGTTCGGTCACTTGCTTTACTGCTGCGATCTTGAATTCTTCGTTATATCGTTCACCAGCCATATCGGCCTCCTCTTTAAGTACATTGTAACTTTAAAGAGTGTCTAGGAAACTAGGGGCGATTCATCTAGCAATAATCGCGCAGATCAGTTTAGTCATTGGGGCGATGGTACTATTCGCAGAATGGGAGGAACATCTGTTGATTGGACACCTTTCCAGCAGCCGCTCAGAATTAAGACGAGTGGCCGAACCACTAGATTCGAATACGAACCGGGTGGCAAACGCATGCGTCAGGCAACTGCCAACTTGAGTACGACCTATATCGATGACGACCTCAAACATATCATTGATAGTGGGGAGAGCGTAGATAAAGAAAGCTGGATACATACAATCAAAGTTAATGGCCAGGCCGTTGCGGTCATAGATAAAACGCTAGGCGAAGCAGATAAAGTATCATTCATACACCGTGATCTGGTCGGTAACGCTGATACCGTCACCGACATCCACGGCAACATCATGCGTATCACCAAAGCCGACGAACAAGTTCCTGCTTATCCTGTGTACGCTCCATACGGAGAGCTTTTAGGGTACGCTTCCAAAACAGATAACGCGCTCGAGGGTGAGGGAACCGTTGCAGAACAAGGGAGTTATCGCGAAGCCTTTGAGCGTAAATCCAGTGCTAATGATGAAATCGCTGAATTCATTGACATCAAAATGAAAGAAACCGGCATTAACGTGAATAACTGTACCCTCGGAAAAGTCTGCTCCCAATCAACAGGCCAGACCCGGGTTACATTTACGGCTGCGAGTCAAGCGAGCTTCCAAGGCCAGATCATAGACCAACTGCCAGGCTTTACCGGGCATGAGACGTTGAAAGAGCATGGTCTGGTACACATGAATGGGCGTATCTATTCACCTAAGTACGCGCGCTTTTTGAGTGCTGACCCAACGGTGCCTTACCCTACGCGCTGGTATTCGTACAATCGCTATATGTATGTGGGTGGTAATCCTGCAAGCCGATATGATCCGAGTGGGTTTACGGACTTGTATGCAGATGGACAATGTCCATCCTGCAATGAACCACCTATTGTCGTGACTGCTCCGGCTCCGCCACCACCGCAGCCGTTTGATCAGTATTGGGCGCAGCAGATAACAACGAATGCGATTAATCAATCGATAAATCAGACGAATAATTCTTTTGCACAAAAGGGGTATTCACCTGAGAAAGGTGGATGGCATGACTACACTGTGGGGCCTAACTCAGTTTGTGCAGCAGCCTTAGCGTGTACACAAAAAGAAATGGTTGATCAATTCGCTAGGTTTGCAGTCCCAGGGCAGGACCCGTCGAAACCTGTTTCTGATGGTAGTACATATTGGGTTTTTGATCCCAGAAATGGAATTCCGGCAGGAAAGGTTTTAACAACGGTTAGTGATAACGGTATGTCAATTATCAATACAACTCTTTCGTTGCATGTTTTGCATGATGGACAAATAACACGAAATTTGTCTCAGGACGATCGCGGAGCTTGGTTTGTAACGACAAGAGGTATTGGGAATAATGTCATTCCATTAACGTCGATAGGTTGTGATACTTGTGCGTCCGTAAATTCATGGCAAGGTCCCAAAATCTTTAATTATGTCGATGCCCAAATGAGGGCAAATATCGAAGCTCATCATCGCTAGGCCCATTGGAGTTATTGATGAAAATACAACGTAATAAATTTACTGTAATTACATTTTTTTTATGCGGCCTAATATTTTTTATAGCTGTAGGAATGCAAGTTTTGGCAAATAAAAATACAACACAGTTGGCTGATGAGCCAATATATGCACTTAATGTCTTTATTGATGATGTAGAACAGAGAGATCGTCTTTTCGATCAGTTAAGGAGGTTTTCTGATAAACATGCATTTGCTATACGAATTGCACCTACTACGCCTGAAGATAAGAATCTTATAAGCCATATGTGGCGAGAAGACATTAAGCTAGTGATGGTTAATCCGTTTGAGGAAGAAAAATACAGGATTTATTTTTATAAAAATAGTGCTAATGCTGTACCGGAAGATATTTTAAATCTATTGGTTTTGGAGCTTAAATCCTTTTTAACTGACACTCCTAGTGTGATAGTTACAGAGAGAAAATAAGCTTATTTGATTAAAAAATATCAAGAAACTACAGCTTTTGTAATAACATAAGAAAGTTTTGATATGAGGAATATTCGGCAACGTCATGTGGATCATGAAAGCTGACGAGCAAGTACCCGCTTATCCTGTATATACTCCTTACGGAGAGCTCTTAGGGTACGCTTCCAAAACAGATAACGCGCTCGAGGGTGAGGGAACCGTTGCAGAGCAAGGGAGTTATCGCGAAGCCTTTGAGCGTAAATCCAGTGCTAATGATGAAATCGCTGAATTCATTGACACCAAAATAAAAGAAACCGGCATTAACGTTAATTACTGTACACCCGGAAAGGTCTGCTCCCAATCAACAGGTCAGACCCGGGTAGAATTTACGCTGGCGAGTCGGGCGAGTTTCCAAGGGCAGATCATAGATCAGCTGCCTGGATATAATCGTCAAAGACAGCGACTCTAAATATGGTAGGTCTTTCATATCCGAAGGCTTCATTTTCGAACAAAATCTCAGCCATAGCTTTGCAGGTAGAAGTTAGGGCTAATAAGGTTAATAGCAGATGAAAGGGTCTTGCCTGCATGGCTCTAAATCTCACTGAAGTGTTGCGATGAGTATAAGTATAACCGTTGTTTTCTTACTTGATTGAGAAGAAGGCCCACTTCCTTGTGGGCTCAGGTGCCGTAGCAAGCATACTTGCCTGGCAGCTGGAATATTTGCAGACCTTCCCGATGTGGTACATCATGAGAAAGTAGTAGTTTTAGATGATAAGCAAAAAGGACTCGCCCTAGGGGAGTTCGCATCGTTAATGGCAAATCGCTATTTTTACACCACTGAGGTGTGGGGATGGCTTACACCGATAATCTTCAGGTGGATGTAGCGACCTTCGGCTGGCCATTCAATAGAAGCTCCTTTATTCAACCCGATCAGAGCTTCCCCAGCAGGGCTGAGAATAGAAATTTTATCAGATGAACCTCTGCATTCTCCTGGGTAGGCCAGTTCTAATTGGTACGAGGCTCCAGTATCTTCATTTACGAAATTGACAATTGAGTTCATGGTGACGACATCCTCTGGGATCTCTCCTTCAGCAACACGCTTTGCGCGATCCAACTCTTCTCCTAAGCGTTCGGCAAGGCCAGTTTGATTTGGTAACTGATCGAGGATCTGACAAAGGCGTTTATAATCGCTGTTTAGTAAAACGATGGGCGGAAGTGTGGGCATTATTGTCTCCTGATAGTGAATTCTTGTGATTGAGGGCAGCTAAGCGCCGGACCTCAATGTAAAACTCGCTCAGGTCCGGCGATAAGAATGGAAGGCAGGCGTCTCCAGCACGCGATCTCCCCGCGTGCTAATGATCTTCAATGGTAATGTGTTTGATATGCTCACAGAGTTTTTTTCTCGATGCGATTCTGTTGGTCAAAAAGAACTATACCACTGGCGTCTATTGTTGTCAGTGGTATGTAGGCTACTTCTCTCAGGACAGGATTATAGTTGCTCGGCAGGGCCGAAGAACTCGAAATGGAGTAGAGAGGGGGGAACTTGGAGTTCCGAACATATCTGTTTTACGCACGCCATGAACGGTGTTGGCCCCAGACAGAATACCTCAGCATTGCGATCAGCAGGCAGGTGTTGTCCGAGTATGCTGAAATCTATATAACCGACTGCATCAGGCGTATCTATTTCGTCTGGTTGTTCGTAGATGGTGACGCATTTCAGGTTGTCATGCTGTCGCTCCAGTTCGCTCAGGAGCTCCTGGAACGCTTGGTGGCGACCATTGATTGCTGCATGAATGAAGGTCACTTTCTGGCCGCTGGCAATGCAGTCATTGAGCATACTTATGGCTGGAGTGATACCAACGCCTCCGGTGACTAACAAAACGGGACGTGAAAGTGTTGAAGGTAATACGAAGTCACCAGCGGGAGCGGTCAACCATACTTCGTCATCTATGCGTGCTTTATTGTGAAGGTACGAAGAGACTAATCCATTGCTTTCCTTTTTAACCGAAATGCGGACGCCTCGCTTTCCAGGAGCGTCAGACAAGCTATAGTTGCGCCGAACCGGTTGGCCATCAATCGTGAGTACAATTCCGACGTATTGACCCGGTGTGAAGTCAATTACGACCTCACCAGTATCGGGGGTGAGATAGAAAGATGAAATTACATCGCTTTCCTTTTCTATACGCTCAATCAGGAATCGCCTTTCGCCTCGCCAGCCACCCTGGCGCTTGGCGTGAGCAGCATACAGCTCTTCTTCCGTTTGAATTAGTAGACTGGCAAGCTGTTGGTAGGCGGCTCCCCACGCGTCTGCGACTTCTTCTGTGACGACATCTCCCAGAATCTCACTGATCGCTTCCATAAGGCACTCGCCGACGATGGGGTAGTGTTCTGGCAAGATGTTCAATGAACAGTGCTTGTGCGCAATAAGGCTGACGGCATGACTCAGAACCCCTAGGTGATCGATATTAGTCGCATAGGCGACCAAGGCATTTGCTAGCGCCTGTCGTTGAGTGCCTTTTTGCTGGTGTGTCTGATTAAACAGCCCAATTACTTCTGGATAGCGTTCGAACATCAACGGGTAGAAGTAATCGGTAATCTCACGCGCGTGCGCGCCCACTACTGGCGCGGTCGTTTTAATGATATTAATTTGGTGAGTGTTTAGCATGAATGATCTCTGTATGTAGTTAGTTGTTGTCGATGTCGTTATTACGACTGAGGATGAGGCTGTGTGTCGGTGGTTGTGGAGGCTGAGCTTTGGTAGCTAAGGGCGTGTTCGCGTGCGCATTCCACTAGCTCTGCTAAATCCTCGGGACTGATATCAATAAATGAATCTTGTTGGCGTAGCGCGTACTGATAATCTTCCACAGTCAATTCAATTAGGTTGTTTTCGCTAATTGAAGGGTGGGGATGCGGCGTGTGATACACCAGTGGTACCGGGTAGCGTCGCCATGGATAGGCATAGTTGTATATGACAGCCGCACCGACTAGTGTGCCAGCGTTTAATAACGCAGGTACCATAATGAACTGATATCCCATTGCCTCAATATCGGCCCCACCAGTGACTGCGACCAGTGCAACCGCTGCCCCGGGTGGGTGAAGACAGCGAAGATAGTGCATGCATATGACCGAAAAGCCGACAGCGGTTACTGCAGCCGCCGCATCATGCTGAATCCAGTGGCTACACGTGACTCCCAGGGCAGCTGATGTTAAGTAACTTCCCATGACAGGCCATGGTTGCGAGAGCGCACCATGCGGTACTGCAAATACCAATACTGCAGATGCTGCGACCGATGCCATGACCAATGTAAGGGGGTGGTTGGTGGGGTATGCACTGAGCACGCTATATATGGCGAGAATACCTACTGCCGCTCCGATTCCAGAAATTAGCTTCTCTGTGTGGGATGTTGTATCAGACTGAACTCCTAGATAATGAAGCACGCTATATATCAGTAAAGAATTTCTTTTCATCGTTTTTGTTGCGCTTGGTACTGAAGACGAAGGATGTAGCCTAGTTTGATGCCTACCGCGCTGACCATGGCAGTGCCATGACCCGCTACCAGAAGATGAATAGGTAATGATTGCTCAAAGATCGTCACGATGGCTAAACAGACAAGTACGAGAGTTGTTGAAATGCTCATCGCGAGAAGACTAATAACGTTCAGATTCATGCTTACACTCCGCTAGTAGGAATGCGATGCACTATATATGGTCTTAATATTTTTAATAAATGATAAATTATTGTACTTTATATAAATAAATTTAATATAAAGTGATCAAATATGGACGCTGTCCTAGTTCGTACTTTTCTTGAGGTTGTTTATGCTGGAAGTTTTGTTCGAGCAGCAGAAAGCCTTCACGTCACACAAGCAGCGGTCACTGCCAGAATACGTAGCCTTGAAGATTCGATGGGCGCTCGCTTGTTTGTCCGTAACCGGGCAGGCGCGTCTCTCACTCCGGAGGGAGAGCGCTTTCTGCCCTATGCAAATACGATCATTTCCGCTTGGGGCAGGGCTCGTCAGAGCATAGCTATTCCTGAAGGGCATACTGAACGTCTCAGATTGGGCAGTGAAGCGACATTATGGAATCCTCTTCTGACGCAGTGGGTATCTTGGTTGGAGGCTGAGCTGCCGGAGGTCGCGGTCGATGCCTCCGTCGCTGAAGCTAATGACCTGAATCGAGCGATGGAAGAGGGGCATTTAGATGCTGTCATTTTGCATCGACCTAATTACTTTGCTGGGTGTTGTGTGGAGCAATTGTTGGAGGAAAAGCTAATTCGTGTGCAGAGTCCTCTGGGGGCTGAGCCAGACATTTATATCGACTGGGGTAGGGGTGTAGAGAAACAGTATTTAGCCTCGTTAGCGTCGCGAGAACAAAGTGCATACTCTTTTAATTTCGGACCTGCAGCTTTGCAGTTTATGCTTGCTGTTGGCGGTAATGGGTGGTTTCGTAGTCGTGTGGTACAGCCTTACCTCGATAACGGAAGGCTGATTCGTATGCCTGACTCCGATGAATTTACTTATCCTATCTTCCTTGCATATCGGTCTGGTCGAGGTGAAAGCCTCGATAGAGCCTTGAAAGGTCTTCGTGAGGTGTCAGCAATCAATACTCCCTGGTTCTTGTGATTGATGTGTATTAAAAATCATTAAAAAGTTGTAATTCCATAGTACTTCAGTTTTTACGATTAAGGATGTACACGGCAGATGTTGGATGCTAGAAACCATTTGGTGGAGGAGATTCTGGGCGGGGCCCTCATCGATCAATGTTAATAAAGCCCTTTGGTCCTTACTCATCAAGCTGGTATCGCAAAGCTTTTCATTCCAGCGTTGAGTCTATTGATATTAGAAAAATAAGAAAAATACTAAAGAATATTTATGCTCAAAGTCTCCAATCATAGCTAATCATTGGGCAATGTATGACTTAGACAGTGCTCCAGAAAAAGCTTTACCTCCTGAAATAAACGTCGAGTATATTTGCAGTTGCCGGATATTAATGGCGATGATGTTGCGCAGTCGATCGTTAACTTGATGGGCGAAGATGCTCCAAAAATTATTATTATAAGTGCATATGGACGGGCATTAATCGGGAATGAATTTGGCGATGACATACCAGTTTATAGTGACTTTTTAAGTAAACCGATTACACCTTTGCAGTTATCTGAATCGGTAGAGCGAGTGTTGAATAATCGGGAAAATCCTGTAGTCGAAAACAATGGACGTTTGCAGCGTTTAAAGGGTAAGCACTTGTTAGTGGTAGAAGATAATATTATTAATCGTGAAATAGCTTATGAACTTTTAGCTGCCGAGGGCGCTAACGTGGATTTAGCGACAGGCGGGATTGAGGGGGTTGATAAAGTTATATCAGGCACTTGTGTTTATGACCTTGTTCTTATGGATATTCAAATGCCCGATATCGATGGCTTAGAAGCCACACGAAGAATTCGTGCTGATGGCCGTTGGAATAATCTCCCCATCGTGGCTATGACGGCTAATGTCTCATTAGAAGACCGTGAGGCTTGTGCTGCGGTTGGAATGAACGCTCATATCAGTAAACCAGTTGATCTTGAAGAGCTAGTAAATACGGTCTTATTGGTGGGGATGGGAACCTCAACTGAGGATAAAAATGTATCGACGAACGATAGCTCTTATGAATTGATTGAAGATAAGTTAAGTCTTCTGCGAAGATTCAATAATAATAAGAACCTATTTAAAAGAATGCAGAGTATGTTTGTACCAGAAATGCAAACAATCATTGAGGAAGTTGCTTTGTGTTGGCAAACCAAACAATGGCATGAAAGCACGAAAGCCCTACATACGTTAAAGGGTGCCGCTGGAACAATGGGGGCCGTTCGTCTTTCTCGACGTGCGCGAGATATGGAGGAAAAGTTTAAATTAATAAATGATGATAATGCTGTCGATGTTGAATGTTCTGGCTTATTAGTAGAGCTTATAGAGTTAGTTCAGCTCAGCGATGGGGCATTGGCTAGTCTGATCGATAATGACGAAAGATAAGCGCTAATGGATACTTTCACTTGAGCCTAATGGTGGATAAGAAGCATTTACATTGTGTTTGATCGTTGCCTAAAATCCGTTTACCTGTCTTGTTGTAGCTATTTTTACTAATGATTCAGTTCTTTTCTGGATGGGCGGAATAAAGCGCCTGTCCTTCTTAGATTGAATAGTTGTAGAGAAGTTATTTCTTAGCTTGTTTTCAATGTGGCTTTAAATGCCATATCTTTTGCGTATTCTTTAGGGGGAAAATCCAGTCCTCTACAAAGGTATGTTTGTAATCTTGCACTCATTGCTACATTAATAATTATAAAAACGACAAGGTCATCACATGGATACTAGTAGTGAATGTATCCCTCTTGGGCACATTCAGACGTATTTTGATTTACGCCGCACATTGAAGCTGGATGCTACTTGGCTTATGGATAGAGCGAAACTGAGCGTCCAAAAGCCTGATGAAACGCTGGAAGCTATACTCGGTATTGACGAGCAGCGCTTTTTTAAAAATGCCAATATTGAGCTTCGACCGGGTGAAGAAGGCGGCTTTATCAATACTAAGCAGTGTGTAGCCTTGGTTGATCAGGCCGTAAAACAACTCGATATGCCATATCTTGGTTTGGTCATGGGGAACCTAATGACTGCAACTTCGCATGGCATGGCTGGTTTAGCTGCAGTAACTCAACCGACTTTATGGGATTGTGGTCTGGCCGTAACTCGTTATTGTCAGGAGTTATTTCCACCACTGGAAATGTCTGTACGCCTTGAAGGCCCTATAGGTATGTTTGTTATCGAAGAGAACATTTCGTTAGCTCCGTATACCCATTTCTTCATGGAGTTGAATGTCGTTAGTTTTTACAACATTTTTTGTGATTTAGTTGGCGCGGATGATGAACCACATTTGGTCGAATTTGGCTATCCTGAGCCTGCTTGGGGTAATATCTATCGTCGTTATTTTCGCTGCCCCGTTGTGTTTGACTGTCCCGAAACTCGCATTGTCGGGAAGTCGTCCCTGAAAGACAAAGAGTTACCATTAGCTAACCGACTAATGGCGATAACTGCTGAAAAAACCTTATTTGAAAATATCCCAACCAAGGCTATACGGTTATTACCATTACGACTTAGGCGTTTGCTTGTGCGGTACTACGGTGCTTTTCCATCCCTTGAAAAAGCCGCCAGTGAGCTAGGCATGAGTGGACGAACGATGCGCCGAAAATTAGCGGAAGATGGAACGTCCTATCAGTCTGAACTTGATAGGGTGAGGGAGAAATTCTCACGCGAATACTTTGCTCGTGGGGGGAACTCGATTACTGAGTTGGCATTACTGCTCGGTTTCGCAGATTCATCAGCGTTCGCCAAGGCATTTCGGCGCTGGACCGGTATGGCCCCTACCGAATATTTAGAACGGCGCAGTCATCACAATTAATTGGAACGCATTAGTTATTGGTGGCCATATAAAGCCGAGTATTGGCCGCTTAAAATTGGATGGATAATGTCGCTTCAATTCGCTTCAAATGAACAGATATTTAATTTATAAATGGCCATTAATAACCGACTACTGTCCGCTTACGGCCAGCAAGTTAACACTCTAGGGAGTACTGTTGTTACAAGGTTTCATCGTTTCCTAAATCGTGAAATCTAAAAATAACAACAATATTCCCTAGGAGCGCATCAATATGATGTCCAAACGTATTCTTAAAGCCGGTTATATCGGCTTGTTAGCTTCAATGTTACCTGTTGGCGTAGCGATGGCTGCACCGTCAGTGGGTCCATCTGGAATGGATTTCTACGAAGTGCCGTCGATTTATGCCGGTAGTAACGGAGATCTTATTTGGTATCGTTCTGCCACTGTTGATGTAGGTGCTAGCGTAGTGTCTAAAGCGTGGAACGTTATGTATCGTTCTACGGATTCTTTAGGTGCAACCAACACAGTTACCGGTACAGTTATTGTTCCTAACGCTGCATGGACTGGCCCTGGTGAGCGTCCAACCCTAAGTTACGCCGTAGGTACTCATGGTTTGGCACAAGGTTGTGCACCATCACTGCAATTGGCCGGTGGTACTGACTACGAAAATCGTAACATTGCTGCGGCGTTAGCAAAAGGTTATGCGGTATTAGTAACGGACAACGCGGGTTACACCACTGGTGATTCACCAACCTACCTAGCAGGCGAATCGCAAGCGCACGCAGTTCTGGATATCTTCACTGCGGCATCGCAAATTCCTAATGCTGGCATCAGTGCAAATGCACCTGCAGTAATCTGGGGTTACTCTCAAGGTGGTCAAACTGCATCTTGGGCTGGCGAAGTACAAAAGTCTTATGCTCCAGACCTTAACCTAGTCGCTATCGCTGCTGGCGGTACTCCTGCTGATTTCCCATCCACTGCAGCGTACTTAGATGGTAGCGCAGGTGCTTCTTTCCTATTGGGCGCGGTTGTTGGTTTGGCTGAACAATATCCAGATGATATCCCACTAGATGAGCTAGCAAGTGCCAATGGTCATGCTGCTATTGCAGTTGCTAAAGACCAATGTGTATTTGAATCTTTGTTCGACTTTATGAACGACAGCATTTCTGAATACACTGTCGGCTCTAAAGGCTTAACAGAACTGTTAGCGATTCCATCGGTTAATGATGCTGTGACTGCGCAAAACTTGGGCGACGGAAAGCCTTCTGTGCCTGTATACCAATATCATGGTCAAGCGGATGAATTCATTGAAATTGAACAACACGCAGCGTTGAAAAAACGCTATTGCGGTAAGTTTGCAAAAGTGACATTTGATATCTTCCCAAGTGAGCATATCGTTACTCAATTCCAAGCGGCTCCGCATGTGTTGGAATGGTTTGACGAGCGCTTTGCCGGCACCTCAGTTGATAACAGCTGCTACAGCTTCTCTCAAGCGCCTAAGTCAAATGCCAATCCTGGTGGCGGTGATTTCGTCGTATCTCTGAATGATTGGAATCTAGGTGCAACAATCCATCTTGCGACCTTAGATCAGGATGTGATCCTGCCTGAAGATTCTTCTTTGACAGCTGATACGAACATTACTCAAGGCACCTTGATGGGGTCAATGTCGGTGCCAGATTTTGATACTAAGTTGAACATCCTAGTGAATCTAGATGTGAACCTGAGTATTGAACCTGTAGGTCCAATTACTGGTACTGCTGGCTTAAGCCGTGATGGCATGTTGAATATTGACGGTCAAGCGGACGCTAATGTTCTGATCAATGCTGCTGGTTTTGGCTGGTTGAAATTACCGTTTAACTGTACTACCACAAGCCCTGTTGCTTTCCCAATTGCCTATGAAGGCCCAATTGGTGATTTAGGTGCAGGATACCTAGAGTTTAATGGCACGACTGAGTTCTCTGAACTTAAGTGCGGTTGGATGACGAGTTTGTTCAACAGCTTGGTTGCAGGCCCTGGTCAACAGTATCAGTTCACTGTTACACCTCCAGCTCCTACTCGTTGGTAAGCAGTAAAGTGTGATAAATAAATGTGCCGAGAGTGTTTGCTCTCGGCCATTTTTAATTCATTAGAGGAATAGGCGATGAATAATAAAAATACAGCCATTCGTGTTGGTATAGCTTGCTCATTACTTACCATAGCAGCTGTCGGTGTTGTTGTTTGGTTAACACCTGATAGTACGACGGTTAAAAATACTGTTGTGGCTTCAGCTGACTATAACGTACCAACAACTACGACGTACTCGAAAGAAGAGCTGTCTAAAATGGACGCTAAAGATATTATTAAAATGCAAATGGTTGCAGAAACTGCGGCAATTGCTGCCGTTGAATTGGAACCTGTCGTTGCTCCCTTAACAGAACGCCCGGAATATGTATCTTCTCCGGAATGGATTATTTTGAATGGCGTTGCATCGCGACATGAAACTCCCGATCTAGAACTTGTGCGTTTAGTTAACTTATTGCGCTTTAACAAGCAGATGGAAGCGTTAAACAAAGCAACGGACGACAGTGTTCGCATAAAGCTTGCTGAGGCGATACTACGACAAATGCCAGATCGTGTTAGCAATAAAGAAATGTCGATTGAAAAAGCACAGTCTATTCAATTGTCTCTAATCAATACGCTCTATACAGATCCCGAACAAGTTCGAGAACGCGCGGCTGAAGAAGCTGAACGCATTGGTGCGCAATTTCAAATTCGCCAATCTTAAAATTAAACAATGGGATGCGACATTGTCGCGTCGTTGTTCCGAAGAGGCCAAGGCTTGCATGCCTTGGCCTTTTTGTTTCCTCTCAGAATTCTATTTTCGGCAGATCTGTGGCGTGTGCTATCTGGCTACTTTACAAGTATCAACTATAGTTAATTCACATATGGGTTGGCGTCTGCCACGGGAATTTAGTGCTCGAATTTGGTGGTTTGGGGGTATCGGTGTTTTTCAAACAAAAAGAACGAGGGCCATCGTTGGCCGAAACTGAGGCGATGCGTCGTCGTCTTGAAATGTTGGAACGAGAGAATGAAGTTCTGCGCAAAATCAAAATTGTAGCGGATATGCGCAGTCAATATAGTTTAGAGCAGCTGCAATATACGACCTCATTGCAAAAGCTATGGTTTTCTTCTTCGGTTACTGTGGACGATATTCGTAACACAATGGCAGCCTCTGCGGCGCGTCTCGCAGGAGAAAATGCACAAGTTGATGCTTCCGTTGCTAAGGTCTCAGATATCAGAGGTACGCTGGCGAATCTTGCCAGTCAATTGACGGATATCCGTGATAAATCTGCGGATGCCTCCGAGGCTGTTAGTGGTCTAAAGAATGTCGCGTCGGGTATTGAGAATTTTGTCGGTTTAATTCAAGGCATTTCAGAACAAACTAACTTGTTGGCTTTGAATGCTGCGATTGAAGCGGCACGAGCAGGTGAACAAGGGCGTGGTTTTGCCGTTGTTGCAGACGAAGTACGCACGCTTGCTCAACGAACAGCAGAAGCGACGGCTGAGATCGGAAGTTTGATTTCAACCGTGGGTAGCGAAGTCGACAGGGTGTCTGAAGGTATTGGAGCCGTGGGGGATCACGGGGCTGCTTTATCTGATGAAGTACGTTTGGTTTCTGAGCACATCAATGCAATAGGGGATGTGTCACGCCATGTTTCCAATAGTTTCTCTCATACCGCGAGTGAAAGTTTTATTGAAACTGCAAAGTTGGATCATGTCGTTTGGAAAGCTCAGGTATATCAATGCATTTGGCAAAATAAACCACAGGTATGTGAATCTCTTGCAGATCATACTCATTGTCGCCTGGGTAAGTGGTATATCGAAGGTGAGGGGAAGCAGCGCTACAGCCATCTTGCTAGCTTTGCCCGATTGGATGAGCCTCATCGGCAAGTGCACGATTCGGGCTTTAGGGCGATGGCTGCCTTCAAAGATCAGGATCGCGAAAAAATGTTGAAAGAGCTTGAGCGTATGGAGTCTGCTAGCACCCAAGTCATTCGTATCCTTTCTGAAATGGAACGAGAAATTAACGCTAAAAACTAATGCTAAGACTATTTTCTCGTCTGAGGTTGTTCGGATGCGGTGCTAAGTGGGTGCGATTTCTCTATAATCGTGCCCACTTTTGTTTATTCGTATCTGAAATAGAGATTCCTTATGACGGTTCGTACCCGCGTTGCACCATCTCCTACTGGCGATCCTCATGTTGGCACTGCCTACATAGCGCTATTCAATCTTGCATTTGCTCGTCAGCATGGTGGTGAATTCATTCTACGTATCGAAGATACCGATCAAGTTCGTAGCACTCCAGAGTCTGAGCAAGCAATTCTGGATAGTCTGCGTTGGCTGGGAATTGAGTGGTCTGAAGGCCCGGATGTTGGTGGTCAGTACGGTCCTTATCGTCAAAGCGAACGCAAAGACATTTATGTTGAGCATGTGGAGCAATTGTTGGCTTCTGGTTATGCATTCCGTTGTTACCGTACCGCTGAAGAATTGGATGCCATTCGTTCACAGTTGCAGCAGGATGGTACTAACTCGGCTCTGAAAGCATCGCATTTAGAATTGCCAGCAGAGGAAGTGGCTCGCCGTGAAGCCGCAGGTGCCCCTTATGTAATCCGTATGCGTGTACCAGAAGAGGGCGTGTGTGTTATCAATGACATGTTGCGCGGCAGTATTGAAGTGGAATGGTCACAGGTTGATGCTCAGATTCTAATGAAGTCTGATGGTATGCCAACCTATCATCTAGCCAACGTCGTTGATGATCACTTGATGGCGATTACGCATGTGATTCGGGGCGAGGAATGGATCAGTTCCGCGCCTAAGCATAAATTGCTGTACGAATATTTTGGCTGGGAAATGCCGACTATCTGTCATATGCCTCTGTTGCGTAATCCAGATAAAAGTAAGCTGAGTAAACGTAAGAATCCGACCTCAATTATGTTCTACGAGCGTATGGGCTTTATGCCGGAAGCGGTACTGAATTACCTTGGCCGCATGGGTTGGTCTATGCCTGACGAACGTGAAAAATTCAGCCGTGACGAGATGTTTAGTCATTTCGATATTCAACGCGTGTCGTTGGGTGGCCCCGTATTTGATATGGAGAAATTACGCTGGGTAAATAGCCTATGGCTACGCGAGTTGGATGCAGAAACCTTTGCACAACGCTTTGCTGCGTGGGGATTACGTCCTGAACGTTTGATCCCAATCATTCCGCATATTCAGCCGCGTGTAGAAGTCTTCTCTGATGTGGTACCACTAGCCGGGCATTTCTTAGCAGGGCTAACGCCGTTGACGGCTGCTCAATTTGAGCATAAAGCCTATGATGAAGAGCGTCTGCTAAATGTACTGCAATTTGGTTTGTGGCAGTTAGAAAGCATTCGCCATTGGGAGCCTGCAGAGATCGAAGCCGCTTTGTTTGGCTTGGCTAAGCA
The DNA here is from genome assembly GCF_000355675.1 of Thalassolituus oleivorans MIL-1. Lineage (NCBI taxonomy): Bacteria > Pseudomonadati > Pseudomonadota > Gammaproteobacteria > Oceanospirillales > Oceanospirillaceae > Thalassolituus > Thalassolituus oleivorans. The sequence continues at coordinate 2,033,448 of NC_020888.1, read as the reverse complement.
AATGGATATTAAGATTCGTGATTTCTTATTCCCATTCTTTATCGCCATTGCGGGAACTTCCGCGACGATTTCAGTGTTGGATAGCATGGTTATTTTAGGCCCAGACATGAGTCGTGCGCGTGTCCGTCATGCTCTGGGTGTTATCGGCGAAGTCGGTAAGAAAAAGCTAAAGAAGATGGAAAAGGATTACCAAGGTTACCTTGCGGCAATGGCGGCTGAGCCTGTTGCTGCGCAAGAGTAATTTCTTGTCGGTAGTTACGACGCATATTAGGGCAAATGCTCGTTTGGTTTTTGGTCAAGCGGGCTACAGATAACCAATGTCTCGTAAGTCCTTGTTTTAGAGAAATATTTCTCTAAGTTCTTGTTGACAGTGTTAGGGGGCGTAAGTAAGATACGCCCACGTTTTGAGACGGGGCCTTAGCTCAGCTGGGAGAGCGCAACACTGGCAGTGTTGAGGTCAGCGGTTCGATCCCGCTAGGCTCCACCAAAAACGTATCTGTTCGTCCTTGTGTCCCCATCGTCTAGAGGCCTAGGACACCGCCCTTTCACGGCGGTAACAGGGGTTCGAATCCCCTTGGGGATACCAACGAAATTATCGCTATAAATCCTTCCGATTTTTCTGCTTTACCCTATAAATTTATTATTTTTATCCGCGACAACAACTCACACTTTTGACGGTTAATCGGTACAATATCGCCTTTTCAATTTAATGGAATCGGTATCATGGTGCACATCCCGAACGCGATTAAAGAAAAAGCACGGGCTGTTCGTATGGTGGTGTTCGATGTAGATGGCGTATTGACTGACGGAACGTTAACGTATTCGGCTTCTGGTGAAGAGGTCAAACACTTCAATGTCAAAGACGGCGTTGGCATTAAACTGCTGAATCAATACGACATTATCACTGCCATTATTTCCGCTAAAAGTTCTGCGCCGTTACAAAAGCGGGTAGAGGATCTCGGCATTACGCATTTTTTTCCAGGCACTAAAGATAAGTGGGCTGTTCTGTCTCAATTGATGGATGAGCTGCTGATCGATTCTGGTGAGGTCTGCTACGTCGGTGATGATGTTATTGATTTAAAAGTCATGCGTCGTGTTGGATTAAGCATTGCTCCTAAAGATGCATTTTGGATGGTACGTGAGCATTCGGATTTAATTACCGATGCTGAGGGCGGAAAGGGCGTCGCGCGCGAAGTTGCCGATATTATATTAGCCAGTCGCATGCCCCTAGAAGAAGCCTATATTAAGGCCATGTTGCCAGAATTTGAGGAATTAAAATCGTGAAAATATTAGTTACTGGTGCCGCTGGTTTTATTGGTGCATTTACCAGTCAGCGTTTTATCGAACAAGGTCATGAAGTTGTTGGTATCGACAATCTAAACGATTACTACGACGTTAATTTAAAATATGGCCGCTTGGCGTGGTTGAATGCCTTGCCTCAGTTTGAATTTAAGCAAGTTGAATTGGGCGATACTCAAGCGGTTAATGCTGTATTTGCAGAGCATCAATTTGATCGTGTTGTACATTTAGCCGCTCAGGCGGGTGTGCGTTACTCAATTACTAATCCGCACGCATATGTAGAAAGTAACTTAGTGGGTTTTGTTAATATTCTAGAAGCGTGTCGCCATAATAATATCGAGCATCTGGTTTACGCATCCTCTAGTTCCGTTTATGGATTAAATACCGATATTCCATACAGTACATCAGACCGCGTGGATCATCCGGTATCTTTGTACGCGGCAACAAAAAAATCCAATGAGTTAATGGCTCATACGTATTCGCACTTGTATGGTCTACCGACAACCGGCTTGCGGTTCTTTACGGTATACGGACCTTGGGGGCGTCCTGATATGGCGTACTTTAGTTTTACTAAGGCTATTTTAGAAGGTAAAACCATCGACGTTTATAACCACGGAAAAATGCAACGCGACTTCACCTATATCGACGATATTGTTGAAGGTGTTACACGTATTGCAAATAAAATTCCTACTGGCGTTGAAGGCTGGTCACCAGAGTCTGGAGATACCAGTCGCAGCTCTGCGCCCTATAAAATTTACAACATTGGTAATCATAATACTGTTGAACTTGGTACCTTTATTGAGACTATTGAGAAGGTGCTGGGGAAAACTGCCGATAAGCGTTACCTCGATATGCAGCCAGGTGATGTGTTGGCGACGTATGCCAATGTTGATGATTTAATTGCCGATGTGGATTTTGCGCCTAACACGTCACTAGAAGTGGGGTTAGAAAAATTTGTTCGTTGGTATCACGAATTTTATAAGGTTTAACATTCATGTCGGATTATAAAATTGTTATTCCAGCTCGTTATGCATCAAGCCGACTGCCGGGTAAGCCATTAATTGATTTGGCTGGTAAGCCAATGATTCAGCATGTATATGAACGTGCGTTGGCAGCGGGTGTTTCAGAGGTAGTGATTGCAACGGATGATGAGCGCATTAAATTGGCCGCAGAAGCATTTGGTGCCGAGGTAGTGATGACCTCACTGGATCATGAAAATGGTACTGAACGCATTGCCGAAGTTGCACTCATCAAAGGCTGGGCTGACGATGTGGTCATCGTTAATCTACAAGGGGATGAGCCGCTAATTCCACGTGAATTAATCGAACTAACAGCGAAGGGTTTATTAGATAATCCGGAAGCGGGTATGAGTTCTGTGTGTACTCCTATTCACGATGTGGAAGAAGCATTTGATCCCAATGCCGTGAAAGTGGTTCTGGATCAGCGCCAATTTGCTATGACCTTTAGTCGTGCTCCGATTCCTTGGGATCGCGACTTATACAAACAATCACGCGATACATTGACGAGTCGTATGCCGGTGTTGCGTCATATTGGTATGTACGGTTATCGAGTGTCGTTTCTTAAGGCTTATCAGACTATGGAGCCTTGTGCATTAGAGCTAACGGAGTCGTTAGAGCAGTTACGGGCACTCTGGTATGGCACTAAAATCCATATGTCGGTTATTGAACAGGCACCGGGGCACGGTATTGATACCCCCGCAGATGTGGAGCGTGTAACTAAATTGCTACTGGCGTTGTAATTTAATTATTCATGCTTGCTATCAAAGCCACTGTAAAAGTGGCTTTTTTTTTGAATGTTATTCTACACTGAAGGTCTGATTTTAGATTTTATTATTATCAAGGAGTTCTCGATGGCGTTATCTTTAACAGAAAAGCTTGGTGCTGCTGGCTTGCTGCCTTTTGTCGCAACGACTGCTTCACTGTATTTGGGGGTCGATTACGCTGAGCCGCTATTTCGCTTGTATTCTTTTGCTATTTTGGCCTTTATGTCCGGTAGTTGCTGGGGTATGGCGCAAGGAATTACCGATGAATACGGTGCGAAAGATAATACGACGCTCGTGGCCGCTATTGGTGTTTTTTTATTAGGATTATGCGCGTATTTTGTACCGCTAGTTTTTGCGACTGGCTTGTTTTCATTGGGCTTTATTATTTTGTTGTGGCTAGAAATGCGTGCAATTATTCGCCGTGTTTATTCGTATCGTTATAAACGCCTACGCTGGTCATTAACCTTAGTTGTTGTTATTTGTGAAGCGATTGTGTTTAGCATTTCAAGTGGTATTTTACCAAGCGCCTAAATCATTAGGCGCCGACCTTCTTTTAGTGGTGTTGCTTGTTGCAAAAGCGTTTTTGCTCTTTCGACATAGTGTCGAGTCCGTGCGGTATCCGACATTGAGGCAAAGCCTTTATTTTCATCCATTAGGGTAAGCCAACCCCAAGATTCTAGTAATACTTGGCTGTGTTTTATGGTGCTATTTACTTTAATATTTATGCGGCTGCTTAATCGTTGTTGTAATTTAATGAGCGGATGAGACGACTGTGAACCGTGTTCGGCTCGCAAAATGATCTCAACCTGTCGTTGGCGGGACGCTCTTAGGTACCGATTTATGGCATTGAGGAGTGTGGTATCCGACCATAAAGGATGGGTGAGATCTTCGATCAGTAAAAAAACTCGAACAGGGCCGCCTTGTAGTGCAATTTGTAGCCAGCTAGAAATTGAGAGTAAATCATTCAGTTGGTATCGTTCTGAATCGATTTTGGGTGTGAGTGTTGTCGTTTGGTGTGGTGATCCAATTGCCTTGTGCATCGGCAAATGTGGAATACCGGCATCTAGAAAAAACTCCGGATTTGCGGTGAACCCATTGCGATGGTAAAAGCCAAATGCATGAGTCTGTACGTTTGCTTTGATCTGCTTTACGGGTAGATGGCTGCGAGCGTGTTGTTCTATCGCTCTCAGAAGGCGACTTCCCCAGTGTTGTTGACGGTGTTCGCGTAATACGGCCATGCGGCCAAAGTGTCCGTTGTTTAGCAGTCGCGCACAGGCCACCGGACGTTTGCCATCATAGACGATGAAGTGGGTGGCTTTTAGATCGTCGTCATCCCACTCCAGCTCTTCAGGTACACCTTGCTCCTCAATAAAGACGCGGCGACGTATGTCACGCAAGGCATCGCGGTGCTTACTCCAGTCAGTCGTTACAATCTCCATCAAAAACTCCTTGAGTATCACTTTCTACGTAGATCATTTGCTGAGCCCAAAGCTGTAGCAGCAAACTTTTTCCTTGATCGTCGAGTGCGAGATGTTGCAATTGATCTATCGAATACTGCCGATAATCCCCCAGAGTGGCAACCAGTTGGGTGCATGACTTTGGTAGAACAGTGCATTCGCCATGATTGAAGAATAGGCACTGGTTGTCGTCTGTAAAGTAGGCGAATCGTGCGTGTTCGTGGCGTAGCAGTGATTCGCCTTCAACGGTGTCGAGCCATTCGTCCCAGGTGATTTCGTTTTCCGCTTCTGGAAGAAGCTCGCTGTACTTGGGTTCCGTCATTAGCTGTCCAAGAATTTTGGCAAGAACTTCTGGTTTTTGCAGTTCAGAGGTGAGTAGATTTGCCAAGCGCTCAGTTGCTTGCTGGTCGATCCTAGATGCAGATACAGCGGGTTGAATTCCTGCATCGCAGTAACGTTGGTTTTCGGTCAGGGTTGGCAACACAACATCAAGACTTGTTTCCAGCAACTGGCTAACCGATGGTGCTCGAAAACCGATGGAGTAAGTCATGCACTCGCCTTGGGCAATGCCGTAATGCGCGAGTTGCGGTGGTAGATACAGCATATCTCCGGGGTTTAGTACCCAGCGTTCGGTTTCTTCAAACTCGCTAAGAATACGCAGGCGGGTATTGCCAATAATTGGTGAGTTACTGTCACAGTGCTGACCGATTCTCCATTCTCGTTGTCCTTCGGCTTGCAATAGAAATACGTCGTATTGATCGTAATGCGGGCCAACGCTACCGCCATCGACTGCATAGCTAATCATTAGGTCGTCAATGCGCCAGCTCGGGATAAAGCGAAAATGCTCTAGTAGCTCTGCGGCTTCCGGCACCCAGTGATCAATGGCTTGGATCAGTAAGGTCCAATGACTTTTTGGGAGTGAGCGATAATCTGTCTCTGAGAATGGACCTTTGCGAATTTCCCACGGACCATCTTGCCCTTGTTCTAGTATTAAGCGCGACTCAATATCGTCCTCAAGACTTAATCCAGCGAGTTCCTGCGCACTTAATAGTGGCTCAAAGTTAGGCCAAGCATTGCGAATTAACACGGGTTTCTGCTGCCAGTAGTCACGCAGAAACTCGTCGATGCTTAGGTTGCCAAGAAGATGCATAGTCATCACTCAATAGAATGGAATCGATGGTAAAACGGTCAGTTAAAAAAAAGCCTCCAAAGTGGAGGCTTTCATCATCAGTTATTTTAACAACTGGTTAAACGGCCTTCGCCTGCGCAGCGGCATTACCTACATAACTTGCTGGGGTCATGGCATTCAGCTCGTCTTTTGCCGATTGCGGTAACTCTAGAGTTTCAATGAACTCGATCATAGCGTCACGCGTAATCGCTTTGCCACGAGTGAAGGCTTTTAGTTTTTCGTATGGCTGTTCGATACCATAACGACGCATAACCGTTTGAACGGGCTCAGCCAATACTTCCCAAGCTTTATCCAGATCTTCTGCCAAACGCGCAGCGTTGACTTCTAACTTGCTGATACCTTTAAGGCTGGCTTGGAACGCTAATAGGCTATAACCAATGCCAACCCCCATATTACGCAGAACTGTTGAGTCGGTAAGGTCACGCTGCCAGCGAGATACAGGCAGTTTGGTCGCCATGTGAGCGAATACAGCATTGGCTAGGCCAAGGTTGCCTTCCGAGTTTTCGAAATCAATTGGGTTAACTTTATGCGGCATTGTTGAAGAACCAACTTCGCCAGCAATCGTACGTTGTTTAAAGTAACCAAATGAGATGTAGCTCCAAATGTCGCGGTCAAAATCAAGCAGGATAGTGTTGAAGCGTGCCATCGCATCAAATAGTTCAGCGATGTAATCGTGCGGTTCAATTTGCGTGGTGTATGGGTTAAAGGTTAAGCCCAATGAGGATACAAATACCTGCGCGTTATCAGCCCAATCAATGCTTGGGTAGGCTGAAAGGTGAGCATTGTAGTTACCGACAGCACCATTGATTTTGCCAAGGATTTCGACATTCTCGACCTGACGAATTTGACGTTCTAAACGAGCAACGACGTTCGCCATCTCTTTACCAAGGGTCGTTGGCGACGCAGTTTGGCCGTGTGTACGTGATAGCATTGGCAATTCGGCGTTGTCGTGAGCCAGCTTACGAATGGCGTTAGCGACTTCTTTCATCATAGGAACAACAACGTCATCGCGGCCGGCTTTTAGCATCAAGCCATGAGACAGATTGTTGATATCTTCTGAAGTACAAGCAAAATGCACGAATTCAGTAACAGCTTGAAGTTCGTCGTTGCCTTCGAATTTTTCTTTAATGAAATACTCAACCGCCTTTACGTCATGGTTGGTGGTTGCTTCAATCTTTTTAATGCGTAGAGCGTCGTCTTCGCTGAACTCACTCACGATAGCGTTCAGTTGCGCATTGGTTGCTGCTGAAAATGCAGGGACTTCAGCAATGCCTTGATGATCGGCCAAGCGTTGCAACCAGCGAATCTCAACTTCAACACGGGCACGAATAAGGCCGAATTCAGAGAAAATAGCGCGCAGCGGTATTGTTTTGCTGCCATAACGGCCATCTAGTGGAGATATTGCGGTTAATGCAGACAGTTCCATGGATACTCTCGACGGGATCAAATGGTGAATTAGGAAGGCGCAGGATTTTACCGGATTTTTTCTCTTTTCTCAGCCCCGAATCGTAAATTTCCTCATTGAAATTCTGTCAAATTCAAGTGATCGCATGTTATTGACAATAATTTGCCTAGGCAAACAAGGCACTTTTGTTACAATCGCCGGTCAAAATTTTGGATTGTCCGCCATATTCCTATTGTCGCGGGTGATTCTGTATAGGAAGCACACAGGTAACATTCTATGCTAGATAGTTTGTTGGGTTACTCCGATAGCCCGTATTGGTTGGTCCTTGTCATTATTGTATCGACGTTCGCCTTGGAAGATTTGGCGATTATTGGTGCTGCGTTGTTGGCGGCAAGTGGCCGCGTGGCACCTGAACTTGCTTTTGTCTCAGTCTGTGCCGGTATGTTTATTGGCGACACCGCTTTGTATCTTTTGGGGCGCCTGGCTCATTCATGGCCTTGGTTATCGCGTCACCTGCAGAGCCCTATGATTCAACGCCAAATTCAACCTTTGCAACAAACCCCTTGGCATCAGCTGGCATTAATTCGTTGCATGCCAGGATTGAGAACTTTTGGTTATATTGCGTGCGGTATTGCTCGGGTTCCTTTACTGCCGTTCTCATTTGCTAATGCCTTGTCGATTGTTGCTTGGGCTGCGGCGCTGTTTTTTGTAGCTTTTTTCCTTGGTCAACAATTTGCAGATTCGATGCATGAATGGCTAATGTGGCTTGTGCCTGTCGCTTTGGTCGCTTTCTTTTGGGGGCAGTGGCGATTACGACAAAATATGGAAGGTGCGGTGTAATACCGTTCCGTACCTTCATAAAAATCATGTATAAAAAAAGCATTCCTAGGAATGCTTTTTTTATACATGCAATACCGCACTAGGCGCTGTTACAGTGCTACCATTGCGCCTTTATTAACACCTTCGAATGCTCTTACGCAGACTTCGACGGAAGGGTGGTCACGCTTTATTTCTTGGGCTAGATGGGCGGCTATCAGCTCAACGGTCGTATCCGTATCCATCAGGTAGCAACAATCTTTAGGAAGGCTTAGGGTGAATTCACCCTGTTGTGCATGATAGTGGAAGTGCAGGTGCTCTTCTGTCTGATTCGACAGATCTTCAACCGTTCCGAGATAAATGTCTTCCCAAGTGTTGGCCCAGTGCTGTTCTAAGCTGGGATTACGTTCACCATCAATAAATATTTCAATACGGGAACGATGACCATGCGCTATTCGCTGACAATTGCCATCATGCTTCTTAAGACCATGACTGTAGTGGTAGTTGGCACCGTGAATGTTTTCGTTTTCAAACGTGAGTGATAACTGCTCAATACTTCCAGGAAAAGAAGAAGATAGCTGAGTGATCGACCATTCGGCGACGGTTAGGTCATTGATTACCTCTGCGTCAACCAAGGCAACGGCTTGCTGCGGAGCTGTCATGGTTAAGTGCTGACCATGACCGAAGTGCCAAGTTAAGGTTATCTTGTCGTCATGCAAGCAGTGCTGCAAAGCAGGGGAGCGAACCGGTATCAAAAGACGATGGTCTAGCTCTAAGTCGAGCCAGTTTCGTAAGGTTTTTTTTACGATACCAAAATCGCAAACCATTCCTTGTTCATCGAGTGCGCCCTCTAAAACAGCCGAAGCCCACCAAGTTTCTCCGACGAGACCTCGGTGTGGATCGAGATAGCTAAAATCGACGTTGGTCAATTGGTCTACGAATAAATGCATACAGCCCCCTTCAGGTGTGGCGGCATTTTATCGGATTATTGGTCGCGGGGAACCTTTTGCTTGCAAATCATTACTTAGTCTTTTGTTGTTCGGGCTAGTGGTCGGCTTAAAGCCTGCTATGATAGCGGCATTTGTTGGCCGTCAGACCCCCGTTGGCAGGCCGTCGTTAAGGAAATGTGTGTGTTGAAATTACGAGTATTAGGCAGTGCGTTGTTGATTCCCGCTTTATTAGCAGGGTGCAGTGATAATGGCAGTTCTAGAAGTAGCAGTTTTATTAATGTCTATGTTCAGGCCGGGCAGGAAGACTTTTCTGATGCTTTGATTCGTTATGTTGCGGTCACTGAAGCTGGGGCGTTGGCGGAAAATAGCGATAAGCAGTTGGTATCGACTACTTACACCTCCAACAACGAAGCGGAAGCGACCGTCGCTATCTTGGCTGAAGAGTTATCCTACTTCGATATTATTGGCCGTGTTGCTGATGCCGATGCGGACGTTGCTGCCACGTCTCGTAAGTGCCAAGTGGCCAGCGGTTGTACTTACGGTGATGTTAGCGTTGCTTTTGGTGAAACGTACAATCCGGTAACAACCCCAGAATGGCGAGCCGTTGCTTATTCGTTGGCGAATAAAGAGCGTGTTCGTGTTACTCCGTTGACTGATTTGGCGGCGCAATTGGCGTTTGCGAAAGTGTATAGTGAGGCTAGTTCTGACACCCAAGATGGAGGTTGGTTAGATACCGGCTATTACTCAGCCTATTCTGTTGAGCAATCGGTATCTCAAGTCTCCCGTTTGTTTGGAATTACCAATATCCAGACCGCTGAGCCGGCTGATTTAACTCAACTTAATGATTGGCGCAAAGCCAACTCCGTTGATGCAATCAATAGTATTCGCTACGGGGCACTATTGGCTGCTTGGCAATCTTTAGAATTAAGTTACACGCCAACGTCCGATTTACCTACTTATGCAAGCGCGGTGGGCGCCGATTTAGTCGCTAACGATGGACAATTGTTTGAGATGGGTGGAAGCCAAACACTGAGTCTTGATGATTTGTATACCTTAGCCAAAGATAACTTAGCTGCAATCAGTGTCAGTAATGCCACCGTACAGGGTTTTGTTGATTCAGTGATCAGTGGTTTTGAGGCTGATCAGGCTGGGTTTACAGCGGACACCTTAACGGTGGTGACACCAGATACGCTCGCTAATCTTTTTGGTACTAACTATAGCGATTTCACTATTGGTTTACAGCGCACTAAGGCCTTTGTCGATATCCTGCGAGATTATCAAGAGACTTTTTTTGAGAGCGGTTATAAGGCCCAAATTGATAGCTATACCGATCAGCTAAAAGCAATTGGCGAAGCTCACGCCGATGATCTCGACGCCATTGTGCTGGCTTTCCGTCAAACACAAGAACTCTATGTTGATTGTTATTTGAATGGTGCTTGCCCTGCGCTTGATTCAGGTTGGACTTGGTTGACCGATGCTAACTATGACGCAGCAACGGCAACGTTAACGCTGAATGGTGGGGCGATTACGGTGAACTACATGGTCGCTGACGTGAATCTCACGGATGCTGACACAACGCCAACCAGCTCAAAAGCTATTGATATATTGATCCGAGGTACCTATAACGAAGGTGATTTACGTTTCATTGTTGATAATACCTATGCCAATGACGATCCAAACGATGACATATCGTCCAGCTCTGGCGTGCGTATTTACTATACGGAAGCCGTTTCGGCACCCGCTGATAGCGCCTCGAACCCTATCTTAGGGTATGAGATTCGTTGGTCTGATTTTAGTCTTTATGATGTTGCAACAATTTCGTCAGACGCAGAGAACGAAGTAACGGGTTCGTTCCGTTTGTTCTATCGCGGTGTCGCTGATCCTGAAACCTCCGGGTCTATGCACTACAACATCGATACTGTTGTTCTAAACGGCAGAATTTCGGATGTTGTGGGTGATGACGGTGATAATGATCAAAATATCACTACCGTTTTCATCTCGGCTAGTAGTGCTAATGCAGATTCCTATTATGGTGAATCCGAGTTTGCGTCATTCAATGGTTTCTTTAATCCAACGGCTTCGACTACTTATGTGAAAGGGCAAGTCGAAACGGCTGTAGCCTCTTATAAGTTAGGCAATGAAACCTTGAATGGAAACGATATTGAGTATCTCGATTACTATGTGCCGTCGGCAGAATCTTATCGCTATCGTTTTTATCCAACCGTTTACCGCGCTGATACGAGCGATATTGATAAAGATGGCGACATCGAAGAATTGATCCCTACTCATTATCTTGAGCAATGTTTGCTAGAAAATACGGGTTCGGCATGGAGCGTCGTCAGTTGCGAGCCTCGTCAGCGTCTTAATGCTGAACGTGATGTGCAGCAAGCCATTAATGACCTTTGGGAAATTGGTGTGTTTGCTCGTCTGGATGTTCCAGGGCGCGGTGCATACTTCATTGAGTGGCCCGTAAATGCTCCGGATGAAAATGGTTGTTTGACCTTAGCGGATTTGTCGACCGATGAAGTTTCGTTTGACGGTGAGCTTTATGATCCTGAAGTACTTGGATTGACGACAGCGCGGTTTACTAGTGAGGTGGTTCTTGAATACGACGGACGCACGTCCACCTCTGAACCAAGAACCGTGCTGGATGTCTTGGTAAGCGCTCCAACTGCAGATTCAATTGATGTAACGGCAGCGTTATCTCATGATTATTCATCATTAACTCTAAATGATGTGTATCTTGGTGCCGGGTCGCAATTGGATCGTCTTTTGGTTAATTATAATACCCAGTCCGCATTCGGAGAGGACGGAAGCGTTGCCATATATAAAGACGGTGTGTCACTCACGTTAGATGATGGCACCACGAGTAGCGTTGACAGTGAGCTAACAGCTTATGCCAACCTAGATTACCAATTAGGTTCTGAGCCTTATCGCTATGTTCTCGACCAAGAAGGTAATTATGACCGCTGCGTGACGTCTAATGTTGCCGAGTATGGAGAGACCCGTAATTTAGATGATGCTGTTTTTTATCTCAACTTTCGCGATGTCGTTTATGGACGTATCGCCAAAGAGAGTGGCGTGTGGATTATTCGCTACATTGATGGCTCGTGGGAAAGTTTGTTGTAACGCGTTTACTAAAACCTAAACAGCCTTAAATAAAAAGGGCCGCTATCAGCAGATAGTGGCCCTTTTTGTTTTGCCGAATATCTCGATGGACTAGAAAGATCCATAAGAAATCGGGCTGTGAATCCTTACTTGAGTATTCGGGCGTTGACCTTGTAGTGAGTGAGCGGGGGCGCTCTTATCACCACTTAAACCACTTTCAACCTGATCGATATGCCCACCTTTTGCTAAAAAGGCTTCGATATCCTTTTGTAGTTGAGTACGGCGGTCTTCTAGCTGCGCTTGGGGGTGCTTTTTAGATGCCATGTGCAATCTCCATGATTGAGTTGAGATTTACTTGTATCATATCTGAATTAGTTTTGTATATGTTTTGTATAGGTATATTTGTATTGTGGTTAACTAGAAGGGGCACAGCATAAAAATCCAGAGCAACGGCCGCCTCGAGCCATTAGCAGTCCGGAATGACTTGCGTTATACTCCGCAGCCTTAAATTTTCACGTTATCTACCTTTATAAGTGGGTGACATTGGTCTGTGGCTCGGTTGAAATCCGAGCCCCTTGATTGAGGCGAAACAATGACTGATTACGTTCAGAAGGGTGGCATTCAAGTTGCTCGTGAGCTTTACGATTTCGTAAACGACAAGGCAATTCCTGGTACTGGTATCGATGCAGAGAAATTCTGGTCTGAGTTCGATGTATTAGTTAACGAATTAGCGCCAAAAAACAAAGCCTTGCTTGCTAAGCGTGATGATCTTCAAGCTAAGATCGACGCCTATCACACCGAACGTAAAGGGCAGCCGCACAATCACGCTGAATACAAAGCGTTCCTGCAAGAAATCGGTTATTTGCTACCTGAAGGCCCAGCTTTCGAAGCTGAAACTGCAAGTGTAGAGCCTGAGATCGGTCAAATGGCTGGTCCTCAATTGGTTGTGCCTGTTATGAATGCGCGTTTTGCACTGAACGCTGCCAATGCGCGTTGGGGCTCTCTATACGATGCACTGTACGGCACGAACGTTATTTCTGAAGAGAACGGTGCTGAGAAAGGCAAAGGCTACAACAAAGTACGTGGTGATAAAGTTATCGCTTATGCTCGTGGCTTCTTAAATGATGCTGCGCCGTTGGCGTCGGGCGATCACGTTGGTAGCACCAAATACGCAATTGAAGCAGGCAAGCTAGTGGTTACATTAGCCGACGGCTCAACAACTGGCTTGAAAGACGCTTCTCAGCTAGTTGGCTTTAACGGCGACATGGCTGCTCCTACGTCAATTTTATTGAAGAACAATGGCCTGCATTTTGAAATTCAAGTAGACGCTTCTACTCCTGTTGGTTCTACTGATACCGCGGGTATTAAAGACGTATTGATGGAAGCGGCTTTAACCACCATCATGGATTGCGAAGACTCAGTTGCTGCGGTAGATGCGGCAGATAAAGTTGTTACTTATGGCAACTGGCTGGGCTTAATGAAAGGTGATTTGGCAGAAGAAGTTTCTAAAGGTGGCCAGACTTTCACTCGTACCATGAACCCTGATCGCGAGTACATGGGCTTGAACGGTGAAACCGTTAAGCTGAAAGGTCGCTCGATGCTGTTCATCCGTAACGTTGGTCACTTGATGACTAACCCTGCAATTTTGATTGCTGACGGTAGCGAAATTCCAGAAGGTATCATGGACGGCATGATCACTACTTTGATCGCTATTCACGATTTGAAAGGCAATGCGCCATTCCAGAACTCAACTGCGGGCTCTGTAAACATCGTTAAGCCAAAAATGCACGGTCCTGAAGAAGTTGCATTTGCTAACGAGTTGTTCGGCCGTATCGAAGACGCACTTGGCTTGCCACGCTTCACTATGAAAGTGGGCATTATGGATGAAGAGCGTCGCACCACGGTTAACTTGAAAGAGTGTATCCGCGCCGCCAAAGACCGCGTAGTGTTCATTAATACTGGTTTCTTGGATCGTACTGGTGACGAAATCCATACTTCAATGTTGGCGGGTCCTTTTGTACCTAAGACCACGATGAAGCAGCAGACTTGGATCAATGCTTACGAAAACTGGAACGTTGACACAGGTTTAGAAACTGGCCTGCAAGGTCGTTCGCAGATCGGTAAAGGCATGTGGCCAATTCCAGATGAAATGGGTCAAATGATGGAACAGAAGATTGTTCATCCTAAAGCGGGTGCGAACACGGCTTGGGTTCCATCACCAACAGCCGCTACTTTGCACGCAATGCATTATCACTTGGTTGATGTATTTGCCGTTCAAAATGAATTGAAGAGCCGTGAACACGCGTCTGTCGACGATATCTTGACTATCCCACTGATGACTGCTGAACAAGCCTCTGCATTGACTGCTGAACAGGTTCAGAAAGAAATCGACAACAACTGCCAAGGTATCTTAGGTTATGTTGTTCGCTGGGTTGATGCAGGTGTTGGTTGCTCAAAAGTACCTGATATCAACAACGTAGGTTTGATGGAAGACCGTGCGACACTGCGTATCTCTTCTCAGCACATCGCTAACTGGTTAGAGCACGGTATCTGTACTCGTGCGCAAGTTGAAGATGGCTTGAAGCGTATGGCTGTTGTGGTTGATGGTCAGAATGCTAATGATCCAGCTTACATTGCGATGGCGCCTGGTTTTGATGGTATTGCCTTCCAAGCTGCGTCAGATTTGATATTTAAAGGCAAAGAGCAACCTAGCGGTTACACTGAGCCATTGCTACATGCATACCGTCTAAAGTTCAAAGCTGCGCAGTAATTTGTAAGGCTCTTGACCTTCTTAGACAAAAACCCGGCAACTGCCGGGTTTTTTTATGTAAAATCGTCGTAAACAGAACACTATTCGCTATTCTGTGTCATAGGCATAGTTACAATGAACTCAGTCATAATGAGTAAAAGAATAATATGAAATCAATCTCACGCTTAACCTTGTTGGCCCTAGCCGCCGCTCTCGTCACCTCATGTAGTGGTAATTCCAGTTCAACAAAAGGCGGTACTGTCGACGACAACACATTTCTAACTGGTTACGTCGGCGCTAGTGATATTAGCTTATCGAAGGTGCATGCTGTGCCTCTGGATTATGAGGGGCAGCCGGATACCGAGGTAGATGCCAACGGCAACGTCAGCTTCAAGGGGCAAGTAACGACCAGCTCGCTTACCACTGGGTTTTATCAAGTTAACTTGGCAACATCTTATGTCGGTGCGCCGCTTATTTTGATTGCTGAAAACAAAGATGGACGAACTACTTACAAATGTGAGTTGGTTGATGGTTGCGGTGCTGTAGCCTACAAGGGTGATGTGCCATTGGATACGGATTATCAAATTCGTGCGGCGGTAGGTGAGTCACTTGAAGCTATGCGGGTGAACATCAATTGGATTACCGATTTGGCCAGCTCACTCGCAACCACTGTTTATATTGATGCTAATGGCGATAACACGACCGATACTGAGAAGACGGGTTTTTATTCGGAATACTCTATCGAGATTGCTAATTTACATGTATCAGAAATGTTTGGTATTAGCGATATTATTTCGGCGACTCCTATTTCCCCGGCGAGTTTAGCATTCGAAACAACTCTGGCGAGTTCAATGCTGGAAGAAGGGATAATGTACGGCGCTTATGTGGCAGCTGTGCAAAAACTTGCTGTGGATCGTGATATTGATTATTACGCAGCTGTAAATTTAGTTCTCGAAGAGTTTCTGCTGAATCAAGGTCAGATTTTCCAGAAAAATACTGCGAGCAGTGAAGTGTCACTGTACGAGTTAACAGAAGCGGCTGCAGACATACTCGACGCCAACATTGCTTATCTAGAATCCGTAAACACGATTGTTCCTGCGGAAGCTGATCGTGCAAGTACCTTGTTGCGTAATCGTGCTGCTAGTTTTATTGATGGTGAATTAACTGCTGTCCAAATTGATGTGCCAGAATCACTCGCGTCTTGGCAAACCAGCTTGGAGAAATCAAAGACATTTATTACAGACCTTAATAAACGTTTCTTGAACTTTAAAGGTGATAATCCGAATGAGGTTAGTTTTATTGATGGCGGTTATGCTGACTCTTTAGAGCTTTATTATGATGGTTACACGAATGTTTATAATGCTATTTCTCCACAATTAGACGCTGTGTTACAAGATGTTCGTGACGGTATTTCTTATTATCTCGATTGTCTCAATAGCTCGACCACCTGCGCTAGTTCTACGACCACTAATGGTCGTTCCCTAGTATATTCTGCGAGTGATAAGACGGTATCTATAAGCGGTACATTAACCCTGTCTTATGATGCTTTAGACACGGGTAGTATTGTTGAAAACTCAATTACAACCTATTTGGCATTTGACGTTTATACCGAGGGCTTCTTAGCATTAAATGCAACTGCTACAACGGATGCTACTAACGTAACGTTCGATACATCAACTAACTCGATCGATGTTGAAGAGCGTCCGCATTTCCGTTTAATTTACAATAGCCATTATGAAGTGCCTCCAGCATTTTCTACTGATGAGGCAGGCGGTATAGACGTTGCTTGGCCTTCGGTGAAACTTAATGTCGCCATTAATGATGAACCCCATGAAGTAGAAGTTCTATTTGAGACCAGCTTGTTTGGCGTTTCTGACCCATATGATTCTGCAGTTGAGGTTCATTATAACCCTACAGCAGTAGTTTTTTGGTTGCGATCTAGCGGTGAGGATTTAGGCGAAATTTCCAATAGTACTGGAGGGACGTCTACTCTACAAAATTACACAAGCTTGATAATGGAGGCGTCTACTGTAAACGGAAACGTTTATTATGCCGATTCTAAGTGGCCGGAATTCAGTAATCTTTTCATTAAGCGCCCAGAAAGTGCTCTGGTTACAAATGTATCTGATTTAGCTACTTTCTACCGCTCGACGGAACAAGTAACGACTGATACAGGCGCTACCGACTCGACTTCTGATGATACTGTTGAAACGGCGGAATATATCGATATTGCCATTGCAGGCGGAAGTATTGGACGCTATAGGATCTTTCCATATAACGCCAGCTTAGACGCCAGTAATCTCCAGATTTGTACTATGTCCGATACCGCTGACATCACCGCACGAGAGGAACTCGCTTGTGGTTCTATTACCCGAGTCGGAGGGATAACTAATCTCGATGATTTCTTGCAGTTGCAATTTGAGGGAGGCGTACTTGACTATCACGAAGTGGCAGCTCAGGGGGGCTACAAAATTACGTTGCCTACGGACGCTGATGGTTTGCTTATTCCATTTGCAGAAGATGTTGAAGTTGCCTTCGATGGTGTATTAGAAAACACCTATCAGCTCGGGATTGGAGCATTGTATTTAACAGCGACCGCGAATTACGTTACTGACGTAGAAAACCGAGAGCTGACACCGACGATTTTAGACACGTCATTAATTCGTAAAGTTAAAGATTATTTCGAAGTAACCACAGTCTTTGGTTATGACTACGATTATATTTTATCGAATATCCCTACGGGAGCTAACGCCCAAAGTTTTAATATTTCTTATCTTGTTGAGTATTCAGAAACGTCAAATGTGAATATCGAGGTGGGATCACTGGTTGTTTTGCGTAGCGGAGTCACCTTATTTGGTGCTGCAGAGTCGATAGGGTTGCTTTCAACATCTCGTGTTGAGTACAGCGTTGGCGATACCAACAATGCGTGCGGCGCCTACAATCGCGATGAATTAGTATCTGGCGATGATTGCGAGGCGGTTGCCTATTTGCGCTATCGCGGTTCGCTGATGGCAACGATCCGTGAAGAGCGTCCGGGTGTTTATATCGTTCGTTACGTTGATGGTACTTGGATTATGCTTGGTGAGAGTTAATATCACTGCTGGGCTGTTTCTATGTGCGAGTTGTATAGCCCATGCCGACGGTAGGATATACAGTTACTTGGATGTAGAAGCTAGCTCAGAGCCTGTTCCAATTGGCGATATGATCGATGGTTGGGATAGTACTTTCAAAAGCGGCGATTATGCCTATGCCAACGCATCGGCAGTGATTGGTGTTGATGTAAACAGTTGGATATTAGAACGAGAAACTCGTTGGTATTACTATTTGACATTTAGCCCAGATACGGCGGCTTGGTACCGAGATTTAGATCAAGGAAATGAGCGTACATCCCAAGATCAAATAGAGCTCAGTGCTAAAGTCCTAGAGGCTCAAGGATTGCGCTTTGGCCATCGATTTGAAGGCGAGCGCTGGCAGATGACACCAAAGTTGGCTGTTTATAAAGTTGGTCATTTTCAGTTTGGTCAATTAAACGGTGTGTCATTTGATGGTACGGGGCGTAATGTTTCAGTAGAGCTCAATTCATACTTTGATGAAGATAAGGTTCTAAACTATAAAGCCGATGTGCCGGAAGGTACTGGGGTGAGTTTGTCTATTGCTGGTGATTGGCAAATTACTGATCAATGGGCAGTGGATTACGAATTCAATGATTTGTTTAATCGCTGGGTGTTCGAGGATGCAGCTTTTAATAAAGGGTGTGTTAACCTCGGTAGTGTTGACGAAACAGTGTGCACCAGCAGTAGCTCAGCTTCCGGTCGATCTGGTCAAGAGAGGTTAGTTGAGACCATCCCTGTCACCAGCAAAGCAAGACTTATTTACCAACCACTAGGATTAGCTCTCGCAGGGACCATGCATGGTCGTTATGAGCGTTTGAGTCTCGCTAAGTTTTGGTCGTTGGATAAAATTGATCTTGGTGCATCGATATACAGCACCAATCAATTCGGTCTGCATGTTCATAATCGCTACTTTCAGCTTGATGTGATTTCTGATGATCGGCGTATTCATTACGCTCGTGATGCCGAAGTAACTCTCGGTGTTAGCTTGCCTTGGTAGGGCTGTCGTTTAATACTCAGACATGAGGCACTGGTAACGCCTGCGGTTTTATCCAAAATCCGCTATCATGCGCCTTCAAAATATTTCCACGGATACGGCATGTACCTCGAGTACTTTGGTTTTCAACGGCTACCTTTTACGATCGCTCCAGATCCAGAATTCTTATTCCCATCGCAAGGGCATCAGGAAGCCTTGGCGCATCTTAGTTATGCTCATACGGGGCACGGCGGTTTAATTTGTTTAACGGGTGAAGTGGGCGCGGGTAAGACGACATTGTGCCGCGCTTTTATGCAACAGTTGCCAGAGCATACACATCTTGCCTACATTTTTAATCCACAATTATCACCGCTTGAATTGCTGCAAAGTTTATGTGACGAATTGGCGGTTGAATATACCGAAGATGCTACTCTGAAATCCTTGTACGCTGTTCTCAACGAAGCTTTGTTGCGTTGTTACGCTAAGCGCCATCGTGTTATCTGCGTTATTGATGAAGCCCAGTGCATGCCTGCTTCTTTGTTGGAACAAGTAAGGCTGCTGACCAATTTAGAAACAGACAAAGAAAAATTACTTACGTTAATTTTGGTAGGTCAACCGGAGTTGCGTGATATTTTACAGCGATACGACTTACGCCAGTTAAATCAGCGTATTACGGCTCGCTATCATCTGAATTTATTATCGTTGGCTGAATGTCGCGCATATTTGGATCACAGAGTCCAATGCGCACGCCGAACACTTGAACCTGAATCAGTATCTTTATTTGATGCCGCTGCAGTAAAGGTTATTTGGCAAGCTAGTCGGGGAGTGCCACGTTTAATCAATAGCTTGGCAGATAGGAGCTTACTTGGCGCATACGCTTCGAGTAAAGCACTGGTTACCCGATCTATCGCGAATCAGGCTGTGCGTGAAGTGTTAGGAGACCCGCAAAAGAGTGCATCAGTGACTCAATCGTCGCCATTTCGATTTAAAACCGTCATCGGTACTTTACTCCTTCTCTTATCGTTAGTGGGTTTAGCGGCTGGCGTTTATAGCCAGCGAGATACGATCAATAAAATGATTACTGGTCTGAATCCAACCAACGATCCGATTAAAATGCTTGCTCAATCTCAAGGCGTAAATGCTGAAACTTGCATCGCCATGCCAGATCTTGGCTATGAATGCCTGTGGGCAGACTGGAGTTTGCTTGAATTAAGATCATTGCAGCAACCGACAGCCGTACGCAGTCTTAATCGTGGTTGGGTGCTATTAGATGCCAGTGTTACTGACTATACAGGAGAAGCCGTAATACTCTGGCGACGTTTAGATGGATACAGCGGTTTAGTTCGCCCTGGGCAACGTTCAGGGGTCGTTAGCTGGGTCCGTCAGAGGCTTGGAGTAACTTGGAATCAAGATTGGCAAAGCATCGGACCTGGCGGTAAGGCTGTGATCATGGACGACGATTATTATGATCCAATATTGGCAGAAGCTGTCGGTAAATTTCAGCAGGGTGAAGAACTGAAGCCTGATCGTATTATAGGTCCAAGAACTTTGTTGCATATGCAGCGCGGGGCGCAATAAGCATGTCTTATATTTTAGAAGCACTAAAAAAATCCGAAGCCGAACGCCAGCGAGAAAATACGGAAAATGTTGGTGCTCCGTATGTGCCGATTGTCGCTAAAAACATATCTGCCGGGCCATCACTGCCATGGATGCTGACAGCGTTGTTAGCCGGAATTGTATTAGCAATTATATTATTTTGGTGGGTATTCCCGCGCTACGGTTCCGCGCCAGTTAACGATAATGAAATTACTAGCGAAGTGGATCTAACGCCAACATCTATAGCGCCAATTGAGCAGTCGTTAACGGTTCAAAACGAGGAGGCGTTGAGCGTCGAAACTTCTGCAGACGTTGAATTGCCAGCTCCTAATGCGGTGATTTTAGCAACGCAGAAAGAGCCTGATACGGTTCGTGTTTCTGGATTAGCAGACAATGTTGGTGAAAAACCTCGATCATTACCACCCATTGAAGTATTGCAGCGACTACCAACATTAGAAATCAGCGGTCATCTCTACAGCTCGATTCCAGAAAATCGCAGTGTAACTATGAATGGTAGAGATTGGAGTGAAGGTGATTTGATCGTGCGCGGAGTTTATCTTAAAGAAATTACGGCCAGCGGTTTACTGTTAGATGTCGAAGGCTGGCCTCTGCATATTGGCCGCAGTCGGGGATGGCAGGCCTTACCAGATGTTAGGTAAAGAAACGAAAGAGCGCATTCAAGCCTTATATCGCGAGTGTATCACCGCCTTAGATTTGCGTCCTAGGTATGGCCAGCGTGTAATGATCGCTGAAATTGCTAAATCGTTAGGCAGCATTCACGAAGATGAAAAAGGTGCTCGTGATAACGATGCCGGAATTGTTGTTGTAGAAGCAGGAACGGGTACTGGTAAAACGCTCGCGTATTTATTGGCTGCACTTCCAATTGCAATTGAACGTGAAAAAAAGTTACTTATTTCCACGGCGACAGTAGCGTTACAAGAACAAATATTAGATAAAGATTTACCCGCATTAAAAAAACACCTTTCCATGCCCTTTAATTTCGCCTTGGCGAAAGGACGTGGGCGTTATTTGTGCATCGTCAAGCTTGATAAGGCGCTGCAGCATTTATCAGGTATGTTGGCGACGATTGATTTATTCGAACAAACACCGGAAGAAAAAGATAAAGATCTATATGAGTCTATGCTTGCGTCTTATGGTCGTGGAGATTGGGATGGTGATCGTGATCGCTGGAAAGATGAAATTGAAAATGGTCAGTGGAGTCATTTAACCGCTACTCATAGAGAGTGTTCCAATCGCCGTTGTCCCCACTTTCAGAACTGTGCTTTTTATAAAGCGCGCAATGCTATGGACGAAGCCGACGTTATCGTCGCTAACCATGATCTAGTGTTGTCCGATTTATCGTTAGGTGGGGGCGCAGTGTTACCCGCACCAGATAGAACCATTTATGTATTTGATGAAGGTCATCACCTAGCCGATAAAGCGTTAAATCATTTTCGTTTGGATATGGGAATCCGTTCTCAGCGTCAATGGTTAAAGCAACTTGAAAAGGCGCTAGAGCAATTTATCGCAGCGGCCGGTATTCCGCATTCTATGATGCATTCTCTGCGTGAAGCCCCGGCACAAATACAAGAATTGAGTCAGAATATAAGCCTAATTTGGCCGCTGGTTATGGATATGATTGGCGACCAAGATAGATTGCGTTTCGAGTTTGGTCGCACACCAGAAACTTTACGGGGATTGTTAACAAATTTAAAAGGGCCGTTGCAGCCTTTATTGTTATGTTTAGATAAGCTTAACGACGCCTTACAAAAATCACTCGACCCTAAGGAAGAAAGCGAATTCGGTCGTGATATTGCTGAGTCTTGGCAGGCCCCGATGGGAATGATGTTTGCTCGTGCCGAACAGATGTCAGAAGCACTTTCCTGGCTTAGCGCTGAAGAGGCGGAAGGGCAGTTACCCATAGCGCGCTGGTTAAGCAAAACGCCTTTTGGTGAAGATTGGGATATTGTGATGAGTGCTTCCCCCATTGCAGTTGCCGATCAGTTACGCAAAAATTTATGGTATCGGTGCTATGGTGCGGTAGTGACCTCTGCAACTTTAACGGCATTAAATAGTTTTAATAACTTACGTTGGGAGTCAGGTTTGCCAGATTGGGCGAATTACCAGCGAGTGGCCAGTCCATTTAATTATCCTGAATTGGGCGAAATACAAGCCGTACAGTTAAAGTCCGATCCTAAAAGTGAGCAGTTTCAAGATGATGTTCAAGATTGGCTAAAAGAAAATATTAATTTGGAAGTGGGGACTTTAGTTTTATTTTCATCGAGATTACAGCTAGAGGCGACACGGGATTATTTTCTTCGGGATTGGTATGACCAATTGTTGTGTCAGGGTTTTTTACCCAAGGCAGAAATTGTACGCCGTCATAAAGCAAAAATTGATGATGGCAAAGGCAGTGTTATTTTCGGCTTAGCTAGCTTTGCCGAAGGTATCGACTTGCCGGGCGATTATGTAACGCATGTGGTTATTGCGAAAATTCCATTTGCTGTACCTAACGATCCAATACAAGCAGCAACAAGTGAATGGCTAGAAAGTAATGGGCGAAATCCATTTATGGAATTAACTCTGCCGGCGGCATCTATTCGCTTGATTCAGGCGTGTGGACGATTGATTCGTAAAGAGGATGACCGTGGAAGAATTAGCATATTAGATAAGCGTTTGTTGTCGCATCGTTACGGTAAGTTGCTGTTGGATTCGCTACCGCCTTTTAAACGAATACCTTAATGCTTTTCAGATAGACATAAAAAAACCGCCATCGGCGGTTTTT
The DNA here is from genome assembly GCF_000355675.1 of Thalassolituus oleivorans MIL-1. Classification (NCBI taxonomy): domain Bacteria; kingdom Pseudomonadati; phylum Pseudomonadota; class Gammaproteobacteria; order Oceanospirillales; family Oceanospirillaceae; genus Thalassolituus; species Thalassolituus oleivorans. The sequence goes on along the minus strand of NC_020888.1, from coordinate 2,010,225 downwards.
TTATGCTCATTGAAGAGCTGTCTTATGCGAGCTTTTCCGCCACTTCCCCGGCAGGGATCTCGCGCACCATCAGGAGGTGTTCGGTTAAATACTTTAATAATGTATCTGCTTGCTTTAGATCGCGTTGGATCAATAAGCAGCGCAACGTTTTCTTTTCACGACCCAATATGCGTACGTGATACGCAGCACCTGTTTCAGGAATCTCCAAATACAGTTGATCGTCAGCTTCTGATAAAGCTAAATCCACATGGATTTGTTCTAGTTCACAACCGCTAAAGTTAATGTTCTGGATGCGAACAACATGCTCTTTACCTGTTGAGCGATCAATTAAGCGATAAGGTTGTTCTAGTGGACGGTGACGCCCCTGTAGTCGTTGATTGCCGTGATCATAGGCTTGCGGATCATATATTTCGATGCCGTCGATGCCTTTCAAATCATCACCACGCATGAAGCGATGAACCAGCTCCATAGAAGACTCTTTCTGTTCGAATTGCGCTAAGTGATCAGCATTGCGGATGACCGCAAACGTACCGTTGACACATTGGCGTGCCACCGCTGCGTTTTCTTGTGGCAGAGTGAAATTGTCGTATTCACCCGTTGCGATCAATGTTTCGCAAGTAGGGAAAGACTTAAATCCACCGAAACGTAATAAACGACGAGTGTTCTGCGCATAACGCTGACGCTCGTTGTCGTCTAAGCGAGCGATCTGGCGGAATAATAGGCGACGATAAGTGGGTCCAACCGCGGTTTCTTCTAAGCGGTTGTGATTAATCAAATTGCAGACAGCGGTAGTTGCGAAGGCGTTCATATCGCCAGATTCAAGCAAGCCTACCGAATCTTCAAGTAGCGTAATTAAACTCTCGCGACGGAAGCAAGTAATACCCGAAATCAGTAAGCGTTCAATCATATTTGGATAAGCAGCAGCGAACAGGGTAGCCATTGCTGACCCATAACTCACACCCATTAGCTGAACTCGTGCCACACCTTGGGCGTTAAGAAAGCCCGCAATAAGATCGGCAAAATCTTCCATATTTAGTTCAGGCGCTAACTGATCGTTGCTACCTTGAGACGGGAAGTCAGCCAAAATTACAGGGTGAGTGGTGATAATCTGTTCAACTTCATTTCTAAATGAAGTGAAGCTTTGGAATGCACCGCCCAAAAACATAACTGGCGACTTATGCATGTTGCCCGGACTTGCGAAGGCAAGAAACTGGACCTTGTAGCCATCAATCATCTGTACTGATGGAGTGGCTTTTAATTCTGCTGGAGAAAACGTAGAGAACTGCATAACACAATCGACTCTTTTATTCTTATAGTTCAACTACTCTACCCCAGTTATAGACAAATAACCATAGTTGTATGTTTTCTTTACGAATTACTTAGAAAGTTATAACTACTTGATTTTATTGGTTATTTTTTTGATTTGGCCGTATTTTCCAGACAAATGGCGCCAAAAGTGATGTCTAGTTCAACTTAATTTCTTGGTGCATTCATCTGGAATGTAATTCCTTCAGGGGTCACATTAACACCAAATTCCCCATTGGGTGTAGTGAAGGATTGCGCTGGGATTCCGTTGGCATTTGGTATTTGTAATTGGAATCCTTGTGAGCCCGAGTTGGAGCTAATCCCTGATTCTGGATTCAGTGTAGTGCCCGTTGGGAACTGCAATGTGCTGTAGTCTATTGGTGCTCCGTCTGGCAAGCCTAATACAGCGCGCAGGTTATCTTCGCGAGCCAGTTTGTTAGGGTCCATATTTGGAGTAGCGAAGTCGTATGAGGCTCTGGCATTTAGATCATTAGCTTGCTGATCAGTAATGGTCAGATTTTGTTGTTGCTCAATCAGGGCAAACGAATCCATCTCGCCATCGAGTGTTTGTCCTTCGGAAAAATCTTCTTCTAGGGGAGACACACGAATAAGTGTGCGCTTCTCGTTGGCTGGTACTGGCGCTTTCTTTCTGACGATGACAGTGGTGTCTTTAATGTACTCCTCCGTCATTTCTTCAGGTGGAATCTCAACAATTTCGGCTTGAACGGCATTGAAGCCGAAACCGGTAAGAATAGAGAAGCAAATGGTCGCTGATGTTTTCATGATGAGATCCCCTGACTGGTTCCTACAATCCTAGTGAAATCAGCCTGAATCACAAGGCGCAATGCGACACAAGTGTGTGGCCATTTGTGCCTATCGTGCAACTGTGTTCGAGAGTCTTGTAGCGGTTTGTAACTGGAAGCTCAGTACTCTGTATCGCGAATCTCTAATTTTTGTTGCACTGCTTGGCCCTAAGTGTCGATTATTAGGCTGTAGTCGGGCAATATGGCGTCCTATTTTCGCCACTGTGTAGTCTTTTTTATGGCACGTATCTCTTCATCCTTACCGTTATGGATTGGTTTGCGTTATCTATCCGCAAAACGTCGCAATCATTTCATTTCATTCATTTCGCTATCGTCCATGATAGGAATGACCTTAGGCGTAGCAGTACTCATCTTAGTGTTATCGGTGATGAATGGCTTCGACCACGAACTACGTGAACGTATTTTGGGCATGGTGCCACATGCTGTGCTCTATGAGCGTGGCGGTGTTCAAGACTGGCAAGTTCTGGCTACTCGTGTTGAAGGCTTTCCCGGTGTCGCTGCTGCGGCTCCGTTAACACGTCTACAAGGTATGTTGGGTTACGGCGGGCGAGTGCAGGGGGTTATGATCACAGGAATCGACCCAGCTGTAGAAGCGCGCGTATCTATTCTTCCAGATCATATTACCGACGGCACGCTTGAAAGCCTGCAGCCGGGCTCATACGGTGTTGTACTCGGTGAATTGCTCGCTCAACATTTAAATGTGATTGTCGGCGATAAGATCACCTTAATGTTACCTGAAGCTACTCTGTCGCCAGCGGGTGTGCTCCCACGCATTAAGCGCCTGACGGTTACCGGCATATTTTCAGTGGGTGCCGAGTTGGATGCCAGTTTGGCTGTTATCAACTTGGAAGATGCTCGTCGCCTGGGACGTTTAGATTCACAAGCTCAAGCCTTACGTATTCGCTTCAACAACTTGTTTGATGCACCGCAAGGTGTCTGGGAAATCGTAAACGAGCTGGATGGTTACTTCAGCGCTAGCGATTGGACTCGTACCCACGGCAATCTATTTCAAGCGATTAAGTTAGAGAAAACCATGATTGGTTTATTGTTGCTCATCATTGTTGCGGTGGCAGCGTTTAATATTATTTCTACGCTTGTCATGGTGGTTACGGATAAACAAGCTGACATTGCTATTTTGCGCACGATGGGTGCCAAACCCTCAACCATCATGGGAATCTTCATGGTGCAGGGGTTGTCGATTGGTATTGTCGGCGTGGTTCTAGGAACAATACTCGGAATTATTGGTGCGCTTACCATCGCGGATATCGTTGCGTGGGTCGAGCACGCGTTTAACTTTCAAATTTTAAGTGCAGAGGTCTACTTCATCTCGTATTTGCCATCGCAGTTGCAGTGGTTAGATGTCGCCATTGTTACCTCAGCGTCTTTATTGTTGAGCTTCTTTGCTACCTTGTACCCATCTTATCGCGCATCCCGTGTGCAGCCTGCGGAGGCCCTTCGCTATGAGTAATTCTCCGATTGTTCTCTCGGCTCGTGGGTTGCGCAAAACCTACACCTCGGGTCCTCAGCACGTTACCGTTTGGGAAAACGTCGATCTCGATTTGTACGCCGGTGAATCCATCGCCATTGTTGGTGCATCAGGTAGCGGAAAAACGTCATTGCTTAATGCACTTGGTGGCCTCGATTCTGTGGATGCGGGCGCTATTGAAATTGCTGGTCACAAGCTCAACGACTTGAACGATAAGCAAAGAACCCAGTTGCGCAATAGTGATATCGGTTTTGTGTATCAATTTCACCATTTGCTGCCAGAGTTCACGGCATTAGAAAATGTGATGTTGCCGCAGTTGATTGCTGGGGTTTCCCGCAGCGATGCTAAAAAGAGAGCGGAAGAATGTTTGGCCCAGCTCGGCTTGGCAGCGCGTGGATCGCACAAGCCGGCAGAGTTATCGGGGGGCGAACGTCAACGTACAGCCATTGCTCGTGCTCTGGTTAATAAACCAAAACTGGTTTTACTTGATGAACCAACCGGTAACCTCGATCAAGATACCGCCAAGCAGGTTGAGCTTGTGATGGATGAGCTTAGAAATTCTGTTGATACTGCTTTTGTGACCGTCACTCACGATATCGAATTAGCAGGGCGCATGCAGCGACGTTTTCGCTTACTGGATAAGCAACTACACATTCTATGAGGCTGTTAGTACTGAGCTAAATACGAAGATAGAACTAAGCCACTGCAAAGTCAGTGGCTTTTTTTTGACCGAGATTTTATATCTATGGGGTTGGCGGGGTATCACTGTTTTGGCGGCGCTCGCGGTTGAGCTTACGTTTTTTCCAGTTGCTAGCGACGTGCATGCGCCAAGCGAGCTGGATCGACAAATAACCACTGACCGCCAAGACGATTCCAACGGTGAGCGAGCCAACGAACAGTGGAATCCAGATGGCAGTAAGTTCGTTTAAAGCCCAGTCGAGCGATAGCTCAATATGGAAATCACCAGGCGGGGTCCCTAGCATCAAAGCACCAAGAAGGTAGGTGCCGTAAAAAATAGGTGGAATGGTAATCGGGTTGCTTATCCACACTAAGCCCATGGATATGGGTAAATTGGCATTGATGTAGAAAGCAAAAAAAGCGGCGATGCCCATTTGGAAAGGCAGCGGCAAGAACGCTGTAAATAGTCCGATTAAAAATGCTCGTGCGACGGCGCGCCGATTGATATGCCAAAGATTTGGCTTGCTAAACAACGGCGACAGGAATTTTAGCGACGGATTTCCCCTAACTTGCTCGGGCGAGGGGAAAAGCTTCTGTAAAAATTTTTTAGGCATGCCTATCGCCGCTGGAAAATCGCGCGGTGATTATGCCGGTATAGCCATGGAGTGGCAATGTATCTCATCATTCTCTTTACGATTGCAGGCCTTATATTTGGGGTTTTGCTAGCGCCGAGCCAGTTAATCTATTTATGGACACTTAGTTGTTGTGCATCAGCTGCATGGATTGCTTTACGTCTTCTCAACCTGTGGTTAGAGCGTCGGCGTAATTCATCGCCGCCGATAAAGATCAGCATAGCGTATGGGCGCATTTGTGTTGTGCTGGTTTTGTTATCGTTTGGTAGTGTTTGGAGTGCTGTTTGGTTATCGCAGCAACTCGAACATCGGCTGCCAATGAGCGCAAATGGTTCTGATATTTCTCTCTATGGCTGTATTGATCAGGTGTTAGATCGAGAGTTGGTTATACGTAACGGCGAACCTATCGTCGCTAAGTTAAAGCTGCTTTTACAGGTTGCTGAGTCACCTTATTCTCTAAGGTATGTCAGTCTTAGTTGGTATTATCCCAAGCAGAAATTATCCACCGGCCAGTGTATTCAAGCGACGGTTAGGCTGCGCTCCCCCCGTTCGTTTGCTAATGGCCTCCCGTTTGATTATGAAGCCTATTTGCTGATCCAAAGCATCGATGCCAGCGGTTATATAAAGACAATAGATACCGTGCTTGCCGATGAGCAATATTCACCTGCAATCCATCGTAATCTTTGGATCGAACAGCTCGCGAATAACATACCTTCAGGTGCATGGCCTTGGATTGCTGGCTTAGTATTGGGGGAAAAGGATGCATTCTCTACTGAGCAATGGCACTTAGCCCGCAATACCGGAACCCTACACTTACTGGTCGTGAGTGGTTTGCATGTTGGTTTGGTTGCGATCATAGCCACGCTTTTCTCAAATATCGTACTTCGTTTTATTGTATTTGTTCGCGGCCGCAGCGTGGGCTTTGCGATTTGGCTGCCGGCGCTTACTGCGATTGTGGTGTCGGGAGGATATGCTTGGCTGGCGGGCTTCGGCGTTTCGTTGCAACGTTCATGGCTGATGGTGGTCATCGCTGTGCTCATTTTTCAGTTTGGCTACCGCGCTAGACCTTTGTATCCGCTATTACTCGCACTACTACTAATGCTACTGGCTAATCCGTTAGTCATAACCCAAGTTGGATTTTGGTTTTCATTCAGTGCCGTTAGCGCCTTGGTGATTTTTTTCTCGGGTCGAAAAACGTCGTGGTTAGAGGCTGCAACGTTACCGCAGTGGGTGGTGTTTTGTGTTTGCTTACCGATAGCACTCACCTTTGGCCAGCCGGTAAGTCTGATCCATTGTTTGATTAACTTGATCGCTATCCCTGTGCTGACCTTAGCCTTGCTTCCGCTAAGTCTACTGGCATTAGCAACTCGCTGGGATTGGGCATATAGCTTGTTGGCACAAATAGGCGATTGGTATTGGTATGGCTTGGCCTTGATCGCGCCCGAGCCGAGTTCAGCTGTTTGGTGGTTAGAACCTATCCCATTAGTCTTATGGTTGATATTTCTAATCCTCTTGCGCTTGAGTGGCAACTTTATCTTAGTGATTGGGCTGTTCAGCGTGAATGTGTTCTTGCTGCTTTGCGGGGGGAAGCCTAAGCCAGATGCATTGGTAATGCTGGATGTAGGGCAAGGGCAGAGCGTGTACGTTACCAGCCACGGAAAAGCACTTGTGTTTGATACTGGGCCTGCGTTTTCTGCAACCTTTAGTGCTGGCGACGCGATTCTGCTGCCTGATCTGTTACGGCGCGGCACCAGTGAGATATCGGCACTTGTTGTTAGTCACTCTGATCTTGATCATGCCGGTGGCCTAAGTGGCGTTTTAGCTGGCCCCATACCGATAAAAACGAACTATTTTGGCCAACCGTTAGCGGCTAATCTTGGCGAATATGCTGGAGAGGGTGACGCTTCGAGCCAAGCACTATCGTGTCATCGTGATCGTTACTGGCGGGTTTACTCCACTGATTTGGCGATGCGCTTTTTTCCAATCCCTGAAGAGATACGAACAAGTGATAACGATGCCAGCTGTGTCGTGCAGGTTGTTTGGCATGGGCAACGGATTATGATTTCCGGTGATGCTAGCCAAAACGTCGAGAAGTGGTTGGTTAAAACCTACGGAAATGACCTTAAGTCGGATGTTTTAATAGTTGGCCATCACGGCAGTCGCACTAGCACAGCCGAGCTCTGGCTCGATGCGGTGCGGCCTAAACAGGCTTGGATCAGTGTGGGCTTTCAAAGCCGCTTTGGGCATCCCCATCAGGAGGTAATGGAACGATTAGCTGCGCGCGGGATCGATATCATCCGTACCGATGAACGTGGTCGTTGGCAAATGAATGCTGACGGCAGTGGAGAAGGGGCGCGCGATGGTTGGCAATTTCTATGGCGGCAGCCCTAAATTTGCTTTGTTAAATCTGGCCATACGCAACAGAGGGGCTTGTCCCTCGGCTGCCTTGTGCTAGAGTACGGCCCAAAATAACTGGCAGGAGTAGCTAGATATGCTGGAGATCATCCAGAGCGGTGGTTGGATGATGGTGCCGATTATTATCGCTTCCATCTTAGCGTTGGCCATATCCGTAGAACGGTTTTGGACCTTGCGTGCAACACAAATAGCCCCAGCGGATTTGTTATCCCGAGTATGGGGATGGATGAAGAATAAGCAGCTTGATGCGAATCGCATTAAAGAGCTGCGCGAATCCAGTCCTCTTGGTCGTGTTTTAGCAGCTGGCTTGATGAATGCGCGTAATGGTCGTCAGATCATGAAAGAAAGTATTGAAGAAGTTGCCTCTCACGAAATTCATGAGATGGAACGCTATCTAAATGCACTGGGCACAGTAGCTGCGGTTGCGCCATTGATGGGCTTATTGGGTACCGTATTCGGTATGATCCAAGTGTTTTCAGAGATTATGATCCAAGGTACGGGCCAAGCTAACGTTTTAGCCGGTGGTATTTCAGAAGCACTGATTACAACGGCAGCCGGTCTTGTTGTCGCCATTCCAGCCTTGATTTGTCATCGTATTCTTCAGCGTCGCGTTGATGAAATCGTCGTATTCATGGAACAAGAAGCCATTAAATTGGTTGACGTGTTGCATGGTGAGCGCGAAGTTTCTGATCCGGTCGAGTCACGGGAGTCTCGTGCGTGAACTTTAAGCGCCAAAGCCGTGAACAGGTAGAGGTTAACCTCACCCCTCTGATTGATATCGTCTTTCTGTTGCTGATCTTTTTTATGGTATCCACTACCTTCACTAAAGAGCAGCATTTGAATATCGATCTACCAGAGGCAAGTGCTGAAGCATCTGAACAACCGCCTGAATCCTTGGATATTTTGATCACTGCCGCTGGTGAGTATTCAGTGAATGGTCAAGGTTTAGTGAATAACCAACTCGATACATTAAAACGAGCATTAACGACCAGCTTAAATGGTCGCGAAACGGCTCCCGTTGTATTGACTGCAGATGCTAAAACGCCGCATGAAGCGGTGGTTCGTGCCATGGATGCCGCAGGTCAGCTGGGTCTTGTTAATCTCAGCATTACTACCCGTCAACCCGTAAAATCTGAGTAATTCATGTCGCAAGAACATACGGCTGGGCGTCTTTACCGACGCCTTCTGACTTACGTCTGGCCCCATCGCTTTGTTTTCGCCGTGAGTATTCTCGGCTTCTTAATGTTCGCATCTTCAGCGCCAGCGCTGGCACACTTGATGGGCGTGGTCGAAAAAACGCTACAAGCACCTACCCAAGAAAACATCATCTTTTTAGTCGCTGTCCTCTTCGGCGTTTATTTGTATCGTGGTGTCGGTACATTTTTGGGCAAGTATTTTACCGCCATTGTTGGTCGTGAAGTTGTTCATGCTCTGCGTACGGAATTGTTCGGCCGCATGTTGCGCTTACCAAGCCGCTACTATGACGGCGAATCGACCGGGCGTCTTATTTCTCGTGTTATCTTCGATGTAGAACAAGTTAATGGCGCATCAACACGGGCGTTGACGACCGTTGTACAGGAAGGTGCAACGGTTGTTTTGTTGATGGGCTATTTGATTTGGCTTGACTACACCTTAACGGGGATCTTCTTAGTGATCGTGCCGGTTATGGGGCTTTTGGTATCACTGGCAAGCAAGTTTTTTCGGCGCTACAGCCGCCGCATTCAAAAATCTGTTGGCGAAGTTACGCAAATTACCAATGAGTCGATCAGCGGTTATCGCGAGGTGCGAACTTACGGAGCAACCGAATACGAAGAAGGTCGCTTTGCTAAAGCCAGCGACAATAATCGCCGCCAAGTAATGAAGTTTGAGTTAACGAATGCCATTAGCGTACCGGTTACTCAGCAAGTTATCGCATTGGGCTTGGGCGTGATGGTGTATCTGATGTTTCAACGCGTAGCCGCTGGCAGCATGACATCAGAAGCATTTCTGCAGTTTATTACTGCCGCTTCGTTAATCGCCAAGCCTATCCGCGCATTAACTGATATCAACTCGGTCATTCAAAAAGGCCTAACCGCCGCTGAGTCTATTTTCTTGGTATTAGATGCCGATATCGAAAAAGACACAGGAACAGAAGCATTGCCACGCGCCAAAGGCGTTGTATCTTTCAAACACACCCGTTTCCGTTACGACAACGCCGCGGACGAAGCCGTGAAGGGCGTTGATTTAGATATTCCTGCAGGTACATCCGTGGCCTTTGTTGGCCGCTCCGGCAGTGGTAAAACGACATTGGTTAATCTATTACCGCGTTTTTACGAAGCCAGCGGCGGTGAAATTTTGATCGACGGGCACGATATTCAAAGTTTGACGTTGGATAGTCTGCGCGATCAAATTGCCATCGTGAGCCAGCAGGTAACTCTGTTTAATAGCTCTATTCGTGACAATATCGCCTATGGCTGTCTACAAAATAAGACAGACGAAGAAGTGCTCGCCGCAGCTAAAGCTGCCCATGCCGATGAGTTTATTCAAAAACTCCCTGAAGGCTACGCTACGCAAGTGGGCGAAAACGGCGTTATGTTATCGGGCGGTCAACGTCAGCGTATTGCGATTGCGCGCGCTATTTTAAAAAATGCCCCAATCCTGATTTTAGATGAAGCTACATCAGCGCTCGATACCGAATCAGAACGTCATATTCAGGCGGCAATGGAAGAAGTCATGAAGGGCAGAACGACCTTAGTTATTGCTCATCGCCTTAGCACCATTGAAAACGTCGATCGCATCGTGGTGATTGATAACGGCCATGTAATTGAGCAAGGCTCGCATGCCGATTTGATAAAACAAAACGGTGCTTATGCCCAGTTGCATCAATTGCAATTCAGCGAGCTGTAATGGCCGAGCGCAACGATTCTGCTGGGCTTGGTGCGCGTTTAGCAAAGCGCATCGAGCACAATTGGTACGCTCGCGCTGCCGGTAATTATTGGTTACTGCCACTCTGGCTTATATTCGTTGCAATAAGTTCGCTGCGCTTAATGCTGTTAGCGCCTTTTCGGCGACAAAAATCCGATCTTACCCCAGTGATCGTTATTGGTAATATCGCGGTTGGTGGTACAGGTAAGACACCTTTAATCACTTATCTGGTTGAGCGCGCACGCTCCTTAGGGTTACGTCCTGCGGTGGTATCGCGTGGCTATGGTGGGCATTCCGATACGTATCCATTATTGGTTAGCGACAGCACGGCGGTTGCTCAATGTGGTGACGAACCAAAACTTTTGCAACAACGCTTACAATGCCCTGTTGTGGTAGATCCCAAGCGCAGTCGTGCAGTCGCTGCTCTTAACGCTAAAGTGGATATCATTTTCAGCGACGACGGCTTACAACATTACGCCATGAAGCGCGCTGCTGAAATTGTGGTGAGTGATGTGACGCGCGGTTTTGGTAATGGCTGGCGCCTGCCGATTGGCCCTCTGCGCGAGCCTATGTCGCGGTTGCAATCGGCGGATTTACATATCGTTAATGGCTCTGATTTTATTGTCGAGCCAAGTGCCTTAATCGAAGGTACGACAGGGCGTAGCGTGCCCTTGGATTTTTTTGCTGGGCAGCAGGTGCACGCCGTAGCGGGGATTGGTAATCCGCAACGTTTTTTTACAACCTTGCGTGCATTAAACTACCAACCCATTGAACATGCCTTCCCAGATCATTACGAATTTACTGATACAGATCTGCGTTGGAATGATGATAAAGCCGTTATTATGACGGAGAAAGATTGGGTCAAATGCGCGGCTTTTAAGCGCGAAAATCAGTGGTATTTGCAGGTAAACGCGCACCCAACCGAGGCCACAAAAGCCAAGCTGGATGCGTTATTAACAAAAGTTTCAGGCGGTACAGCTACGCAATCGTAAGCTGAATGCCGCGCCAGAATTTAAGAGGATGAATTATGGATAAGCAGTTATTAAGCATGCTGGTTTGCCCGCAATGCAAAGGTAAATTGAAATACGAGCGTGAAGCTCAAGAGCTATTGTGCACGTTCGACGGTTTGGCTTTTCCGATCAAAGATGGTGTTCCTGTCATGTTAGAAGGCGAAGCGCGTCGAATGTCGGAAGAAGAAAAGCTCGATAAAGCCAATGCGGCCACTCATGTGTATGGCGATAAACCGAACGCATGATTCGAGTATTGTTTGTTTGCTTAGGTAATATCTGTCGTTCGCCAACCGCGCACGGGGTTTTACTCGAGCGCCTGCAGCAAGAAGGCTTAGCCGATAAAGTCGAAGTCGATTCGGCGGGCACTGCTGGCTGGCATGTTGGCAAACCTGCGGATGAGCGTTCGCAAAAAGCGGCTGCAGCCCGCGGGTTCGATTTATCTAAATTACGCGCGCGTCAGGTTCAGATCAGCGATTTTAGTGAATTTGACTATGTGCTGGCGATGGACGAATCCAACCTTGAAAATCTCAAGGTCTTATTGGTTCAGGCTAAAACTTCGGCCAATACATCCGCTAAAAAACTGACCGAACCCAAATTGTTTTTACGAACCTATAGCCGAAGTTACGACGAGCATGAAGTGCCTGATCCATATTACGGCGGCGACTCGGGTTTTCGGCATGTTCTTGATTTAATCGAAGATGCTTGCGATGGCTTGATCGACGATATTCGTAAGCAGCTGCGGTAAATCATTAATGACGGTGAATATTCAGCATCAAGTCGATTTAACCAGTGCCAACACACTTGGGCTTTCGGGCCGAGCAGCAGCGTTTTCGCATTACACATCGCTCGGCTCTCTAATCGAATTACAACAATCAGCTCGCGAATTAAACCTTCCTTTGCGCGTGTTGAGTGGCGGCAGCAATATTTTATTGGCGGAGCACGTCAATGCTTTGGTCATAAAACCCGCCGCAAACAATATTCGCTTAATTCGTGAAAATAATACCCACGTTTGGGTCGATGTGGATGCGGGCGTCGATTGGCATCAATGGGTATGTGCCAGTATTAATTATGGTCACGGATTAGAGAACTTGGCATTAATACCGGGTTTGGTAGGCGCAGCACCCGTTCAGAATATCGGAGCGTACGGTGTTGAAGCTGGCGACTTTATTGAGCAGCTTGTTGGATACCAACTGAGTACCCAGCAGCTGCGAGTGTTATCGGGTGAAGAATGCCGTTTTAGTTATCGGAACTCGATATTTAAGCGCGAATTAAAAAACGACTTCGTTATTATGCGAGTACGGTTTCGTTTGCAAAAACACTTTACGCCCACATTAAATTACGCACCGTTAGATCAGCTTAATGCCGATCGCCTGACCCCCGCAGAATTAATTTACACCGTTGTCGATGTGCGCAGTTCTAAACTGCCTGATCCTAAAATAACACCGAATGCCGGTTCGTTTTTTCATAACCCCGTTGTGACAGAAATATATGCCGCAGAGCTTCGCCAGCGCTTTCCAGCTATGCCTCAATATGGGCAATCCGTCGGGGTTAAATTAGCGGCAGGGTGGTTGATTGATCAATGTGGTTTTAAAGGCAAAGCCTTTGGGCCAGTGTCTATGTACGAGAAACAAGCATTGGTATTAACCACCAGTAAAGGTGCGACCTTATCCGATGTGCATAATTTGCAAAAAATAGTTCAAACCAAGGTATTTAAAACATTTGGTGTTTGGTTGGTGCCCGAGCCACAGGTATTTGATTAGTTAGCTTGCTGAATATCGAAACTAATTTGATCGTTAATAAAAAAGCCTGCGCGGTTTCCCGTACAGGCTTTTTTAATTAAAACGAAAACTTAGATAACTGCGGGGCCGAGTCTTTCTCCCAGCGAATCATCCAGCCTTGTGTATCATCCCAATCTCCCAACACTATGCGTTCACGGGCTTCACCTTGGTGTTGCCAATGATGCACATTGGGGCGGTGGGTGTGACCATGAATCATGCGTGCAACACCCGCTTCATCTAAGGCTTTATCAACCTCAATTGGCGTTACATCCATAATCTCAGCGCTCTTCATTTGCTGACCGGATTGGCTTTCTGAACGAACATGGCGCGCAAACGCAATGCGTTCTTCCAACGACTTGCCAAGGAAATCGGCCTGCCATTGTGGACTACGAAACATCTGGCGGATCTTCATATACTCAACGTCTTGGGTACATAAGCTATCACCGTGCAGAATCACCGCGCTTTCATCGCCATGATGAATCACACTGCCTTCGGCGACCATGTTCGCGCCAATGTCGGCACAAAAGGCTTCGCCGAGTAGGAAGTCGCGATTGCCGTGCATTAAATACACAGCAATACCACGCTCTACAGCATTCCTTAGCGTCGCTTTAACACCATCGACAAACGGATCGTTGTAATCGTCGCCCATCCAGACTTCAAAAAAATCACCCAGAATATACAAAGCCTCGGCATCGGTTAAACCATCGACAAAGCCTTTAAAACCCGCAGCCATAGCCGGCCGTTGATGTTCTAGGTGTAAATCGGATATGAAGTACAGCGCCATTATTCGATGATTTCTGCTTTTTCGATGATCACATCTTCTGCCGGAACGTCTTGGTGGCCCATCTTCGTGGTGGTGCGAACCGCTTTGATGCGGTTAACCACATCCATACCATCAACTACTTTGCCGAATACCGCGTAGCCCCAGCCTTGAGTATCTTTAGACGTGTGGTTCAAGAAAGCGTTGTCAGCAACGTTGATAAAGAACTGCGCGCTGGCAGAGTGAGGGTCCATGGTACGAGCCATAGCCAAGGTGCCTTTGGTGTTCTTTAGGCCGTTGTCTGCTTCGTTTTCGATGCTGTCGCTGGTTTCTTTGCTCTTCATGCCCGGCTCAAAACCGCCACCTTGAACCATGAAACCGTCGATAACACGGTGAAAAATCACGCCATCATAGAAGCCTTCTTTTACGTACTTTTCGAAGTTAGCAGCGGTTTTTGGTGCTTTTTCGAAGTTCAGTTCAATTTTGATGTCGCCGAAGTTGGTTTTTAGCAGGATCATCTTGTGCCTCAGAGTTAGAAATCGAGTATCCCTATACGGGATGGAACGCGTATAATACCGCCTTTTTCGCGGCCTTACAGCGCCGACGCGGTTTCTTGTTGCTGAAACAGACTATTTTCTTAGCAAAATATGAAATCGTATTGAAAACTGTACCGACACTTTATGGATGGTTATGACTGATACAACTGCCAACACAGCGAATACTAGCGCTAACTTCATCGCTAAAATCATTCAAGATGACCTCGATAACGGGCGTGTCACGCAGGTGGTTACTCGCTTCCCACCTGAGCCGAACGGGTATTTGCACGTAGGTCATGCCAAATCGGTATGTTTGAACTTCGGCTTGGCTGAACAGTTTGGTGGGCGTTGTAACCTACGTTTTGATGACACCAACCCAGAAAAAGAAAGCCAAGAATTTATCAATGCCATCAAAGATGACATCACTTGGTTGGGCTTTCAGTGGGCGGGCGAGATTCATTACGCCTCCGATTACTTCGATCAATTGCACGACTGGGCGGTGAATCTGATTGAATCGGGTAACGCCTATGTGTGTGATTTGTCGGCTGATCAAGCGCGTGAATACCGTGGCACCCTGACCGAAGCCGGTAAGCCAAGCCCATACCGTGAGCGCACAGTTGAAGAGAACCTTGACCTATTTGCTCGTATGCGTGCGGGAGAATTCGACGAGGGCGCCAAAGTGCTGCGCGCTAAAATCGATATGGCATCGCCTAACATGAACATGCGCGATCCGATTCTGTATCGCATTCGTAAGGTTCATCATCATCAAACCGGTGATAAGTGGTGCATCTACCCGAACTACGATTTTACTCATGGCCAATCGGATGCGATTGAAGGTATTACACACTCAGTGTGTACTCTTGAGTTTGAAGATCATCGCCCGCTGTATGAATGGTTCCTAGCGAACTTGCCAGTGCCTGCGCAGCCACGTCAGTACGAATTTGGTCGGTTAAACCTCGACTACACCGTGACTTCTAAGCGCAAGCTAAAAGCCTTGGTTGATGAGAAGGTGGTTGCCGGTTGGGATGACCCTCGTATGCCGACCATTTCTGGGATGCGCCGTCGTGGCTTTACTCCACGCTCAGTGCGTAATTTTTGCGACATGATCGGTGTCAGCCGCAGCGATGGCATGGTCGATGTTGCAATGCTAGAGCACGCACTGCGAGACGACCTGAACAAAAACGCACCGCGCGCTATGTGTGTGATTAATCCGCTGAAAGTTGTGATTGAAAACCTGCCAGAAGATCATTTAGAAATGGTTTCAGCAGATTATCACCACGAACTGGATTTGGGTTCACGCGAAATGCCGTTTACCCGTGAAATCTTTATCGATCAAGACGACTTTAAAGAAGAATACAGCAAGAAATTCAAAAAGAAATTTACCCCAGGTAAGCGTATTCGTTTGCGTCATTCGTATGTAATTGAAGCAACCAGCTACGAAAAAGATGAGCAGGGCAATGTCGTGCTCGTGCGCGCCAACCTAATCGAAGGCACCCTCGGTACTAATCCAGCCGATGGCGATAACCCGAAAGGCGTTGTGCATTGGGTGTCGGCGTCACACGGCATTCCAGCCGAGCTGCGTTTATACGAGCGCTTATTTACCCATGCATCACCAGACAAAACCGACGGCGACTTTATGGAATACGTGAATACCGATTCACTTAAAGTGGTTACCGCTTGGGTAGAACCGGCATTGGCCAATGTCGGCCCAGAAAACAACTTCCAGTTTGAGCGCGAAGGCTATTACGTATCGGATCGTTACGATCACGCCACGGATAAGCCAGTATTCAACCTCACCATCGGTTTGCGTGAAGACAAATCACTGACAGAAGCATAAGGAACACCATGAGCTTGCAGATATACAACACACTCACTCGCCAGAAAGAGACTTTTAAACCTTTAGTAGAGGGTAAAGTCGGCATGTACGTGTGTGGCATGACGGTTTACGACTTTTGTCATTTGGGTCATGCGCGAGCCTTCTTAGCCTTTGATTTGATTGTGCGCTACATGCGTCATATTGGGCTGGAGGTTAACTACATTCGTAACGTCACCGATATCGACGACAAAATCATTAAGCGCGCCAATGAAAATGGCGAACCGTTTTTAGATTTAGTCGATCGTTTTGCCAATGCCATGAACGAAGACTTCGATCAACTCGGTATTGGCCGCCCAACGCACGAACCTCGTGCCACGGCGCACATCGACGACATTATTAAATTAGTAAATACACTGATTGATAAAGGCTTTGCCTACGCCGTTCCGAATGGCGACGTGTATTACCGCGTACGCAAGTTTGAAGGCTACGGCAAACTCTCGGGCAAAGTACTGGATGATCTTGAAGCCGGTTCACGTGTAGACGTTGATACCGACAAAGAAGATCCACTCGATTTCGTATTATGGAAAGCCGCTAAACCAGACGAGCCACATTGGGAATCACCGTGGGGCATTGGTCGCCCGGGCTGGCACATCGAATGTTCTGCCATGTCGACTTGCTGCTTAGGCGAAACCTTCGATATTCATGGCGGTGGGCCAGACCTTAAATTCCCACACCATGAAAACGAAATTGCGCAAAGCGAAGCCGCCACCGGAAAAACCTACGCAAACACCTGGATACACGCTGGTGCCTTGCGTTTAGGCGAAGAAAAAATGTCTAAATCATTAGGCAACTTCTTCACCATTCGCGATATTTTAGAAAAATACAACGGCGAAGTGGTGCGCTTCTTCTTGATCTCAAGTCATTACCGCTCGCATGTTAGCTATATGGATAACAGCCTTGATGAAGCGCATAGCAAATTAGAGCGTTTTTATAACGCACTGCAAGAAGCCAACGTGGGTGACGCTGCCGATATCGACAACGAATACTCACAACGCTTCCACGCAGCCATGGACGACGACTTTAATACCCCAGAAGCCATCGCCGCTTTATTCGACCTCGTGCGCGAAGTGAATAAAACCACCGGCGAAGAACAGCTCGCATTAGCAGGCCAGTTAAAATACCTAGGCGGTGTACTAGGTTGCTTACAAGCCGACCCACAAACATTTTTGCAAGCCGGTGCCGGCGACGAAGCTGCATGGATTGAAGAAATGATCGCCAAACGCATCGCCGCTAAAAAAGCCAAAGACTTCGCCACCGCCGATGCTGTGCGTGATGAACTGGTTGCTAAAGGCATTGTGTTAAAAGACGGGCCAGAAGGGACGGTGTGGACTAAGTCTTAAATTAGTAGAATTTCAAACTAATAAAAAAGACTTAGATTGACCACAAAAACGCCGGGCACTGCTCGGCATTTTTGTGTTTGTTGTATTACATATACGAAAAACGACAAGTCACAATGAAAACTTCATATGTAAAGACATACTGATATATAAACAGTATATTTTTATAACAGCCTAAAAAATTGGCACACTTTACAAACGCGATTGCACGCTTTCACCGAGAGTGGTAGCTTAAACCTACTAAAAATCAGTAAGTTACAAATCTGGTTTACAAGTTAGTGTGCCATACAAAACCGAAATAGTGTGCCAGCACACTTTCACAGATGGATTGTACGTGTAATGGAATATGCCCCTTTTAAAACAATGAGTTATGACCAAATCGGCGCTTTGTCAAAACCGGCAAAGTGTGCCGGCACACTATTAAGCTGTTAAGCCTCCTCGGGAGTCAGGGATTTCTATGAAGTACGAAGAAAAGATACTTGAAGGGAAATATGTTCGTCTAGAACCTCTATCCACTTCGCACAAGGAAGGGCTCATCGAGGCGATTTCTGATGGGGAGTTATGGAATCTATTTGTAACCTTAGTCCCCAAACCCAGTGATATTGATGCGTTCATAGATAATGCCATTTCGGCTCAGAAAACCGGTGATGGCTTGGCATTCGCAACAATAGATAAACAGTCAGGTAAGGTTGCTGGCTCAACCCGATTCATGAAAACAGATTTCATAAACAAAAGAGCTGAGATTGGCTATACGTTTCTTGGAAAGTCATACCAAAAAACAAGAATAAATACCGAAGCGAAGTTATTGATGCTCACGCGTCTCTTCGAATCAATGTCTTTTAATCGAGTTGAAATCATTACAGATTACCTAAATAGTAATTCGCGCAATGCAATATTACGCCTCGGTGCAAAAGAGGAAGGTGTTTTGCGAAATCATATGCTCATGCCTGATGGTCGAGTCAGAGACTCTGTTCTGTATAGCATTATTAAAAATGAATGGGGTGGCGTAAAAATGAATATTTTAGATAAATTATCAAGCAGGGCTTAACAAGCATGTCAACCGGACAATTTTTTGCTACGCTCTTTTGTGAATTTCGCTTCGCTACATTTTTTCACAAAAGCTCTCCGCAAAAAATCGCGCGGTTACATGGGCGTTAGGCTTGCAAGTCAATTAATTATGGATGTACGGAATGTCTAAAAATAGTAGTTACGGATTTTTTAAGTTGTTTACCAATTACTTCTGGCTTGGGATTGTTTTTGTTCTACTGGCAATTGTCTTGGATTTGCAATTCCCTCAAATGCAATTTGGCTATAAAGTTTTGGTTAAAATGTTTGAGTCTGTAGGTATAGCAATACTTGTTGCTTCAATATTCACTTACGCAAGTGGTACATCAGAGTTTGTTGAAAAAATTAAAAGTTTATTGCAAGACATTGTTGTAAGTAGAAACTTTCTGGGAAATATAGACTCTGAAAGCAAGAGGGAAGCATTAAATGCTTTAATCAAGCCATCAATGGAGGAAAAGCGAGCTTATTCAAATATTGAAGATTATCTGAATACCTATATAAACCAGGCAATGGATGTAACTAGCAAGTGTGTTCGAAGTAACTACTTAATTAATGCAAGAGCTTATATTGATTCTGGTACAGTTTTTGTGGATTCAAGTATTTCCTATCGACTTTATCCAACCAAAGATGGCTATAGTGACATCAGGGTCGGTTTCCTTAAAGGAGAAGAGAAATCATCTTGCCGTAGAGTTGTTGTAAACACGCCTCATGGTGAGCGTCAAGTAATTGATGACTTTAAGTATGACGATATTGATATCGATGCAGGTGCTGCCAGATTGTCAACTATCACTCTCTCTAAATATGCCAAAAATTGCTCACATCTCGATATCTCAATTGATATGACAGAGGCAGGATCTGATCACTGGGTTATGCTTTCGTTTGCGACTCTTATTCCAACAGATGGATTTAGGCATGTCCTGCGCTGTGAGGATGGCCTTGTAATAAATGCTCATCACGCATTCATTCATGGTGCTAAATTCTATATCGATCAACCCTCAAATACCGAATTGACCGCATCATGTAACGAATGGATAAACGAGGGGACAGGACTTTCGGTTCTAATTTCGTTGCCCCATGTAGTACAGCCTAACAAGTCAAAGCACTCGGACGCTGATCTTCCCCCGATTTAACGGACACCAACATCTAACAGATGAGGTGTCCAATGCCAAAATACACAAAGCCCAGAAAGACGTGGCAGTACTCAAATGAATTCAAAGTTAAAGCCGTTCAGTTGAGTTTGATTGACGGTGTTCAGGTTAAAGAAGTCGCCGTTACTCTCGACATACATCCGTTTATGCTGTCACGATGGCGAAAAGAATATCGTGAAGGAAAGATCGTGGCAGATAAACGTAAAAAAGTAACTGAAGTATCTTCTAAGCAAGCCAAAGAACTCTCGAAAGTTAAGCGATTAGAAGCTGAAAATCGCAAGCTTAAGCAAGAGGTCGACCTACTAAAAAAGTGGCAACGGTTTCTTGCGGAGGAACATCAGCAAGGTATCGATTCATCGAAAGATTCGGACTAGATCTGGGGATTAAATCGTTGTGCTTTTGGCTCGGTGTCTCTCGAAGTGGTTATTACGATTGGCGTAAGCGCGAAGATTCGAGCCGCACAAGTGAAGATGCACTACTAAAGATTGAAATTCAGAAAGTGTATGACAAGGTCGAAGGGCGCTACGGCAGCCCTAGAGTTTGGAAAGCACTGCAAAACCAAGGATTTTGCGTCAGCAGGAAGCGTATAGCGCGCTTGATGCAAGAGATGGGCTTAATCGCGCGCGTTACTCGAGTAACCTACCGAGCACCCGGCATGAGGCGTTTCCTTGCCTCGGGTGAAAACCTGAGATCTGATGGTGCGGTGCCTGAAGCAAAGAACAAAGTATGGGTTGCGGATGTGACGTATCTCAAAGTAAAGAAGCAGTGGCATTACTTGTCAGCGGTCATGGATCTTCACTCACGGCGCATTGTTGGTTGGAGCTTAGATACGAAAAGAACGACGGAAGTAACCAAATAAATAGACAGTCACGATAAAAGAGGAAGCGGCAATTCACCCCCTTATATTTCCATGAAAAAATTTTATTTACGCTGGAGGAGGGTGCGGCGGAATTTTTGGCGATATTGCTTAAAATTAGCGATTATTAGACGAGATTAAACCTCAGAAAATAATAAATAAGACAGTCAAGATAAGAGAGGAGGCGACAATTCACGCTCTTATATTTCCACAGAAAAATTTTATTTATGCTGGAGGAGGGTGAGGCGGATTTTTTACCGATATTGCTTAAAATTAGCGATTTTTAGGCGAGATTAAATCTCAGAAGGCTTCTGAATTAGGATGGGGTGTGTTGAATTAGATTGTCGAGGTTACGAAAGCCTTAATTTGCAGGCTTGAATTCCCGCGGTTCGTCGTCGTTCTCTTTGTTTATCCCAAAAACAACTGATTTTTGATTTCACTTTATTGACGGCACCAACAACACCCTTGAATTCAGATTCAAAATTCTGGGTAATATAGAGCCAGTGTTCTGCATCGATTCCAAGCCGGTGCATGATAGCGGGTTCGCATTCTGAAATGGAGCCTCGTTTATTTTCTCTGATTTGGCGACCAGTCCAGTCGACTAATTCTAAATAGTCCGTCAGGCGCATTGGTATGCCCTCAGGCATATCCTGTTTAGGATTTCCGGCAAAGTTGAGAAGTTCAGGCACTTGTTGCTGGGGGTGGTTGGGGGAGTAGGCTTCTTTTGCTTTCTCAGCACGTTTTTTCACCGATGTATGCTTAGATTCTTCCGGTGTCTTTGCCATGGCTGCGCGCACTGGATTTAAATCGACGTAGGCCATGCATGCGGCTAGAGCTTTCTCATCGAGTAGTGCTTGAGACTTGAAACGGCCTTCCCAGAAATGGCCCGTGCATTCATCTTCATCATTTGCTAAGCGCGCGATTGTTTCATTTAACCGGCGCATAAACCAGCTGATGCTCATTAGTCGTGAGCGCCACTCTTCGATATTTCGCCGTAGCAATATCCATTGATCCTCCCGCAATTCCTCGCCACGTTCAAACTGCTGTGAAACGAGGGTGCCTTTATATAACTGATGCCAGCGTTGAACGACTTCAATGTCGGTTAACCCTTTAGACTTGGCTTGGTTGATATGAAGAACGGCGTGGAAGTGGTTCGACATTACAGCGTATGCTGCGATATCAATACAGTAGACCTTGGCTTGTTCGAGTAGTAGATGCTCGATCCAGCCGCGCCTATGCTCAAAACTACGACCTTCCTCGTCTGTTCCACATAGGAATGCACGCCTGACACAGCGCGAAACACAGTGGTAGTAGGGTGTGGCTTCGAGTGAGATGAGTTCTTTTCTTGGTTTAGGCATCCTAGCCTCCTGCAACTTGCTTCGTATTTTAAAGCTAGCGGTATTGACGTTCCTGATCAATCAGGCATTCTTCTTAGGGTGACTGTCCATAGTAGCGCGGTCCATAGTAGCGCGTTCGGGGATCTGGTGTAAGCCCCGTGCATTCAGGCGAACAGTACGCTGTGATTTCAGCGATGTCGAAGAAATACGGACTACCGGACGCAGTGCCGTAATTATCCGCTCAGATAAGTTCCATCTGGTGTTGCCGGTCTGGAGTCATGAGCAGGATCAGGAGTTCGTCAGAGACCTGATGCTCTGGCTGGTGAAAGAAACAAGGGTTCTACCCCGAATTTTTTGAAGGAGTGTATGAAATGAGCAGACCCCCTTTACCGCCGTTTAATGAGCAAACCGCGATTGAGAAAATTCGTCTCGCGGAGGATGGCTGGAACTCCCGAGATCCACACAAGGTTGCGTTGGCGCATCGCGAGCATTAATGAGCATCCGATCCGTGAAGACGAGCGGAAGTTTCATTGGCCATTGGGACGTCGCCCTGACGACCATCCGGGTTTAAGCGAATTGGGGTTTTAGGATGAGGGTTCTAGGACGGGGCTTTCTATGAAACGGCTATGATTTTGATCCACTGGTACTGGAGGGAGAGTTGAGTCTTCAGGATTGATTGCGTTTCGAGTTAAGCCTCTGGTTCCGTTTCTCACGGCAATTGTCTACAATGTTGGCTCTCGCAGGAGAGAGCCAGCGCTGCTGGCCACCGAAGGCGCAAACTCCCATAAACGCTCAGGTACCCAGGACTGCGACTCAGAAACATTTGCCATCTGGAGAGCGGTGCTCAGGCACCCACCGAAGGAGCAAGCCGGCCATACCTATGTGTCCGGTCAAACTCTCAGGTACCGAGGACAGGGGGAGGGGCACAGACTTTCACTGGAGCTCTGTGTGCTTACGACTGTCTATCTTATTGCTATTACCGCTGAAGCCATGTCTGGGGCACTTGCCGCCGGCAAACGTCAGATGGATATGTTTGGCGTGGTGTTGATTGCTTTTATTACCGCGCTCGGCGGCGGTACTGTGCGCGATATGTTGTTGGGTAACTTCCCGGTAAACTGGACCCAGCATCCTTCCTACATTTATCTGACGATTACTGCCGGTTTAATGACCATGGTGGTCGCGCGTTTTATGCATCGCTTGCAGCAACTGTTCTTGATTCTGGATGCTATGGGACTGGTGGCTTTCACCATCATTGGCTGTAATGTTGCGCTGGCCCTGAATTACGACCTGCCGGTGGTGATTATGTCGGGTGTCATTACCGGTATTTTTGGTGGCATTCTGCGCGATATTCTCTGCAATCAGACCCCTCAGGTGTTGCAAAAAGAACTTTACGCGAGTGTTTCTCTTTTGGTTGCAGGGCTGTACCTGACGCTGCACGACGCTGGGTTTGATCATGACCTCACCTTGCTGGCTTCGTTCAGCTGTGGCCTGGCATTGCGTTTAATCGCTATCCGATGGCAGTTATCTCTGCCGGTATTTTCATACAGCCCTGAGCGCTGGCAGGATTAGTCCTAACTATAACTAAATGGACAGTCACTCTAATCAATAACTAAATGGACAGTCACTCTAATCAGTTACTCTCACGAGTTTAAAGAGAGCTATTTTTGGATACGCATTTATTGGAGGTAGCATTTAGTGGAAGTCCCCTTTAACAGGCCAACCAAGGAACAGATTAGAGAATTACCGGTTTATCAAGGTGTTGATCTGGCTAATATTGTCGTTGTAACCAATAAGGCGGAGGCAATTGCGGCTGTCTCTGAGTTGATAAAACATTCAGTGCTTGGGTTTGATACTGAGAGTAAGCCTACCTTTAAAAAAGGAGAGGTAAGTTCTGGCCCTCATCTTATTCAGCTATCTTGCCTGTCAAAAACATTCATTTTTCCTACGATATTTCCTGAAGCCGTTGAGGAAACTGCTCAAGTATTGAGTAATGCAAGCATCAAAAAAGTCGGCTTTGGGTTGGCTGATGATAAAAAAATAATTCTTCAGAAGTTTGGTATTAAGGTAGAAAACACTCTAGAGCTTTCGTCAAAAGTGCAGAAGTTTACCGGTGTTAAACAGAAGGTAGGCGCGAGAGTTGCTGTTGCCATGTTGTTTGGGCAACGTCTAACAAAAAGCGCTCAGACGTCCAACTGGGCTGCATTTCCGTTGCAGGATTATCAGTTAAAATATGCGGCGAACGATTCATACTCTGCACTGTGTGTTGAGATCGAGATTGAGAAATCAAACAACTCATTTGTTTAGTTTTCTAGTGACGAGCTAGACGTACATGGACAGTCATCGTTATGCGGATAGTTTAAGAAGTACATGCACAGTCATCGTTACGCGTAGTCATAGTTATGCGTAAAAATAAAAAATTCAACTGCAACTTTCCTCAAGCTCGCACCGTATAAGCATGTAACCCTCAGCAATTAATATCTTTGAAGGAGCATAATATGCCGCACCGAGCTTACCCTCTGAACAATGTTCAACAACTAGCCGATAATTTTCAAGGCCACTGCACATGGGACTTCAGTCAAGGCTTCCCCTTGCACTTTATACAAGCCCCAACTGGCAACGGGATTTGTATGGGATTATCTTGCCACTGGATCAAGTATCATGCATTGGATGATTCACTGGTAACCCACTTGGGTGCCTACCGGATTCCCAATACGCGCACTTTTATTCCATTCAATCATAATGAATACCAGCGCATTTCTCAGTGGCAAAATAATTTAGCTACTTTTCCAGACTGGAGAATGGGATACCAGAACTGGTTTCGTAATCAGGGTATTGGTATTCACTCTAGTACCCGAATACCTATGAACAGTGGTGCCCTGAAAACTGAATTGGAACGCATTCAAGGTGGACATGTCTTGATTATCCTGGATGGACAACGCGCTAACGGCTCTCACGCTATTTCAGCTTATATCGGCCAGAACGGAGAAGACGTCTGCTTCTTTGATCCAAACTACGGTGAGTACTGGTTTCAAAACCGTAACGATTTTTTCTTTTTCCTACATCTGTTTTCCAATTTCTGTTATGGCCATAACCATCAACGGCATACCGGCTTTAACCGTTACGAAATTGTGCGTCTCTATCGCCAGTAACGCTTGGAACAGAAATAACGGCAAAGTAACCCAATAGGGCCTGACTCGATCTACTTGGGCTCTATTCTCTTAATCTGTTGTCTACGGTCACACTAGATCTCTGTATTTATTCAACACGCACTTACCCAAACCCCAACATCCAGCTTCGATTCTGCAAAACCCGCAAAGGATCCAGATATCGGCGGCACGGCTTCTGCTAACCGTGATACGGCGACGGGGATGTGATCTGTGCCTACTATGTCGCCTATCGTCGGATCAAATCCTTTCCAACCGCCGCCGGGTATATACACTTCGGCCCATGCGTGAGTCGAGCCTACTTGGTTCGACATTAATGGCGCATGCAAATAGCCACTGACAAATCGAGCTGCGAGCCCGAGGCATTTAACCGCTTCCATAAACAGCAGGGCAAAATCACGGCATGATCCAGAACCGAGCGAGAGCGTTTGCTCGGCGGTTTGCACGCCGGGCTCTTCCCTTACTTTGTATGAGAGTGTGGTGTATACGGTTTTAGCAAGTCGTTGTAGCAGGGTATAAGTTTGGACTTGTTCGCCTGACTTCCAGACATTAAATATCCAGTTATTCAATAATTCTCGCGTTTTTTGGTCGGGTAATACCCGGTAGGGTGATAGTAAAAACTGATCGCTCTTGCTGTATAAAAAAGGATAATTAATCGCATAATCAGCAACGATGAAATCCAACGGTGATTCATTGTACTGTTGAATAATGACTTCACTTTCAATGGTGAGTTGCTGTGTAGGGCTGGAAAAGTTAGCGATGGCAACCGAATTACCTTCGACATCACGATGCCAATAAATTTTCGCATCGGGTGAAATTTTCAATACAAACGATTCGATGCGCAGGTCGTGACCTTCACGTGGGCGCAAGAGCAGATGCTGGGCACCGAGCGTTACTGTGTCGCTGTAGTTGTAATACGTGCGATGAATAATTTTATAACGTTTCATAATGATCCCAAGGTGGGTTACAAAATCATCATACCCTAGCCGGTGATGATGCGTGGGTTAATGATCAAGCAATCTGGCCACTGGTTATTAGTTTCAATAATCGCAGTATGTGACAGCGAATTCTTGTTTTTAAAATGAGGATACAAATCGGCTGGTATGCTGTCAGAATTATCAATGTCTGTGTATTCACTCTTAATAAATACAAGGTTTGCCCATGTTCTCTGTTGCGTCTTCTGTTTTTAGGCTTCATTGGTTTTTACTTCTGTTTTCGCCGCTCTTTTTTAGTGGCGCGTTGGCGGACGTCTCGCCCAAGCCTAATGTAATGGTTAAAGGTTTTAGTAAGCCCTGGGGGATGGCTCAGGTGTCGGATAAGCATTTACTGATTACGCAAAAAGCGGGTTCGTTGGTGTTGTTTGATATGGATTCTGGAGTTAAAACATTGGTTGGTGGGGCGCCGAAGGTGGCGGTGATAGGGCAAGGTGGCTTGCTGGATGTTGCGGTACCTTCTGACTATAAGCTGGGTGATAGCGATTTAGGTTGGATTTATTTCACTTACGCTACGCCCGTCAATAACGACATGGGCGCAACCGCACTCGGGCGAGCGAAGTTGAATGATTCGTTAACGGCGCTACAAAATTGGCAAACCTTGTTGGTGACTAAGTCGGCCAGTGAGGAAGGGCGTCATTTTGGTAGTCGTATCGCGTTTATTGGTGATTATGTGTTTTTTGGCGTGGGTGATCGCGGTAATCGCGCCAATGGCCAAGATCTCACTACGCACGCCGGAAGCATAATACGATTGCATCGTGATGGGCGTGTGCCGGCAGACAATCCTTTTGTCGGAAGAGGAGGTGCATTGCCTGAGATCTGGAGTTATGGCCATCGCAATCCACAAGGTTTGGCGGTTCGTAAAGGTCAGTTGTGGGAGAGCGAACACGGCCCGCGCGGTGGTGATGAGCTAAATCGTATCGAAAAGGGCGGTAATTACGGTTGGGCTGAGGTGTCTTTAGGTAAGGAATACTGGGGGCCATTAAGCGTCGGTGAGGAGTCTAAGCCCGGCATGATTGACGCTAAAAAGGTTTATATACCCTCTATTGCACCGGGAAGTTTGCTCACGGTTAAGCAAAATCGGTATGACTGGCAGGGTGATTTTTTATTGGGTGCGCTGAAATTGCAGCATCTAAATCGCGTAGTGATGAGGGGCGAATCGGTTACTAATGAACAGCGTTACTTTGAAGAAGAAAATCAGCGGCTAAGGGCGCTGTTGGAAGATTCGAAAGGTCGTATCTGGATTGCAACTGACAGCGGCGAGCTCTGGCAGTTGCAATGATCTAGGTGCTTTTTGCGGTTTGGTTAGGCTTTATGCAATGACTCACAGGCAATTAGCGTGTTCTCTAACAGCTTTGCGCGGGTCATTGGGCCGACGCCACCAGGAACTGGAGTGATAAAACTAGCGCGCTCTGCGGCAGCGGCAAAATCAACGTCGCCAACCAGTTTGCCGTTGTCTAAGCGGTTGATGCCCACGTCGATAACGATGGCGCCTTCTTTGATCCATTCGCCTTTTACGATGCCAGGCTTACCAACCGCAACGACCACGATGTCGGCTTGGCTTACAAATGACGCTAGGTCTTTGGTAAAGCGGTGACAAGTCGTCACTGTGCAGCCTTTTAATAGCAGTTCTAGCCCCATTGGGCGGCCAACGATATTGGAAGCACCAACAATTACAGCGTGCATGCCGGTGATGTCGTGACCAGTGCCGTCGAGTAAATCTACGATGCCAGCAGGGGTGCAAGGGCGTAATAGCGGAATACGCTGCGCTAAGCGACCTACGTTAAATGGGTGAAAACCATCAACATCTTTGGTTGGTGCAATGCGCTCTAAAATTTCATCAGCTTTTAAACCAGCGGGTAGTGGTAGTTGTACCAATATGCCGTCGATTTCAGCGTCGTTGTTGAGTTGATCAATTAGCTCGATCAGTTCTTGTTGGCTGGTTGTAGCGGGTAAATCGTAAGCTTTGCTGATGATGCCAACTTGTTCGCAGTCTTTACGCTTGTGCGATACATAAACTTCTGACGCAGGGTCTGAGCCGACAAGAATTACCGCTAATCCGGGAGCGCGTTGACCGGCTGCTAGCCGTACCTCTACCTTGCGTTTAATGGATTCACGCATTGCTTCGGCAGTTGCCTTGCCATCGATCAGTGTTGCGGTCATAGGAGCGATTAACCTGTAGCTATTCATCAAAGCGCGCGATTTTCTCACGCTGAGCGGTTAAAACAAAGAGGGTAGGGGTTATGAATCACCACTAAACCTCAAAAAGAGTGGAACCGGTTGTTTTTACACATTTTTTTCAAAAAGTCGTTGACGACCCAAGGGGCGATCTATAATATGCGCAGCCACTTGAGGGGCATTGCTCTGATAGTGTTGTTCGGGGTATAGCGCAGTCTGGTAGCGCGCCTGGTTTGGGACCAGGATGTCGGGAGTTCGAATCTCTCTACCCCGACCATTTAATCCCTTGGATTGAATGGACATGCGCCCGTAGCTCAATTGGATAGAGCATCGGCCTTCTAAGCCGAGGGTTGCAGGTTCAATCCCTGCCGGGTGCGCCATTATTTGGCAAGCTCAGCAAACAATGTGGTGGCCGTAGCTCAGTTGGTAGAGTCCAGGATTGTGATTCCTGTTGTCGCGGGTTCGATCCCCGTCGGCCACCCCACTTCTTCCCCGTATACCTCCTAATCTTCTCTAAATGTTCCGCGCCTGTAGCTAATCTGGCAGCAAATGGTTTCATTCGCTTTAATCCTTGGGCTATAATCCGCGACCTTCAGAATTTATTGTAGCGAGCCGTTAGCTTGTTGCGTCATTGTAATCGTGTATTGAGAGGCATCTATGCAAGTGTCCATTGAGACAACATCTGGTCTTCAGCGTTGTATGACCATTGGTGTTCCAGCAGCAGAAGTAGAAGAGAAAGTTGTTGTTGAACTGAAAAAGCTGTCAAAAGGCCGCCGTATTGATGGTTTCCGTGCTGGTAAAATTCCTCCAGCCGTAGCGAAAAAAATGTTTGGTAAGCAAGCTCGTTACGAAGCTATTTACCAGCAAATGCAACAGTCTTTCTTTAAAGCTGTTCAAGACGAAGATTTGAAGTTGGCGGGTATGCCTAACTTTGAGCCGACCGTTGATGAAGACGGCAAAGACTTAGAGTTCAAAGCGACGTTTGAAGTATATCCAGAGATCACTCTTGCTGATTTCTCTGCAATTGAAGTTGAGCAAAAAGCCGCTGAAGTGACTGATGCGGATCTTGAAAACATGCTAACAAACCTACAAAAGC
The DNA here is from genome assembly GCF_000355675.1 of Thalassolituus oleivorans MIL-1. Classification (NCBI taxonomy): domain Bacteria; kingdom Pseudomonadati; phylum Pseudomonadota; class Gammaproteobacteria; order Oceanospirillales; family Oceanospirillaceae; genus Thalassolituus; species Thalassolituus oleivorans. The sequence goes on along the minus strand of NC_020888.1, from coordinate 1,980,848 downwards.
AACATGCTAAGTGGGAAGAGAGCACTGAAGCTGCCGTTGATGGCGACCAAGTAGTTATTGATTTCGAAGGTTTCATCGATGGTGAAGCGTTTGAAGGCGGTAAGGCTGCAGGCTATAGCCTAACTTTGGGTTCTAACTCTATGATCCCAGGTTTTGAAACGGGCCTTGTAGGCGCGAAAGCGGGCGAAGAGAAGACGCTTGACGTTGCTTTCCCAGAGGATTACCACAAAGAAGAATTGAAAGGTAAGCCTGCTCAGTTCAAAGTATCTGTGCAAACCGTTAAGAAGCCTGAGCTGCCAGAATTGAACGCTGAGTTCTTTGGTTCGTTCGGTATCGAAACTGCTGACTTGGCTGAGTTTAAGTCAGAAATCCGTAAGAATATGGATCGTGAATTGGCTCGTGGCTTGCGTAACCTAGCTAAGCAGCAAGTGATTGCTGGTTTGGTTGAAAGCAACAATATCGACGTACCAGCATCGCTCGTGGATCAAGAAATTGATCGCCTGCGTCAGCAAGCTGTTCAGCAGTTTGGTGGTGGCCAGAAGTTCGATATGAACATGCTGCCGAAAGAATTGTTCAAAGAACAAGCCGAAAAGCGCGTTGCGATTGGTTTGTTGATGAACGCAGCGATCGAAGCTAATGAATTGACGCCTTCGGCAGAAAAAGTAGAAGCTTTGATTGAAGAAGTTGCTGCGTCATATCAAGATCCAGAAGAAGTACGTACTTATTACAACACTAACCCACAGCAAAAAGCTCAGGTTGAAGCTTTGGCTTTGGAAGAGCAGGTTGTTGAGAAAGTTCTGGCTCAGGCTAAAGTGTCTCAGGTTGAATCCAATTACGAAGAAGTTATTCGTTTGGTGAATCAATCTGCACGATAAGTTTCTGATCGGAACTGACATTCAGCCAATTCAAGGCTAAACTCAAAGCAGCCGTTATCGAAGGATACGGCTGTTTTTGTTAATATTCATAGGTCAGGGAGTGCAGAGTCCGAATGTTTGACTCCAATAAAGAACAATCAGAAACTATCCAGAATGCTCTGGTACCCATGGTCGTAGAACAGTCCGCTCGCGGTGAACGTTCCTACGATATCTATTCCCGATTACTGAAAGAGCGCGTTATTTTTCTAGTTGGGCCAGTTGAAGATCATATGGCTAACTTGGTTGTTGCGCAGCTGTTGTTCTTAGAATCTGAAAATCCGGATAAAGATATTCACCTGTATATCAACTCTCCTGGTGGTTCGGTTACCGCAGGTATGTCGATTTACGACACGATGCAATTTATTAAGCCAGACGTTAGCACCATGGTCATTGGTCAGGCTTGTAGTATGGGTGCCTTTTTGTTGGCAGCAGGCGCGCCGGGTAAACGCTTCAGCGTTCCAAATTCTCGCGTCATGATTCACCAGCCAAGTGGTGGTGCTCAGGGTCAAGCAACAGACATCTTGATTCAGGCTGCTAACATTCAAAACACGAAAGAGCGCTTGAACAGCATTCTGGCTCATCATACGGGTCAGTCTCTAGAGAAGATTGCCGCAGATACAGAGCGCGATAACTTCATGGATGCTGATGTGGCAAAGGCTTATGGCCTAATTGATGAAGTGCTGACTAAGCGCGGCTGATAGAAAGTAACCCAGATATTTTCTCTTCTGGGTTGAAATACTGACCGAAAGGACCCATCTTTTCGGTATACGCATAGAAAATTACGAGGCAGTCGAATGACCGACGATACTAAAGGCAAAGGCGAAGATGGCGGCAAGCTGCTCTACTGCTCCTTTTGCGGTAAGAGTCAGCACGAAGTACGCAAGCTGATTGCCGGCCCTTCGGTGTTCATCTGTGACGAATGTGTCGACCTGTGTAACGACATTATTCGCGAAGAAGTGCAAGAAGCCGAAAATAAAGGTGGTTCAGATAAGCTGCCGACGCCACAAGAAATCAAGGGTACCCTTGATGAGTACGTTATTGGGCAAGATAAAGCCAAGATCGTGCTAGCGGTAGCGGTTTATAACCACTACAAGCGTTTGCACTACGGTGCAGGCAAGGCCGGTGTTGAGCTATCTAAAAGTAACATTTTGCTGATTGGTCCTACTGGTAGCGGTAAAACGTTATTGGCAGAGACCTTAGCGCGTTTGCTGAATGTTCCTTTCACTATTGCCGATGCAACTACGCTGACTGAAGCGGGTTATGTGGGTGAAGACGTTGAAAACATCATTCAGAAATTGCTGCAAAAATGCGATTACGATGTAGAAAAAGCGCAGCGCGGTATCGTCTATATCGATGAGATCGACAAGATCTCTCGTAAGTCAGATAACCCATCGATTACTCGTGACGTATCGGGTGAGGGTGTGCAACAAGCTTTGCTTAAACTGATTGAAGGTACAGTAGCATCTGTTCCTCCTCAGGGTGGGCGTAAGCATCCACAGCAAGAATTTTTACAGGTCGATACCTCTAATATTCTATTTATTTGTGGTGGTGCATTCGCGGGCTTGGATAACATCATTCGCGATCGTTCTGAGAAGAGCAGTATTGGTTTCTCTGCGACCGTGAAAGGCAAAAAAGATCAGAAGGCCGTTGGTGATGTTCTACGCGCAGTAGAGCCATCCGATTTGGTTAAGTATGGTTTGATTCCAGAATTTATCGGTCGTTTGCCTGTTGTGGCAACACTGGATGAGCTGGATAAAGATGCCTTAGTTCGTATCTTGACTGAGCCGAAGAATTCTTTGGTTCGCCAATACGAAAAACTGTTCGAAATGGAAACGGTTGAGCTTGAATTCCGCGAAACAGCCTTGGATGCAATTGCGACCTTGGCTATGGAGCGTAAGACGGGTGCTCGTGGTCTGCGTTCGATCATGGAGGGTGCATTATTGCAGACCATGTATCGTGTGCCTTCTGAAGAACATGTAAGCAAAGTAGTGATTGAAGATTCTGTTATTCGTGGCGAATCTGAGCCTATTTTGATCTATGAAAGCACAGACGTTGGTAAGGTTTCACCAGACGACGACTGAGCAAATTTTTTTATAGATTGTTCTGAAAGATAAACAAAAGGGACCTCTGGTCCCTTTTGTTGTTTCTATGGCTTGTAATCCGCTGAGATCACCCCCACTATATTTTTATAGCGTTAACGTGACATCATTTTTACATTAGGTGCCTTTCATGAGTCGTGAAGTATTGCCTCTTTTACCACTACGCGATGTAGTAGTTTTTCCAGCCATGGTTATTCCATTGTTCGTCGGTCGTGAGAAGTCTATTCAGGCTCTCGAAGAAGCGATGAATGAAAATAAACGTATTATGTTGGTTGCACAAAAGGATGCAGCTGATGATGCCCCCACGCTTGCTGATATGCACGAGACCGGAACGATTGCGACTATTTTGCAATTATTGAAATTGCCAGATGGTACGGTGAAAGTTTTGGTTGAGGGTGAGGTTCGTGCTCATCTTAATGACATGATCGACGAAGGCGAAATGTTCCGTGGGGATGTTACGGTACAAGAGCCAAAAGAATTAACTGAGCGCGAAAATGAAATTCTATTGCGTTCATTAACAGGTCATTTCGAACAGTATGTTCAGTTGTCGAAAAAAGTACCAAGCGAAGTTTTATCAACCATCTCTTCCATTGAAGATGCTAGCCGTTTGGCTGACACCATTGCTGCACACATTTCGTTGAAATTAGACGAAAAACAAGATGTGCTGGAAATGATTGACGCAAAAGAACGCGTTGAACATTTAATGGAATTAATGGAATCCGAAATTGATCTGCTGAAAGTCGAGAAGCGAATTCGCGGCCGTGTGAAAAAGCAGATGGAAAAAAGCCAGCGCGAGTATTATTTGAATGAGCAAATGAAGGCCATTCAAAAAGAATTAGGTGATTCCGAAGACGGCACTAACGAATTTGATGAGTTAACTCACCGTATCGAACAAGCAGGCATGCCGAAGGACGCTAAAGATAAAGCCGATGCGGAATTAAAGAAATTACGCATGATGTCGCCTATGAGCGCAGAAGCATCCGTTGTGCGCGGTTATCTTGATTGGTTAGTTAATGTGCCGTGGAAAAAACGCAGTCGCGTTAATAATGATATTGCTAATGCTCGCGATATTTTAGATGCCGATCATTATGGTCTAGAAGAAGTTAAAGAACGCATTCTCGAGTATTTAGCGGTGCAGAGCCGTGTAAAAAAAGTAAAAGGTGCCGTTCTTTGCTTGGTAGGCCCCCCAGGTGTTGGTAAAACATCTTTGGGTAAGTCCATTGCGCGTGCGACTAATCGTAAATTTGTTCGCATGGCTTTGGGTGGTGTTCGCGATGAGTCTGAAATTCGTGGTCATCGTCGTACCTACATTGGTTCGATGCCAGGCAAACTTATTCAGAAAATGTCGAAAATCGGCGTGAAAAATCCATTATTTTTGTTAGATGAAATTGACAAAATGGGTATGGATAACCGCGGTGATCCAGCTTCTGCTTTGCTAGAGGTGTTAGATCCTGAGCAAAACTCGACTTTTGCGGATCATTATTTAGAAGTTGATTACGACCTTTCGGATGTGATGTTCGTATGTACTTCAAATAGTATGGATATTCCGGGCCCACTATTGGATCGCATGGAAGTTATTCGCATACCGGGTTACACAGAAGCCGAAAAAGTAAGCATTGGTCGCCGGTATTTGCTGCCAAAGCAGATTAAATTGAATGGTTTGGGTGATAAAGAAATTTTAGTACCCGACGAACGTCTAAGCGACATAGTACGCCATTATACTCGCGAGGCTGGCGTTCGTGGTCTTGAGCGCGAAATTGCGAAATTATGCCGTCGCGTGGTTAAAGCTAACATGCTGGATAAAACGACGAGTCAGCGTGAAATTACAGCTGAATTGCTAGAAGAGTATCTAGGCGTTAAAAAATTCCAGTACGGTTTGGCCAGTGCTGATAATCAGATTGGTCAGGTTACTGGGTTGGCATGGACATCCGTTGGTGGCGAATTATTAACGCTAGAATCAGCAGTAACGCCAGGCAAGGGTCGAATTATTAAAACTGGCTCGTTAGGTGATGTGATGCAGGAGTCTATTCAGGCTGCGCTGACGGTTATTCGCTCGCGAGCCGCCGGTATGGGTATTGCTGAAGACTACTTCGAGAAGCACGACCTTCATGTGCACGTTCCAGAGGGGGCTACGCCGAAAGATGGTCCTAGTGCTGGTATCGGTATGGCAACGGCCCTTGCATCGGTTATGACCGGCATTCCTGTACGAGCTGAAGTGGCCATGACGGGTGAGATCACGCTGCGTGGTAAAGTGTTACCGATTGGCGGCTTGAAAGAAAAATTGTTAGCTGCTCACCGCGGTGGCATTAAGACGGTCATTATTCCTAAAGAGAACGAAAAAGACCTTCGTGATATCCCTGACAACATAAAAGCGGACCTAAAAATCGTTCCGGTCGATTGGATCGATGAAGTTCTAGATTTGGCCTTGGAAAGAGCTCCGGAGCCATTGTCTGGTGAAATAATAACCAAAGAAGAAGGTTCCGTACAAAAAGACGACACAAGTCGTCCAAGTACACACTAAGGCGGCTTGACGCTCTAAGGGCTAGTTGGTATAAATCAACGCTCTTAGATTTCCTGTAGCGAATGCGAGTCGCAGAACAAGAATTAACCATTGTGTACACAATAAGGGGATACGTGTGAACAAGTCTGAATTGATTGACGCTATTGCAGCATCTGCTGACCTGCCTAAAGCTGCGGCTGGCCGTGCTTTAGATGCAATGATTGAAAGCATCGGCAATGCACTTAAAGAAGGTGATCAGGTTGCACTGGTCGGTTTTGGTACTTTTCTAGTAAAAGAGCGTGCTGCTCGTACTGGTCGTAATCCACAAACTGGCGCACCAATCGAAATCAAAGCGGCTAAAGTACCAGGCTTCAAGCCAGGTAAAGCTCTGAAAGACGCAGTTAACTAAGTTACTGCAAGTAAGAAGCAAAGGGTTTAGGACCGGTAGTTCAGTTGGTTAGAATACCGGCCTGTCACGCCGGGGGTCGCGGGTTCGAGTCCCGTCCGGTCCGCCAGAATGAAAGCGCATCCCTGATGCGCTTTTTTTATGCTGACAACGTTTGTCGGCTTAGGGAGGAATCATGTTACAGACGATGCGCAATAATGCGCAGGGTATGATCGCTAAGGTGATCGTCGGATTTATTATTTTTGTATTCGCTATTTGGGGTGTCGAAAGTATCGTTACCTTAGGTGGCGGTCCTAAGCCGGCAGCAACTGTTGGCGGTGTTGATATCTCTGCAGAGGAAGTTGCTCGTGCAGTGCAGCAGCAGAAAAATGAATTGCGCCGCCAGTTCGGTGAACAATTTGATGAGAATTTATTTAATGATCAAATGCTGCGAGATTCAGCGCTTGAACAATTAATTAATCAAACCGTCGCTAAAGTTCAAGCTGACGATATGGGATTGCGCGCATCAACTCGTTTAATCGACGAAATGATTGTAGCCACACCAGCTTTCCAATCTGATGGTGTGTTTGATCGCGAGCAATTTGTAAATATTTTGCGAATTAATGGCTTAACGCCATTAGCCTACCGCGCACAATTGGCTGAATCTCTGAAAGTAAATCAGGCCCGCGCCGCATTTATATTGTCGAGTTTCACTACGCCACTTGATGTTAAGTTGCAGCAGGCATTGGCAAACGAACAACGTACAATTAGTTATTATTCAGTTAGTGCGAAAGATTTAACAGCGTCTGTTGAATTAACAGATGAAGATGTTCAGGCGGCTTATGAAGCTAGCCTAGAAAACTTTATGACGCCTGAAAGCGTAGCGATTCGTTATGTTGAAATTTCACGCGCTAGCATTGAGAAAGATCAAGACGTATCAGAAGATGACTTGAAACTTGCCTATGAAGATCATGTTGCTAAATTAGCAGCTGCAGAAGAACGTAGTGCTAGTCATATTTTATTAGAAATAAAAGATGATCGAGACGAAGCTCAGACCTTATCACTGGCTAGCGAATTGAAAGCTCGCATTGATGCGGGTGAATCATTTGCTGCAATTGCAAAAGAATACTCAGACGACAAAGGCACAGCCGATGTCGGTGGTGACTTGGGTATTAATTTGCGCGGTACGTTTGATCCGGCTTTTGAAGATGCTCTATATACTCTGAATGAAGGTGAGGTTAGTGCTCCTGTAGAAACCGAGTATGGCGTTCATTTAATTCGTGTAGATCACATAAATGTGCAAGAGATTCCGAGCCAAGACGCAATTCGTGATGAATTAGCGGCGCAGGTTCGTAAAGAGAAAGCCGGTTTTGCTTTTGCTGAGCTAACTCAGGAATTTTCGAATACAGCGTTTTCGGCAGGTAGCATTAATGAGCTAGCGGATGCGATGAATTTAAAGCCACAAGAAACTGGCTTATTCACAATGGATAAAGGCGAAGGTGTTGCGGCAGAAGAGAAAGTACGTCGTGAAGCATTTACCGATAACATGAAGTTAGATCATGAGCTTAGCTCTGTTATTGATTTAGATGATCGCGCTATCGTATTTTCTGTTAGTGATTATCAAGAATCGGTGGCTAAGCCTTTAGCTCAGGTGCGTGCTCAAGTGGAAGCCCGTCTAACTCGTGAAAAAGCATTGGCAGCAGCAAATGAAAAGGCGCAAGCCATCCTTGCTGGTGATGAGTCGGTAGAATGGAAAACGGCAACGGGTACTGTAGCGCAAAACATGGGTGTTGCTCGCGCGGTGCAGCAGCGTGCCTTTACGTTAGCTGAAGGTGAAGCCGATGTGGTTGGCACCCCTGAAGGTTACTCAGTGGTTAAGCTTGATAATGTCGATCGCAAAGATTGGAATGACATGGAAGTAACTGAAGAAGCTGCTCAAGCGTCCCGCATGCAGCGCAGTCGCGAAGACATGATCAGCTATCAAGCTTGGTCTAAGTCAGTAACAGATATTGCTCGTTAATAATTAAATGGTGGTCGAAAGATCACCGTACGATTAATAAAAAGGGGCGATAATTATCGCCCCTTTTTATTGCCTGCGTAGCTACTCAGGCTTCTTCACTATTGTCTTCCATATCGGCCATGCTCATGGCGCAAGTATTGAAACCACCATCGACGTAAATGTTTTGCGCTGTAATGCCTGATGCCATATCCGAGCATAAGAAAACGGCGGTGTTGCCGACCTCTGCCGCAGTAATGTTACGCCCTAAGGGGGCGCGTTCGGCATTTCGTTTTAGCATACGGCGGAAGCTTTTGATACCGGATGCAGCAAGCGTGCGAATAGGCCCTGCAGAGATCGAGTTTACTCGAACATTGTCCTTGCCTAGGCTGCCTGCCAAATAGCGCACAGACGCCTCTAATGACGCCTTGGCAAGCCCCATTACATTGTAATTTGGCAGTGTTTGCTGTGATCCATGATAGGTAAGAGTAAGCATGCTGCCTTGACGGCCTTGCATTAATGGCTTCGCTTCTTTCGCCATCGCGACAAAACTGTAAGCGCTGATATCGTGGGCAATGCGAAACCCTTCGCGTGTCGTGACGTCGATGTAATCACCGTCTAGCTCATGAGCGGGCGCAAATCCCACCGAGTGAACGAGAATATCAAGTTCACCCCATTGATCCTTCAATGTTGCGAAGACGCTAGCAATTTCTTCATCTGAGCCTGCATCGCATGGTAAGCAGATCGTTGACCCCCATTGAGCTGCCATCTTTTCAACGCGGTCTTTTAATTTTTCACCCTGATAGGTGAATGCAAGCTCAGCACCTTCACGGTGAAAAGCTTCGGCAATAGCGTAAGCAATTGATAATTTACTGGCGACGCCGACAATCAGCGCTTTTTTGCCCGTGAGCATACCCATAAAATTTCGTCCTTTTTGCGTAGCCTTATCGTAGGCAATTATTCTAATTTAACGGATGTCCTGTGCTGCTAGGATACACCGATTTGTTGATAGATTAAGTTGTCTTAAGACGCAGACTTATTCTTTATTGTTAAGTTCTTCTTTGTCACTTGATAGATGAAGATCGTGAATGACGGGAGGTCTTTCTTCGATTTTCTCATTGTCGGATTGCGAGAGTGTATCAGCTCTAAGCTTGCGGTCTATCCAAAACAATCCACCAGTGACTGGATCAAATGGGTCGAATATATCAGAGCTTATTCTAGTTCCAATAGTTGCAGGAAGCTTGAGCCACTGCCAATAAGCATAGCGTTTTATCGGAATGTCGTAGATTAGCCATGACGGCCCCGGCTGCTGGTATAAATCAAGCAGTGATTGAAACCGCGTGCTGGCATCGTCTTTTGCAGATGTCTTTAACAAAGCGATGTCAAAATCGTTTGTTTTAAGACGGAATTTCAGTTCTCTTTGATTCACCCAAATAGGATGTAGGCGAACATTGTACTTGATGGACTTTAATACTAGCTCCGCCAGCCATGAGCCATCCGCAGGATCTGTGTATAGCACGTCGATATCAACTGGCTCTGCAGGTTCTTGCGCGATAAGGTTGTTAATTAAGGCATGCATTTCACTCGTGAAAGTCAGCGCCTCGGCTATTGGCAGTCGCGCCATAATCTGGCGCTGTTGTTCGGCTGAATGCTTTGACGAATTAAATACTAAAGCCGCAAATGGGCGTTCGCCTTGATGGGCAAACTGCAAACGATTGATATGCTTTGTTAATGTTAGCTTGCGTAGCCATTCTGATTTCCAATTGGCATCGCTCGTGGTGTTGATCACATCCACGGAGCCAATGCCGAACTTCGCGGGTGTCTTTGCGGATTGAACTGTTAGCGTAACTTGCTTCGGGTTGAAGCGATAAGCTAAGAATTTTTGTTTGTCGCCCCACCAATTTGGTGTTCTGTAAAAAGATATTTCGTTTGGACTTGGGTCACTATTTATTTCGTATGGTCCCGTGACTGGTTCAATCATCCAGTCAAAATCATAGGGCCAAGCGTCACTAGATTGATAAAAATGGGATGCCAAAGGGCGAAAATCACATAAAAAATCAAAGACCGAATTATTCCACTGATAAAAATGCAAGGTGAATTCGCTCGGATTATGAACCGTAATGGACTCGAGTATTTGATTTATATAATTACGCTGATATTCAGTGTCATGACCGCCTGATGTTAAAAATAATAGGGTATAAATAACGTCGCTGGTTGTTACCGGTACGCCATCTGACCAGCGCGATGATGGATCAATTCTCAGTGTGATTTGCCGTTCTGCTGCATTTATTGCCCATTCGCTAATTAGCATAGGGATTAACGCATCGGTATTCGGATGACGTGCCAATAAGGGGATTTGTAATTTGCTCAGTGTTTCACTGATTACGGTTGGGGTTTCTGGTCCGAATCTGCGCCAATGAAGAATAGGCGAGGGCGTTGTTAGGTGTAAGTGGCCCCCTTGCTTGGCACTTTTATCCGCCCAAATCGGCTGGTCTAAACCGCTACTCCAAACGAGTGAATCTGTGTCTATTGTGTTTTCGTAGTCGAGAGTAATGGCACTGCATTGCAGTGCCAGCAATTGGACAAGGAGAGCTAAACAGAGGCGAATTGTAATGGCCATCCTGTATTCTATTTTTCCTCTGTTTAAATTCTATCGCTAATTTAGCGCGTGACGTCGACGTAAAGAGTGAGCTTTTGCCCTGGCTGTATATATTTTTTACGAACCTCGTTGGAATTCCAGCGTTTAAGATCAGCCATGCTAACTTTAAATTTTTGCGAGATGCCAGCCAGTGAATCGCCGTTACGAACACGATAGTTAATTTTTCGTATGACTTCGCGTTTGCTCGATGCTTTTTGCGCACTCCAGATTACGAGCTTTTGACCAACTCTCAATGGATCTTTAGGCGCTAAGCCGTTCCAGCTGGCGAGCTGACTGACTGTTACGTCATGATTGCGCGCGATTTCCCAAAAGCTGTCACCGGATTGAACATTGTATTCAATACGTTGATTGCTATTTTTGGGTTTACGCAAATTTTTAATGCGTTCCATGCGCTGGCTTAAACTATGAGAATAAGTATCTTGGCTTTTAAAGGCACTTGGGATCAGTAGTTGCTGGCCGGCAAAAATGGTGTTGCTACGCAATTCATTTGCTTGCTGTAACGCATCCGGTGTCGTGCTGTAGTGGCGCGCTATGGTGTTTAGGCTATCACCATTCTTGACCTGATAGCGTTGCCAACGTACGCGCTCGGACGACGGTAGCTCTGTTAGGCGCTGTTCAAATAGCTCTTGTTTCTCGACCGGGATTAATACCTCATGCGGGCCTGTCGGACGAGTTGCCCAGCGATTAAATCCTGGGTTTAACTTATACACTTCATCAAGGTCTGTATCGGCAAGCTCGGCAACCTGTGATAAATCTATTTGGCCGCCGGTATTTACCACGGCAAAGTAAGGTTTATCTTCGATAGGCGTTAAGGTCAGGCCATAACGCTCTGGATATTTAATGAGTTTGGCTAATGCAATGAGCTTAGGTACATAGGCTTGCGTTTCTCGCGGTAAATCTAGCGACCAAAAATCGGTCGGTAAACCTTTCTCGCGATTTTTACGAATGGCTTTGCGCACAGTGCCTGCGCCAGAGTTGTAGCTCGCCAGAGCCAGCAGCCAGTCTCCATCGAATTGCTGTTGTAAAGCATCTAGGTAGGATAATGCTGCTTCAGTGGCCGCACGGATATCTCGGCGGCCGTCATGCCACCAATCTTGTTGTAAGCCAAAATCTCGACCAGTTGATGGTATAAACTGCCACACACCTGAAGCGCGACCATGTGAATAGGCGAATGGATCGAAGGCACTTTCAACGACAGGCAGCAGGGCCAGCTCTCCGGGCACTTCCCGAGCTTCGATTTGTTCAGCGATGAAATAAAGATAGCGAACGCCTCGGTCGGCAACGCGATCAATGTAACTCGGATGAGATCGATACCAATTGAGTTGCGCTGTGATACGGTCGTTATCAAGCTCAGTATCAAGCTTGTATGACGCAATGACGCGCTCCCAGATATTTTCGTATTCGGTTTTCGCTGTCTGATCAGCTTGCCATTGATCGAGTACTTCTAGCTCTTGCACGGTTTCGCTGTCCACTATTGGGGCGAGCGTCACCGGTTGAGTTGTAGAGCAGCCCGCGAAAATCAGGGCAAACAACCATAGTGAGATATGCTTCATGTGATTACAATGCAGTTTTGGTTCTGTCAGTCTAAGTTCCGAACGCACGGCTAGCAAGGTGAAAGGGGCCAAATGAGACACAGTAATCGTATAAAAGTCGAAACACAGCAGTCTTGGCTGCAAAGAAACGATACTCAACGCCTGTTGGCGCTTGAGGGCGGATGGATAGCCGATTGGGTTTGTCAGCTTCACGGGCATCAATTGGCCTACGCTGGAGTCGATGATCATCCACGTTTTATGCGTGAAGCCCGAATGCAACATTGCTTTCGGCTCGGCTTACCGTGGCAGCGCGGTTTGGTTGATGTTCAAGCGCAAATTCACGATGCGCATTGGCCATTGGCTGACGAATCCGTCGATGCGGTTATTTTGCAACACGCATTGGATATGACTAGTCGTCCTCACCAAATGATTCGAGAGGCGACACGCAGTATTGTACCAAGTGGATATTTAATCGTTGTTGGTTTTAACCCTCAGTCTTGGTGGGGGGCGCTGCGCTGGGTAAGAACGTTTTCAGCGGAATTACCGTGGGTTGCTAATCCAGTTGCGCCTAAACGACTTGTCGATTGGCTAACGCTGTTGGATTTTCGTATAGAAAGTGTGACTCCTGTTGCCCATAGCTGGCCGCTGAAGTTGTTTTCGGAAAGTGTCAGTCGTCGTATTGATCGTGTTATGGCGGGAACAAACTTCCCGCCCGGTAACGCTTATGTTTTGGTGGCAAGAAAAACGCAAGCTGGGATGACGACCATTCGACCACGTCGTCGAGCTGCACCGGAGCCGAGATTTGGTTTTGCCGTTCCGGCAGCACGGGTGCCAGAAAATCCTGCATCCCATCATCTATATCAAGCAGGAGGAAAGTGTGAAAGTTGAGTTGTACACGGATGGCGCATGCAAAGGTAATCCCGGCCCAGGCGGGTGGGGAGCCTTGCTACGTTATGGTGATAAGGAAAAAGAACTCTGTGGTGGTGAATCTGACACGACCAATAATCGTATGGAATTGATGGCTGTTATCGAAGGTTTGAAAGCATTGAGTCGGTCCTGTGAGGTAATCCTGACCACAGATTCCAAGTATGTAATGCAAGGCATTAACGATTGGCTTGCCGGCTGGAAACGTAACGGTTGGAAAACCGCTGCGAAAAAGCCCGTTAAGAATCAAGACTTATGGCAAGCCCTAGACGAGCAGTGTACTCGTCATAAAATAGAATGGCGCTGGGTGAAAGGGCATGCAGGGCACGCCGAGAATGAGCGGGCGGATGAGTTGGCTAATCGTGGTGTCGAAGGAGTTAAGCAGTGAGACAAGTCGTACTAGATACTGAAACCACAGGTATTGGTGAAGGGCATCGAATAATTGAAATCGGCTGCGTTGAAGTAATAGAGCGCAAATTGACCGGTCGCCATTTTCATGTCTACATCAACCCTGACAGAGCTATTGATGCCGAAGCTGTTGAAGTTCATGGGATCACTAATGAATGGTTAATTGAAACAGGTGCCCCTTTATTTGGGCAAGTAGCCGACGATTTTTGTGATTTTATTTCGGGTGCTGAACTAGTAATACATAACGCAGCGTTCGACGTTGGCATGATGGACGCAGAATTTAAGCGTTTGAATATGCCCTTAACTCGTACCTTCTGCGGTGTACTTGATACCTTGCTGATGGCGCGTGATTTACATCCGGGTGCGCGTAATAGCTTAGATGCCCTGTGTAAACGTTATGGTATTGATAATAGTCATCGTGAGCTTCACGGGGCATTGCTGGATGCAGAGATTCTCGCCGATGTGTATCTAATGATGACGGGTGGCCAAACGGATCTGGCGTTGGCGGTAGAAGAGCAACAAGAGCAGCAAGAGGTTGTTATTGATATAAGTGACATTGATTTATCAAAAACCGAACTGGCTGTGATTCGAGCGTCGGCAGACGAGCTTAAAGCCCATGACCAAATGTTAGATTTACTCGATAAGAAAAGCGAAAACGGCGCCATTTGGCGCCGTGTTTAAACTCTAATCAAAACCAGCTTAGAGTAGGTGGGTTACCGCAAGGTAACCTACCCCTGTCATTACGATGGTGTAAGGCAAAGCCATAATAACCATCTTGCCGTACGATAATCGAATTAGCGGTGCGATAGCTGAAGTTAGCAAGAACAAAAAGGCTGCTTGGCCGTTAGGCGTTGCAACGCTTGGCAAGTTAGTGCCCGTGTTAATCGCCGTCGCTAAATGATCAAACTGCAAGCGAGTAATGTTGCCAGCAGCATAAGCTTGATGAACTTCGGAAATATACACCGTCGCCACGAATACGTTATCGCTGATCATGGATAGCAAGCCGTTAGCTAAAAAGAATACGCCCGGCTGAGCTTCGCGGGACACGTTATCAGTGTTTAAAATCCAGTCGATAATAGGTGTGAATAAATGCTGGGTGTGGATTACACCTACAACAGCGAAAAATACAACCAATAAGGCAGTGAAGGGCAAAGCTTCTTCAAAGGATTTACCGATTTGATGTTCTTCAATGATGCCATTGAATGCCGTTAGTAAAATAATAACAGCCAAACCAATCAAGCCAACCTCGGCCAAATGCAGCGCCAAACCAGCGACTAAAAACAGTGCCACTGCACCTTGCAGCCAAAGTTGCGCAATACGCTTTTGAGGCATGTCTTTATTTTGTTCTTCATTAAAGTGTTGAAGAATGCGGCGGACGTTATCTGGCAGTTCAGCGCCATAGTCAAACCATTTGGTTTTTTCGAGTAGGACACACGTGAGCAGCCCCATAAACAACACAGGCATACTGACAGGAGCCATTTGCACGAAGAAATCAATAAAGCTCCAATCAGCCACATCGGCAATGAGTAGATTTTGTGGCTCTCCCACCATAGTGCATACGCCGCCGAGCGCCGTACCAACAGCACCGTGCATTAATAGGCTACGCAGAAATGAGCGAAAGGTGTCTAGATCCTGACGGTGAATTTCTTTTAAATGGACATCATCACTGTGGTCATGGCCGGCATTAAATTCCTTATCGCTGGCGACGTGGTGGTAAACGCTATAAAAGCCAACAGCAACACTGATCAATACGGCTGTAACTGTCAGCGCATCAAGGAAGGCCGAAAGGACTGCTGAAACGATACTGAATAGTAATGACAGGACAACCTTGGAACGAACCCCAAGCAATATTTTAGTGAATAGAAACAGCAGCAAGTCCTTCATGAAGTAAATGCCGGCAACCATAAACATCAGAAGAAGGATGACGGGGAAGTTTGCCAATGTTTCTTTATAAACGACTTCAGGCGTTGCTAAGCCAAGGACAACGGCTTCGATGGCCAATAAGCCACCGGGTTGAAGCGGGTAACACTTTAATGCCATTGCTAGGGTAAAAATAAACTCTAGGATAAGCACCCAGCCAGTAACGACAGGCCCTAGGGTGTTTACTAAAACTATATTGGCTAGCAAGAATGCAAGTATGGTTTTCTTGTACCAGACGGGCGCATTCCCTAAAAAATTGCTGACAAATGCGCCAGAAAGAGTGGTTGGCATATCAATATCCTTGGTTGTACGGAATTGTAACGTGGGCAGCAATGTAATCAGTTTTAATGCAAAAGCAACTGAATCCCAATTTTGAGGTCTCAAAATGAACCGAATAGGTCAGGTTCAAGCCCGTTTGTCAGAATTGCTCATAATTACCACGTATAGTGAGTATAGTTGAGAGAATAGGCTATCGCTAAAAGGCTTCACGCTTTTGCTGTGCTGCCGTTAGAATGGCCAAAACGATAACAATGATAAGAAGTATCATGGCTGAAATTACGACAGGAAATGACATCGCCCAGTTTGCCGCCTCTTTGCATCTGGTTCGTGCGGAAGTCGATAACGCCCTCGATCACGCCTCGGCTCAGCTCGACGCGTACGCCAATGGCGGCGGTAAAGAAAGTCTTAGGACTTTTCTGGAAGAGATACAACAGCTACGCGGCACCTTTAAAATGCTGGATTTTCGTGCGGGCGAGCGTCTGTGCGAGGAAATAGCTGAGCTTGCTCGCTCTTGGCGTAGCGATGAAGTGTCCCCCACCATCTTAGGTGCGTACACTCAAGCAGTGGTGTATCTGAAGCAATATATTGAGTTGGTTGTTGATGACAAGCTGGTTTCGCCTAGCTTGCTGATTCCAACAATTAACTTGTTACGTCGTTCACGTCACGAAAGGCCACTGCCAGAAGCTTACTTCTTTTTAGTGAATTTACGTCCTCGTATCGAAACACCGCCTGCGATATCGGGTACATCGATATCGTATCGTCGTGTTCGCCAGTTGCTGCAATTAGGCATGTTGGGCTTAATTCGTGGCGCTGGCCGCCACGGACCAATGCAAATTATTTTGCGCGCTATTGTTCGTGTGGAAGAGGATGCTCGAGGCACTCCATCTTGGTCATTCTGGCTGGTTGCTAAAGCTGCGGTTGAAGCACTTGGTCAGCCAGCCTTTGAAGTTACTAATCAGCGTATTTCTCTGCTGGGAGTTCTTGATCGGCAAGTGCGTCGAATTCAACAGTCAGAAGGCGCGGCCTTACAAGAGAAGCTACCTGACTGGGTATTGAAAGAACTTCTCTATCTGGTTGCTTTGGCAGAACCAGATTCTGAAGCTGTAATCACTGTTCAAGAAAAGTTTCAGCTATCCGGCACAGTTCGTGAGCTTCAATTGGTTGAATCGCGCCGCAACCTTATCGGCCCAGACCATTCGGCGATGTTGTCTTTTGCGCGTGCGCTACAAGACGAAGTTGAAAGTCTGAAAGACATTATAGATCGCAATCAACGCAACCCAGATATGGCGGTTGATGATGCTGAACTGGTTGAACGTCTTGATCGTATCGCTGATACCTTGGCAATGGTTAACATGTCAGAAGCGGCTCAGCGTGCCGAAAGTTTAGTCGCCATGATCCGGAAAGGTTCGCCAGAACTGAACCATCTTGCCGATGAAGTTATTCGTATTGAGCAAGATATCTACACATTGACTCATAAGGTTGGTGCAGATAATGGTCAGGTGATTGATCAAGTAACGTTAAACGAGGGTCGTATCAGTATTGTTGCTGAAGCCGTGACAGCGCTGGTGATGGTTAAGCGCGCAGTGGCTTCATATTTAGATACCGGCGATAAGTTGCATGTTCAAAATGTTGGTAAAAGCTTGCATGATGTCGGCGGCGCAGTCTTATTTTTAGAAAAGCCCATGTTGCGTGATATTTTATTAGAACTTGAAGGCTTTATCGTCGCCAACGTATTGGAGTCGCGTCAAGCGCCTCAGCAGCGCCAGCTAGAAGCATTTGCAGACTCGGTAACGGCGATTGAATACTTCCTCGATACGCTCAATGGTCCATCGGCGGGCGCTGACGAAGCGATTCGTCTGGCTACAGAGAGTTTGAATTACTTACGAGAACCACATGTTGCAGGGTAGTCTCACTACAATATCAACCATTGCCATCGTGATCGCGTTAGTCGCGATTGTGCTCTTATGGAGCGGCAAAGGTTGGTTTACTCAGTGGTTGAAGGGTACTGTGGGCTTTTTATTATTAGCCGCATCGGTATGGACCATTCTGCTGCTGTGGGATTTGTGGACTTATCGGGCGGTTGTGGCGGAACATCCGTTAGCAACCGTCAGTATTTACGAAATTGCTGATCAGGAGTATGACCTGACCTTAGTTGATTCTGATGGCAATGAGCAGCGTTTTAAAATTCTCGGCGATCAATGGCAATTAGACGTTCGCTTGCTGGTGTGGAGTGGTCCATTGCTTGGTTTAGGGTTTGAGCCTCTATATCGTTTGGATCGTTTGTCTGGTCGTTACTTATCGTTAGAGCAAGAGTTGTCCGCACCGCGAACAGTATATTCTCTGTCTGAACCTAAGCCGTTTGATGTTTGGAATGCTATTCGCAATTATGACTTATGGCTGGATGCCGAATTTGGTAGTGCGGTGTACATGCCGCTGCTGAATGGCGCCGTATACGGTGTTCATCGAACATCAAAAGGTTTGATTGCTCGTCCGCTGAATGACGTTGCAGAGTCGGCCTTGCTCGGTTACTGGTAGAGATTGATATTAGATTATAAAAAAAGGGCCGCAACACTGAGTGTTGCGGCCCTTTTTTGTTGTTAGCTATTAAGCTGGGAACAATTCGCCCAGTTTGGTTGCTAACATCATGTCGCCTTCAACGCGCAGTTGACCAGACATGAAAGCCATCATGCCGTCAGTTTCGCCAGAAGCGATGCCTTTGAACGTTTCGCTGTTCATGATCAGGGTAACGTTAGCATCATCAGATTCGCCTTGAGCTACTGCACAAGTGCCGTCTTTAACGATCAGGTGATACGTGTCAGCATCTTCGATATTGAATTGGAAGATCAGATCCAAACCAGCAGCAGCGGCAGGATTGAATTTTGCATTCATTTGTTCAATGATTTCAGCAGCAGATGACATAAGGTTTTCCTATAGTTTGCTTCATTAAACAGGAGATCAGCTGAGATGTTACAGAGTTCAGCATCCTGTTATGACAACGTCTGTAGTCAGACTGCACAACTCTATGTTTCCTCTCAAAATGTGTCAACGAAAATTCATACGATTGTTTGATTTAACCCGTTAAGACAGTTGGGTTTGCGATCAACGGCTGAATTACGCGATTGCGCATGAAACAATTAGTTTCGGCTGTTCTTGAACTTGTACCCAGCTGCGGTTCGGTTATGCTGGCGGACTATTTGCATTTATAAAGGGTTTGAATGTGGAATTCCTAGCCGAGTACGGTTCATTTTTACTAAAGGTTGTTACCTTAGTTGTCGCGGTTCTGATTTTAGTCGGCGGTATTGTGAGTATCGCTGCACGGAATAAGAAGTCATCGGACGGCGAGTTGGTTATCAAAAAGGTCAATGAAGAGCTGGAAGATAATAAAGACCAGCTAGAGTACGCCGTTAGCAGTGAAGGCGAGCTCAAAGCGTTAGAAAAACAACGCAAGAAAGAAGACAAAGAAAAAGAGAAGAAAGAAAAGAAGCTTGCTAAAACAGCACCAGACCCAGCAGTAGCTCGTAAGAAGCGTGTATATGTCATCGATTTTGATGGTGATATTCGCGCTAGCGACGTCGAACTGATGCGCAAAGAGATCACGGCTATTCTTACGCTGGCGGAAAAGAATGATGAGGTTGTCGTGCGCTTAGAAAGCGGCGGCGGCATGGTGCATTCTTATGGATTTGGCGCATCACAACTTAAGCGTATTCGTGATCGTGGCATACATCTTACAGTGTGTGTCGATATGGTTGCTGCTAGTGGCGGTTACATGATGGCATGTTTGGCCGATCGCATCGTTGCCGCGCCTTTTGCCATCATAGGTTCAATTGGCGTTGTCGCTCAATTGCCGAACTTTAGTAAAGTGCTGAAAAAGTACGACGTAGATTATGAGTTGTTTACGGCTGGTGAGTACAAGCGCACCGTTACTATGTTTGGTGAAAATACCGATAAAGCTAAAGAGAAGTTTCAGGCGGACCTGGAAGAAACTCACGATCTTTTTAAACACCATGTTAAACATCATCGCCCGCGTGTTGATATTGAGGCTGTGGCAACGGGTGATATTTGGTACGGCGTTCAAGCTATCGACCATAAGCTAATAGACGAAGTTGGTACCAGCGACGACTATCTAGTTGCTGCTTGTGACAATGCTGATGTCTACACAGTGCGTTATGAATTTAAGAAGACGCTGCAAGAGAAGCTAGGCTTTGCTGTGCAAGTTGGCTTTGAGCGTGCAGTGACTCGTGTATTAACTTCTTTGCAGAATCAAATGCAAAGCAAAGGCTAAATAAGGATTGAATATGACCTTCCTCGCATATCGCGTGACTGAAACTGAATCGGGAATGACTGCCACTTGGGAGTCGCGCGAAGATGATCAACTGCCAGCTGGTGACGTTTTGATCGATGTTCAGTACTCGTCGGTTAACTATAAAGACGCGTTGTCCGCGAGCGGCAATAAGGGCGTTACTCGTGCGTTTCCGCATACCCCGGGTATTGATGCTGCGGGCGTTGTGGTTAGCAGTACGGATGCTGCTTTTAAAGCTGGTGACGAGGTAGTTGTATTTGGTTATGACCTAGGTATGAATACTGAAGGTGGTTACGGCCAACGCATTCGTGTTCCTAGCGCTTGGGTCTTGGCTAAGCCTGCCGGTATATCAGCAGCTGAAACAATGGCTTGGGGGACGGCTGGCTTTACCGCGGCTCTTAGCGTACAGAAATTAGAACGCGCAGGCATGCAGCCAAGCAAGGGACCTGTGATTGTGACTGGCGCTACCGGTGGCGTAGGCTCTGTTGCTGTCGCTTTGCTCGCTAAGCTTGGTTATGACGTGGTGGCGTTGTCGGGTAAAGCTGAGCAAGAAGCTTGGCTTAAAGAGCTGGGCGCTAATCGTGTGATAGGGCGCGATGAAGTCATGGCGCTGAAAGGAAAAGCGATGGCCAAGCCTCTGTATCAGGCGGCACTAGATACGGTGGGAGGAGATATGGTTTCGGCCTTGATCCCACAAATTATGCCAGAAGGTGCAGTATCAACTTGCGGCATGATTGCAGGCGTTAAAGTTGAGGCAAGCGTATTCCCATTTATTCTTCGTGGTGTCAGCCTTCTAGGCGTCGACTCAGTGGAAATTCCGCAGGCAGAAAAGCAACTCGTGCTGAATAAAGCGGCTGCAGAGTGGAAGCTAGCGGGCTTAGAAACAATGACCACAAATGTCGCGCGCAGCGAGCTTGCTGGTATATTAACCAAAGTACTCAATGGCCAAGGTGTGGGTCGTTATCGTGTTGATTTAAACGCCGAATAACGACGAGGCATTTTTGTTTTAAATCTCGTTCTATCTCTTTTCAAACCAACCTACAGAGAAATATCCCAGCTGTAGGTTGGACTTGAGCCTCAGTAATATCTCGCCATTAATCTCGTCTAAGTTTATCGCTAACAGCAATTGGGTTGGGATAGCTGAACACCACTATATAGCTCGAAATTACGAAAGTGACGATGGCTGTTGCTTGTATGAGTAGTGAACCCTGTTCGCTCAACAGTTGACTTTGCAGCGCGACAAAAGCCACCAGTAGCGAGAATTCGCTGATCTGGCCCAATCGAAAACCTACATCCCAGGCAAGTTGCGGGCGCTCGCTCAAATTACCGAGTAGGTAGCGGAAGCTTATCGGTTTGATAATCAACACCGCTGCCGCTAATACTAAGGCTGGTAGCCAGACATCCCCCAGCAAACCAAAGTTTACTCCGGCACCTAAGGTGAAGAAGAACATCACGAGAAAGAAGTCCCGTAAAGGTTTTAAGCTAATGGCGATGAATTGCGCGATGGGGCTCGTCGCAAGGGTGACGCCAGCAATGAAAGCACCAATCTCATGGGTTAAACCAACCAGTTTCGCGCCTTCAGCGACGGTTAAGCACCAACCGATAGCAAGTATGAATAAGTATTCGTGATAGCGGTCAAAGCGCATGATTAGCGGCAGTAAGACCATCTTTACAATCAAGTAACAGCCCACGGCTAGCAGTGGCAATGCCACAAACGGCTGCCATACCGGCATGCTTGAGTTGCCTTCTAAAACGCCGAGTAAAATAAGCGTGAAAATAGCGAGCATATCTTGGATTAGCAATAAGCCAATCATCAGTTCGCCGACGTGTTTATGATGCAGCACGGTGGTTGGCAGTAACTTTAAGCCAATGATGGTGCTCGAAAACATAAAGGCGAGGCCGACGATAATGGCGTCCATCTCGCTAAAGCCAAATGCAAGTGTGAGCCCAAAGCCTGCGGCAAAGAAAATGGCAGAGCTGGCGAGTGCAACCAGCATGGCTTTCTTCAGAACCGCAAAAAGGGCCGATGGCTGCATATCGAGGCCAAGTAAAAAGAGTAAGAAGATAATGCCAATATGAGCCATATCGGTCAGCGCGTCAGGGTGTTCTATCCAGCCCATTCCAAAAGGACCAGCAATCGCGCCAAGAGCGATATAAGCAATAAGAACGGGTTGGCGGGTGTATAACGCAATGGTCGCTAGCACCATGGCACCGGCGAAAATCAAAAAGAACGAAAAAACAATGTCTTGCTGCATGTAGCTCCCTGCGTAAGACAGTTAGTTTATAGAATAAGAGAGTATGGCAGACGCAGAAGAGAATCCATGTAATCGTTATGAATAACGACTACATGGATTGATTAGGCAGCTTTGATAACTGGCTAATTAACGACGACGGAACAGCGGACGCTGATCTGCTACGTCATTTTGATAACAAACAGAGAAGGTGCCGAATGCCGCCAAGGCAACATCGACTTCCTGATCATCGCGTAAAGCAAAGGTGTCGAAGCCACAACGCTTCATGAAGAAGAGCTGATCTATCAATACGTCACCCACTGCACGCAATTCGCCAGTATAGCCATAGCGTTCACGCAGCAAGCGCGCCGCTGAGTAGCCACGGCCATCGCTGAACTTAGGGAAGTTAATGCTAATGCTCGCGAACGCTTTGCTGTCAGCACCGATTAAATCGGCGGTATCGCCGCTGTCGAGAAACAGATGAAGGGCCTCACCTGAAGACAGCAGCGCATCTTTCTCTTCTTGCCATTGAGTCAGCGTAATCGTGTTCAAAGTGGCGTCGTCAGCCAGTTTGGCTTGGGTGTTAAGCAGCTTTGCCATAGACGGCCTCCTTGAATGAATCGTGACCAATACGACGGTATGCTTCTAGGAAGCTTTCTCCATCAATGCGTTGAGCTACATAGAAGTCGAGTACTTTGGCAATGACATCAGGCATATCTGCACGTGCAAACGAAGGCCCGAGGATCTTACCAATAGATGCTGATGCATCACCGGCGTTACCGCCAGAATTGCCACCGAGTGATACTTGATAGAACTCTTCACCTTTCTTATCAACACCCAAAACACCGATATGGCCAATGTGGTGGTGACCGCAGGCATTCATACAGCCTGAGATATTTAGATCGATTTCGCCAAGGTCATGCTGGTAATCAACATCTTCGAAGCGCGCCTGAATGGCTTCCGCAACTGGGATGGATTTCGCATTGGCTAGGGCACAGAAATCGCCGCCTGGGCAGCAGATCATATCGGTTAGCAAACCCAGTGTTGGAGTAGCTAAGCCTAAAGCTTTTAATTTCTGCCATAAACCAAATAACTCGGTTTGTTCAACATCGGGCAGAACTAAGTTCTGTTGGTGAGTAGAGCGCAATTCGCCAAAGCTGTAGTCGTCAGATAACTGCGCAATTTGATCTAGCTGCTCAGCTGTGACATCGCCCGGCGGTGTACCAATTTGTTTTAACGTTAGCGTAACAATGGCGTAACCGGCTTGCTTGTGCGCACGCACGTTGCGACCCAACCAGCGCGCAAACGCTGCGTTTTCTTCGCGCGCTGCAACTAGCTCGGCAGGATCGTTAGTCAAGGCTTTGTACGCAGGATCAACAAAGTGCTTTTTAACACGATTAAGTTCAGCTTGAGTCAGTTTACCTTCACCGCCTTTGATGCGATCCCATTCGTCTTCAACTAGCTCACGCATGCGCTCAATGCCGAGTGCTTTCACTAGAATCTTAATACGGGCTTTGTACTTGTTATCGCGACGACCAAATTGGTTGTAAACGCGAATAACAGCATCTAGGTAGGTCAGCAAGTCTTCTTCCGCTAAGAACTCACGGATTTCTGTTCCTAGGATCGGAGTACGACCTAGGCCGCCGCCAACCAAAACGCGGTAGCCGATTTCGCCGGCTGCGTTTTTAACGATATTGATGCCGATATCGTGCATAGCGATAGACGCACGGTCTTCACCGGGTACGGCGTTGACCGCAATCTTGAACTTGCGCGGTAAAAACGCGAATTCAGGATGGAATGTTGACCACTGGCGAATGATTTCACAATAAGGACGGGGATCCGTAATTTCTTCGGCAATAACACCCGCATACTCGTCGGTAGTGGTGTTACGAATACAGTTGCCGCTGGTTTGCACCGCGTGCATTTGCACTTGTGCTAAATCAGCAAGAATCTGCGGACAGTCCGGCAGGGCTGGCCAGTTGAATTGCACGTTTTGACGAGTAGAGAAATGGGCGTAACCCTTATCGTAATCGCGTGCTACCTTGGCCAATGCGCGCATTTGCGCACTGTTTAGCTGACCATAAGGCACAGCGACGCGCAGCATAGGTGCGTAGCGTTGAACATAAATACCGTTTTGCAAACGCAGCGGTAAGAATTCGTCGTCGGCGATTTTGCCATCTAAGTAGCGCTCCATCTGCCCTTTAAACTGGGCGACGCGCTCGTTCAGCAGTTGCTGATCGTACTCATCATAAACGTACATAATAATCGGTTGCCATTATTGAGTATTGTAATTGCTGCGCACCTTACCAAAGCTTGGCTATCCTGAAAATCAGTATTTTCCTATATTCGTTATCGGAAAAGCCGAACGAATAGGGATTGCTGGCTTAGTGGTGGTCTGTCGGAAGTGGGAGGAGCAATAAGCGCTCGGGATAGTCGGTAAATACTGCTTTTACACCGGCTTTCCATAACTTTTGCGCGGTTTCGTGGTCATTGACCGTATAAACCGCCATGGGGGTTCCGGCGGCATGAATGTCCGCCACGGCCACTGGATCAAAAAAATCCGCAGCAAAGTGCAAACCGGTACTGCCAGTATCTTCTAGGCGTTGTTGCCAATCTCTTGGAATCGCCTCAACGTTCAATGCGCGAGTGATATCGGGTAAATGTTGCTGTGCCGCCGATAGGGCTAGCATATTAAAACTGCTAAATAATAAGGTGTGTTCAAACGGTACTTGCTGCAGGGCTTTGGCCATTGCCCAAACCGTCTCTACTTCGCGGCCAATCGTCGGTTTAATTTCTAGATTCAGGTTTAGCTCTAGTTGGTTCGCTAGGGCTAATAAGTCAGTGAGCGTGAGAATACGCTGATTGGCATAAAAGGGCGAAAACCAACTGCCTGCATCCAGTGTTTTTAATTGTGCTAGTGTTTGCTGAATAACTAAGCCGCGTCCATCCGTGCAGCGATTCACGTCGTTGTCGTGAAATATGACGGCGATGCCGTCTGCCGATATGGTGACATCCACCTCTGCCCAATGAGCGCCTTGCTGCGCTGCCAGCTCAATCGCTGCAGCCGTATTTTCTGGTGCTAAACCGCTAGCGCCTCGATGCGCAATGACGGGGGATAGATGTTGATAAGCGGATGGGTGTTCTGCGGGAAAACGTAATGGCATGAGGCAGGCTCAACAAGTCAGATCATACGCTAATGTGGGCCCAATGGCGCGCGCGCCAAATAAACCCGTAAATTGCCGATAACGTAATACGTTGCAGCGCTTGAAGCAACCAGATTCCAGTGAGTCCATAGCCTAAAACGGGGCCTATGAGATAGGCGAGGGGTAAGAATACTCCCCACTGCATGAGTAAATTTATTTTTAATACTTTGCGGCTCGCGCCTGCTCCTAGGAGTGCCTGGGTTAAGGTAATGGCTGCGACTTCAAGAACGATATTCAGACCTATGATTCGCAGCGGCCACGCTCCTAAAGCAATTAACTCTTTGTCGGCTGTGAATATACGCAGTACCCATTCGGGCGCTATCCACATAGGTAAGCCAAGTAGGCCTAAAATGATAATCGCTACTCGCGCAACATCAATTCCCCAGCGATAAGCGTTCTCTTTGTGCTCTTGCCCTAGCGCTTGCCCAACCAAACTAGCCCCTGCGATACCCAAGCCTACGGCGGGTAAAATGAGCAGTAACTGTAATTGCGTCAGAATATGGCCGATGGCTTGTTCTTTGGTGCCAATCATTCCGATGATCAGGAATAGGCAGCCGGTACCGAGAGCGAATAGCGTCTGCTGAATAGAATTCGGCAGGGCCAAACGACTAAGCTGAAGTAGAGTGCTTTTGGTTGGTAGGCTGAGACTAAATCGTTCTGTATGGTGAAAAAAAGTGACCCAAAAAAAGACCACAGCCGCCAAGGTTGTCGCGACGGCTGTGCCAATGCCAGAACCTACAGTCCCTAGGCCTTGCCATGTGTTTGGGCCGAGAAATTCACTCAGGCCGAACATAAGAAAGTAGCTAACAATCGCGTTGGTTGCGTGCATGAAAAGTAAGATTTTAAGGTAAATCTTTGATTCGCCAATGCCACTCCAGAAACCACGAAAGACAAAGCCCATGCCTACGAATGCCAACGCCGCAGTGCGCCAATCGAAATAAGGAATGGCAATATCTAGAACGGCTTGATCGCGGGTAAAAAGCCCGAGGTAGCTTGGGGATATCCCGATAAATAGCAGAGTAAAGGGTATTCCGACCACGATAGTCAGAAACAAGCCTGCCAACATAGGTTCGGTCATTTGCTGGTAACGCTTGGCACCGAAATGTCGCGATACAATGGCCTGCACCGCAGCGGATAATCCCATCATCATAGAGACAATGATGAAGCTGGCGTAACTGCCAATACCGACCGCTGCTAGCGCCGTGCCGCTAATCCTACCGACTAGCAGCGCATCGATTAAATTGATGACGCTTTGTGACACCATGCCACCGATAATCGGTAAGCCAATGACTAGAATTCGATCCAAACGATCTCTACTTACGCCGCTGGCACGGGTAAGTAGATGTATGGCGCGAGTCGTCATTATCTATCGTAACTAAGGTTAGGCGATAGCCAACGTTCCATGGTGTCGAGTTCCATTCCTTTGCGTTCGGCAATGCTAGTCACCTGATCTTTATCGATCTTGCCTAGGCCAAAGTATTTCGCCTCCGGATGAGAGAAATACCAGCCGCTAACCGACGCAGTTGGATACATGGCGAAGTTCTCGGTGAGATTGACGCCGGTATGTTGCTCAGCATTCAGAAGGCGGAACAAGGTTGCCTTTTCGGTGTGGTCTGGGCAGGCAGGGTAGCCCGGTGCCGGACGAATACCTTTATAGGTTTCTTTAATTAGCTCTTCATTGCTGAGTTTCTCATCGGCGGCATAGCCCCAGATCTCTTTGCGCACAATTTCATGCATGCGCTCAGCAAATGCTTCGGCCAAACGATCAGCCAACGCCTTGATCATGATGCTGTTGTAATCATCGTGGGTTTTGTCATAGCGCTTGGCCAGCTCTTCGGCTTCAATGCCGGAGGTCACCACAAAACCGCCAATGTAGTCTTGCTTAGTACCTTCTGGTGCCACGAAATCTGCCAGTGAATAGTTCGGCTGGGCATTTGGTTTATCGGTTTGCTGACGTAAGTGGTGAAGTATCGCAATTTCTTCACTGCCATCTTCGTTGAATACCACCAAATCATCTGCGCCGCGACGCTGTGCTGGCCATATGCCGACAACGGCGCGAGCATTGAAGAGCTTCTCATCGACGATGCGTTTCAGCATGGCTTGAGCGTCTTTGAAAAGGTTAGTTGCCGCTTCGCCCACCACTTCGTCTTCAAGAATGCGCGGGAATTTGCCCGCCAGCTCCCATGAGAAGAAGAACGGCGTCCAGTCGATGTACTTCACTAAATCGGCTAAGTCGAAATCGCTGAATACATGAATGCCAGGTTTTAGAGGTGCCGGTGGCTGATAATTATCCCAGTCGCCTTGATAGCCTTTGCTGATCGCGGTTTCGTAAGGCAAAAGCGCCTTTTGTTTGCGATTGGCGTTGCGTGCGCGCACTGTTTCGTACTCTTCGCGCAGCTCGGCAATAAAGTCGATCTTAGCTTGTGGATTGACCAGTTTTTGCGCAACACCCACTGCTCGTGATGCATCGGCAACATAAACAGCGATGTCGTTCTTGTATTGTGGCTCGATTTTAACGGCGTTATGGGCCTTCGAGGTGGTTGCACCACCAATCATCAATGGCAAATGGAAGTTAAGGCGTTGCATTTCACGCGCGACGTGAACCATTTCATCCAGTGATGGGGTGATCAAACCAGAAAGGCCAATAATATCGACGTTTTCTTCTTTGGCGACTTTCAGGATTTTTTCTGCAGGCACCATAACACCGAGGTCAATTACCTCGAAGTTGTTACATTGCAGGACCACGCCAACAATATTCTTGCCGATATCGTGCACGTCACCTTTTACCGTTGCCATCAGAATCTTTCCCTGAGTTTCAGACTTGCCGTCTTTTTCAGCTTCGATAAATGGTAATAGGTAGGCAACCGCTTGCTTCATTACGCGCGCGCTTTTAACAACTTGCGGTAGGAACATTTTGCCGGAACCAAATAGGTCTCCGACCACGTTCATGCCATCCATAAGCGGGCCTTCAATCACCTCAATTGGGCGAGCAAACTGGTGCCGCGCTTCTTCGGTGTCTTCAACGACGAAGGTGTTTACGCCTTTTACTAAGGCATGAGTTAAGCGTTCGCGTACCGGAAGATTACGCCATTCTTGAGTTTCTTCTTCTTTGACTGAGCCATCGCCGCGGTATTTTTCCGCAATTTCAAGCATGCGATCAGTACCGTCTTCGCGACGGTTAAGGATGACATCTTCAACACGCTCTTTTAATTCGGCTGGCAGGTCATCGTATACCGCTAGCTGACCAGCGTTAACGATCCCCATGCTCATGCCATTTTGAATGGCGTGATACAGGAATACCGAGTGAATTGCTTCACGGACAGGCTCGTTCCCACGGAACGAGAAGGACACGTTACTGACGCCGCCGGAGATCTTAGCGTGGGGCAGGTTGTCGGTAATGAATTTACAGCTGTTGATGAAATCAACGGCGTAGTTGTTGTGTTCTTCGATACCGGTGGCCACGGCGAATATGTTTGGATCGAAAATAATGTCTTCTGGTAAAAAGCCAACTTCATCTACCAAAATACGATAAGACAACTCACAAATTTCGTTTTTGCGCGCTTCGGTATCGGCTTGGCCTTTCTCGTCGAATGCCATTACCACAACCGCTGCGCCATAGCGCATGCAACGCTTGGCTTTAGCAATAAACTCTTCTTTGCCTTCTTTTAGCGAGATCGAGTTCACAACCGCTTTGCCCTGAATGCACTTAAGGCCGGCTTCAATGATTTCCCATTTAGAGGAATCAACCATGATAGGCACGCGCGAGATATCGGGCTCTGAGGCAATTAGGTTTAGGAAGCGCACCATAGCTGCTTCGGAATCCAGCATGCCTTCATCCATGTTGATGTCGATGATTTGTGCGCCGCTCTCAACTTGCTGGCGGGCAATGCTCAGGGCTTCATCGTAATCTTCATTGATGATCAGACGTTTGAATTTGGCGGAGCCGGTGACGTTGGCACGTTCGCCGACGTTAACGAACAAGCTAGTTTCGTCGAAGTTAAATGGCTCTAGACCACTTAAACGGCACGCCGGTTTGATGTCCGGAATCACGCGCGGCTTGTGTTTTTTAACAGCATCAGCAATGGCTTTGATGTGCGCCGGAGTCGTGCCACAGCAACCGCCGATGATGTTTAAGAAGCCACTGGAAGCGAACTCTTCAACGATAACCGCCATGTCTGCAGCTGACTGGTCGTATTCACCAAATTCATTCGGCAAACCCGCATTGGGGTGTGCAGAAATGAAGGTTGAAACCTTATTCGATAATTCTTCGATATGTGGACGCAGCTCTTCGGCGCCTAGCGCACAGTTTAAGCCGATGGTTAAAGGCTTAGCATGAGCGACTGAGTTCCAGAAGGCTTCTGCTGTTTGACCGGTTAGTGTACGGCCACTGGCGTCGGTAATAGTGCCAGAAATCATGATCGGCAACTCTTCGCCGCAGCGCTCAAACACTTCCTGCACTGCAAATATCGCTGCTTTAGCATTCAGTGTATCGAATACCGTTTCGATCAAAATAAGATCGGCACCGCCCGCCATTAGGCCTTCGGTTGCTTCAATGTATTCTTCTACCAATTGATCGAATGTAATGGCGCGGTAGCCGGGGTCATTCACATCAGGAGAAATTGAGGCCGTTTTACTGGTTGGTCCTAAAACCCCAGCCACGTAGCGTGGAATACCTGTTTCAGCTTCAACTTCTTCCGCCACACGACGCGCTAGGGCGGCGGCTTCACGGTTAAGTTCGACCACTAAGTCTTGTAGGTGGTAGTCGGCTTGAGAAACACGAGTTGAGTTAAACGTGTTGGTCTCAACAATATCGGCACCGGCCATAAAATATTGGCGATGAATACCGGCTATGATTTCAGGCTGAGTCAGTACCAATAGGTCGTTATTGCCTTTCACTTCTTGGTGAAGGTCGGCAAAGCGCACACCACGATAGTCTTTTTCTTCAAGCTGGTGCGACTGAATAAGCGTCCCCATGCCGCCGTCAAGAATATGGATGCGCTCAAGCATATTGCGTTTCAATTGCGCGATTCGGGCTTGGCGTAGTTCAGTGAGATTGGCAGACATAGGCTTAAGCTGACTCATGGTAACGGTTCAATATTTAAACGATGTAAAAAAGGCGACGAATTGTAGCAGAGCCAGAACAGGTTGTCTTACCCAACTGTTTTGCTAGGGTATTTCGTAGAAGGCGTCGAATCAGGTACAATGCAGGCATTATTTAGAGGGGTACCACATGACAACTTACGTAACCATTACTCCGGATGCAGAAGAGTACTTGGCATCGCTGCTCGACAAACAGAGCGTACCGGGGATGGCTGTTCGTATTTTCATCACCCAGCCAGGGACTCGCCATGCAGAAACTTGCCTAGCTTATTGCCGACCTGAAGAGGTTAGCGCAAATGATGTCATCCAAGAAATGGCTAAGTTGCTTGTGTATGTTGAAGCGATGAGCATTCCTTATTTGGAAGAGTCGTTGATTGATTTTGCTAAAGATCGCATGGGTGGTCAGCTAACCATCAAGGCGCCAAACGCCAAGATGCCGAAAGTGAATGCCGATAGCCCAGTCGAAGAACGCATTAATTATTTGTTGTACACCGAAATTAATCCAGGTTTGGCCGCTCACGGTGGCGATGTCAGCTTGGTTGAGTTTACTGAAGATGGTGTTGCGGTTTTGAAGTTTGGCGGCGGTTGTCAGGGCTGCAGTGCGGTCGACATGACCCTCAAGGATGGGGTTGAGGCGAGTTTGATTGCTAAGATCCCAGAGATCACTGCGGTGCGTGATGTCACCGATCATACGAAAGCGGACAATGCTTATTTTAAATAAGCTCTACTGCGAGTGAAAATGTAGTGCGAAAAACCGGCAATAGCCGGTTTTTTTGTTTTTGCGCGGATTATTAGCTTACAAAGCCATTACCCAATGATACCTACGGTAACAGTTGGGTAATGACTCTAGTTGCGAGTTCTACAGAAAGCTCTCTATCACCGCACCTGTGCGGTATTCGCTATCAGAGATGGACTCGTGTCGGCAAAGTTTGATTTTTGCTGACAGCGGCGCCACGGGGCCACCACAACTGCTGAGACACAGTTCAGCTGAAGCACCCAATGGAAGCGGCTTATCACTCTGCAATTGCACGCCGCAGCTACTTAGATCTAAGCAGGTTAGGTCGATTTCTTCACCGCTGCTTAAGCGGAGGCTGGCGGGGGCGTCGATTTGCATACGAATGAAATGACGTTTTTCTTGATATTGGCGGGCGTTATAGCTCATGCAATAGCTCCTGATAGGATGTCGAAAAACCGACGTAAAATCATACTTCTGAAATTGCAGCATCCTTCGTGCCAAAAATACAGTCATTTGCAGCAGTTACGACAAAGGTTGCTAAAGCATTGCAAGGCCGAGCAGATGGCGTTAGTGTTCGCCCATTGTGTAGGTGTTGGGAGACACGAATGGCCGCAAAAGTGCTGGTCATTGACGATGATTCAACGGTTCGCGATAGTATTTTTGCGTACTTAGATGATTGCGACTACGACATGCTGAGTGCGGCCAGTGCCGCTGATGCATGGGAACTGTTGAGCCATCAAACCGTCGATGCGGTAATCTGTGATCTTAAAATGCCGGGAATGAACGGCATTGAGTTGTTAGAGCGAATAAAGTCCAAACAACCTGATTTACCAGTGATTGTCGTCTCTGGTGCAGGGGTTATGGATGACGTCGTCCGTGCCTTGCGTTTAGGCGCGGAGGACTACCTCGTTAAGCCCATCATGGATCTGGAAGTGTTGCAGCATTCAGTGCGTAAAGCATTAGAACGCAGTCAGCTAGAGGCTGAAAACAGTGCTTACCGCGATCATCTTGAAAAAAACAATCGTGAGCTGCGCCTTGGCTTAGAAGAGCTCAGAGCCGACCAGCTTGCGGGTCGACAAGCGCAATTGCGTATGTTGCCAGACCCTCTCGATTTTGATGGCTTGCATTGCGAACATCGCATTATACCGTCGCTGTTGTTAAGCGGGGATTTTCTCGATTACTTTGAGCTTGATGAAAATCGCATCGTATTTTACATTGCGGATGTATCCGGGCATGGCGCCTCATCGGCTTTCGTGACGGTTTTGCTCAAAAATCTCACCTATCGCTTACGCCGGAACTTTCACCGTGGTTCCAGCAGCGATTTGTTGTATCCCTCACAGGTGCTTGATCGCATCAATGGCGAGCTATTAGCGTCTGAGCTAGAAAAGCACTTAACCATGTTTTATGGCGTGTTCTGCACCCGAACTAACTCGTTGCGTTACAGTGTTGGCGGGCATTTCCCGATGCCGGTTCTCGTGACGGATGAAGGTAGTCGGTATTTGGAAGGGCGTGGTATGCCAGTGGGGCTTTTCCCTGAGGCCGAATATCTAGATTATGAGATGACGTTGCCAGAAAACTTCAATCTTTTGCTCTTTTCTGACGGAATACTGGAAATCATGAAAGAATCGTCCTTGAATGATAAGGAGGCTTCTTTGTTGCGACTCACGTCGGCAAGCAAAGGTGGTCTTGAGCAGCTGGGCAACATGCTCGGTCTCAACGAGGATCTTGAGGTCCCCGATGATATTGCGATGGCGAGTATAAGCCGAGGCAAGTTATGACATCAGGTAGGGTACAAGTCGCTTTTCACCAGCGCATGCACATTATCCGCTTATTGGGAGATGTGCGTCTGAATCTATGTTCCACACTAGAGCGCTATCTGGACGACATTTTAGCGCGTCCTGATTTCGATAACGTTATCGTTGATTTGTCGGCTGCGGATGGCGTCGACAGTACGACCTTGGGACAAATCGCTAAAATTTCTATTTTGTGCCGTGACCGTTTCGGAATTGTTCCGACTATTTCGAGCCCGAATCCTGGTATCACTCGAATATTGCTCAGCATGGGTTTTGATCAGGTTTTTCATATTGTTGATGAGCCTTTTAAAGACGAAGCAAGCTTTCAGGAGTGGGTGGCAGATTCATTGTGTGAGGATGAGGCGCGCGAGCAAGTTATCGCCGCTCATCGAGTGCTGATGAGTTTGAACGAGAAAAACAAAAACACATTCAAAGAACTCGTCGATTCGCTAGAATCGGATCGCAGTCATAGCTAATACCAACGTAGGTTGAAGTTCTTTTATCGTCGATAGGCTCGGCGTTTTTCATAGGGGGTTATGTGGATATCCAGCGCGCAGCGGTGATTGGCGGCGGTAGCTTTGGCACGGTTGTGGCCAATATCTTGGCAGACAATCAAATTCAAACAGTGCAGTGGATGCGCAACGAAGTTGTTGCAAGCGCCATCAATACAAGTCACACCAATCCGGATTATCTTCCTGGGGTAGCACTTAATCCCGAACTGAAAGCGACTACCGATTTACTTGCAGCAGTAAAAGACGCCGATGTTATTTTTGTGTCGGTACCTAGTCATTCGGTGCGCCAAGTCGTTACATCGTTTGCGGCAGAACTAAAACCAGAACAAGCACTAATCAGTACAACGAAAGGTATTGAGCATGATGGCTTTTTGTTGATGAGTCAGGTGTTGGCGGAAATTTGCCCAAACAACCCAGTTGGTGTGTTAAGTGGGCCTAACCTCGCCAAGGAGATTGGTAAAAGGGAATTGGCGGCAACTGTAATTGCTAGTGAAAACAGTGAGTTGCGACGCAATGTTCAAGATGCTCTTAGCTGTAGCTACTTCCGAGTTTATGCTTCGAACGACCTTTATGGTGTGGAGCTAGGTGGCGCTTTGAAGAACATTTATGCCATCGTGTCTGGTTTCGTTGCGGCGCTTGGGATGGGTGAAAATACTAAGAGTATGATTATTACTCGCTCGCTGGCTGAGATGAGTCGCTTTGCGGTCGCACTTGGTGCTAACCCATTAACTTTCTTAGGTCTGGCTGGTGTTGGCGATCTTGTAGTGACCTGTATGTCGCCCCTCAGTCGTAATTACCGCGTTGGTTATGCCATAGGTCAAGGCAAGACCCTCGAGGATGCGATAAAAGAACTGGGTGAGGTTGCAGAGGGGGTGAATACTCTGAAGTATGTGCGAGCGCGAGCAATTGAGCTTGATATTTATATGCCGCTGGTTATGGGCGCTTATGAAATATTGTTTAACGGAGCGCAACCTAAGGATGTCGCCCAAGGCTTGATGACGGGTGATTATGCATCTGACGTTGAGTTTGCATTGCCTAAACATGAAATTTAAAACGAGTAGAACATGAGCGAATTGAAAAAAAGTGTGGCGTCTGATGCCTTTTGGTTAAAGACGTTGTATCTGGTTGGTTTTTTTGTGGTGTATCGAGTGCTGGATTTAGTGCTGTTGTTGCTAACGATTGCACAATGGGGGTTTCAGCTCGTTAGTGGTGAGCCGAATCATGCGCTAAGAGATTTTGGTAGCTCCTTAGGAAAGTACTTGGCACAGGTGGTTCACTACCTGTCGGGTGCTAGCGAGGATAAGCCTTATCCTTTCCAAGATTGGCCTGACGCGGATTAAGCTATGCGTTTAGTTATTGTAAGGCACGGCGCGGCGGTTCCTGGAGGCGACTTGGATGCTGAGCGCGTTCTTCAGCCGCAGGGGCATGATCAGGCAGTCGCTGCTGGGAAATGGCTTCGCTCTCGTGACTTTACCGCTGCGCAAGTTTTGTCGAGCCCGTATATTCGGGCGCGACAAACGGCTGAACATATCTGTGATGAAGTCGGTTTGCCAGAACCCGCATTGCAAGAAGTACTGACTCCTGATACATCGGCGCAGTTAGCTGTTGAGCTATTAACTCAACTCACTAGCGATGTGATTATTGTTTCTCATCTGCCGCTGGTCGGAAGGGTGGCCTCTTTGCTGGTTGAGGGGCAGGTGCTTGATCAGCCTTGGTCGACAGGAGAGTGCTGGGTACTTGAGGGGGATGTCTACGCTGCTGGCTGTATGCAAGTGAGCGCAGTTTGGTATCCAGGGTGCGTCGAGTAAGTACTGTAATTCCTGTGTTGCTTTACCATATGGCTTTAACTAACTGATTCTAGCCGTAAATTCACCTTGTCGATATTGGGTACAGGCGCTAGGTTAACAGCTTTGTAGCTTTGCAGTAGTCACTCGAACGTATTATGAAAGACATTCTTCACCTATCTCACGCCAATGGCTTTCCCGGCGGCAGCTACGACACGATTGCTAGCTTTTTGGCGCCGCATTACGATGTCCGACACACTGATAGATTTGGTCACAACCCTTTGTTTCCTGTGACGGATAACTGGCCTCATCTTGAACGCGAACTTATCCATTATTTTGAGACGCAGTATCAGCAGCCCGTGATTGCCGTAGGACACTCATTGGGTGGCGTCCTAAGCATGATGGTGGCATTCAAACGCCCTGATCTTGTTAAAGCCTTCGTCATGTTGGATTCACCATTGCTAACCACAGTTCAAGCTAGAGGATTGCAGTTCGCTAAGCGATTTGGATTGATTGAACGCTTTATGCCGATTCGCCGAACTGAGGAACGCCGCACTGAATGGGCCAGCTTCGATGAAGCGATGGATTATTTCCGCGGCAAGACGCTAATGAAACGTTTTGATGAACGCTGCCTTATGGACTACGTTAAAGCTGGTACGGAACCATTTGAAGGCGGTCTCAGGTTGCGTTTTAACCCAGAGATTGAGGCTAGTATCTGGCGATCTATTCCACACACGCTTCGCCCCATACATAATCTAATGGTTCCTGGTGCTGTTATTGGGGGACGAGACAGTGATATCTTTCGACGCGTGAATGGCGCCCATATGCAAAGTCGACTCAATATGAAGGTACGCTGGTTGCCAGGAGGTCATATGTTTCCATTTGAACATCCCGAAGATACTGCTGAGCAGATTCATCAACTACTGCGTGAAATGCTCGGATGAGTCAGTTGTTTTCCGATCAGATGTCGGGGTTGCACGGCTTAGATTGGCATTCGCAACATGCAGGGGTTCCTGTCGTTGCACTGCATGGCTGGCTGGATAATGCCGCCAGTTTTTCAGCTCTAGCCCCTTTGCTTTCAAATCACCGAATCATTGCACTAGATCTTCCTGGGCATGGTAAATCACCATGGAAGGGTGCTGATGCTGACTATTCTATCTGGGGTTATACCGATGTTCTGTGGCAGGTATGCCAGCAATTCGGCCAGCCAATTCACTTGTTAAGCCATTCAATGGGCAGTGCTACCGCCATGTTTCTTAGTGCGGCTTTTCCGGAGTTAGTGAAGTCTGTCGTTATGCTAGATGCAGCGGGGCCACTAACAACCCCCGAGGATCGGCTGGCAAATCAATTACGCGAGGGTGTGCTGGCACAGCAACAGTTAGTGCGTCCATCCCGAAAATTTGCGGATTTTGATCAAGCTCTGAGTGCTCGTTTACGCGGCTCTAGCGTGTTGACTGGCGAATGTATTGGTCCTGTGGTTGAGCGCAATTTACAGCCAGCAGTTGGTGGTGAGCCGGGTGAGTTGGAGTGGTCTACCGACCCACGTTTACGCCTTGCTTCTCGTCTGCGCTTAACCGAGTCGCAAGTGAGAGCAACTTTGGCTGCGATTAAAGCACCGGTTATGGCTATTCGTGCCGCGGACGGTTTAATACCGGAAGCTATGTTTAAAGATCGCTTGGGTGTCATTGATGATTGCCGGTTTGTTGAATGCTCTGGGCATCATCACTTTCATCTCGACGCAAGTACTGCTCCGGCGATTGCTGAGTGTATATCTGCATTCTGGCTTGAAGTTGAAGGTGCTTCAGCGTGAGCTGGCGACAGCCTCTTTGGTTTGTGGTGCTCCTGAGTCTATTACTTGTTAGTTTGATGGCCAGTTGGCATGTCCATGAGCGTCTGCATTACAGCTATGACATATGGTATGACGTATACGATATCGGCGAGCACATAGATCATTATGGACCTCGAAATAAGTATATTCACGGGCTAAACGACCTGAGCAAAGCAGACCATGTGTATTTGTTTAATCAAATTTCAGATGCGGTGCATGCTGGCGGTAAAGGGCTGGCAGACATTCAGTTCACGGATAAATTTGGTAAAACCAAGGCCTTATTGCACGACAGCGAAATCGTACATTTGCAAGATGTTGCTAATCTCATTGATAAGCTTGATCTCGCTGGAGCGATAGCACTGCTTATATTATTGGCTGGCTTAATTATCCTGCGCATCCATAAAGTGCGTCCGCGCTGGAAGGTGCAGCTTGGTATCTTTGTTGGGTTGTTGATTTTTGTTGGCGTGGTCGTTTTGATTGCCGGGCCAACCGCTGTGTTTTATCAGCTGCATGTGTGGATCTTTCCGGACA